>URHR01000001.1 GCA_900547725.1 uncultured Eubacteriales bacterium
CCGAAAGGGGGGTCCTTCTCCCTCCAAGGTCTTCCTCCCCTACCTCCTCCAAGACAGCCCCAGAACGAAACGGTCGAGGAGGTAGAGGAGCGCGGGGAGAACGAAAGTAATCATCAGAACAGAGGAAACCGTGCCGATGCCGAGCAAAAGCCCCACCGTTGAAATCGCATTCTGCGTGGAGAGAAAGTGAATCACGAAACCGCAAACCGAGAGAATCAATCCCGAGGAAAAGACCGTCGGCATCGCGGCGGCAACCGCAAGCTTCAACGCATCACCGCGATCGTGTTCCCGCCGCGCGTCCAGATAGTTCGAGGACATCAGAATGCCGTAGTCGATCGTCGCGCCCATCAGAATGCAGACCGATACAATGTAACTCATGAAGAAGATTCCGCCCATCGCCCCCTCAATCGCGCCCGCAACCGCCATTGCAATGAAGATTGCCCCCTGAATCACACTCACCAGCAGAATCGGCAGGGAAAGCGAGCGGAACAGAAGCAAAACGATTGCGAATACCGAAACCAGAGTGAAAACCGAGATCAGAAGATTGTCGTGCGAAAAGGTCGAGGTGAGATCGGAGGTTGAGATGATCTCCCCCGCCGCCCGCGCGTCAGACCCGACAACATCGGTCAGAATTGCGCCCAACGCTTTTACAAACGCCGCGGAATCCGCGCCCTCGTTCGGCAGATCCACCGACAGAAGCATCCGCGTGTAGCGCTCGCCGCGAAACAGCGCCTTCGCCTTCTCCAATTGCGCAAGCGCGCCGTCCAATACCGTCAGCGCACCGTCGGGAAGCAAGCCGCCAAGCCCGTCCTCCTCCTGCAGCGCGTTGGTCAGGAACGCGAGCAACTCCCAACCGCCGATTGTTCTGTCGGGAATCCGACCGTCCGCAAGGAAATACGAAAGGTACGCCTGCCCGGCAAGCGCGGCGGAGATTGCAGTCTTGGGATAAGAGCCGGTCAGCCCCCTGACAACCTCCCGCAGGGTCGTGGGAAATTCCGCCGCCGTGGGGGCGGAGCAGATCAGCCCGTAGGTGTTGCGGTAACCGCGGATGATCGCCGATTCCAGATTGCTCTTGATCCACCTGTGCGACTCCATATAGGAAAGCAGACCGAGCAGGGGCGCGGTTTCACGCGCTTCTTCCGCCGTTCCGGCTGCCCCGGCTGTCCCGGCTGTCTCGGCAAAGTAGCCCGCAAAAATTGCATCCGCCTGCGCCTCGGTGTAGGTCAGATTCAGAGACTCCGCGCAGAACGCAAGAAGCGCGGCGCGGTCGGTCGGCGCTTCCATCGTTTCAACCGCCTGCTTCACGCCGTCCCGCAGGCGCACCAGATCGGCGGCAGTGTCGGAGGGGATGAATGTGGCAAAATCCGGCGAGGCGGAAAGCGCCGCCAGATGGTCCAGCATCGCGCGGAAGTCCACCGCGTTGTCCCTGACCGTGTCCCACGCCGTCATGCCGTAAAGCTGACGGACAAGCGACAGCGACAGCCCGCTCCCCTCCGGCAGTTCCTGCGCAAGCGCACTGTAGAGTTCTTCGGCGCTGTTCTCCCGCTCCAACACCCCGATGAGCGGGATACCGGAATAGGACGTGGTCCCGGTCAGAACCGGCGTTCCGTCGGCGCGGCGGCAGTCCGCAAGGCGGGCGGCAAGCGCGGCTTCGTAGGCGGAATCGTTTTCGCTCTTTTCCCAGATCAGCACCACGGTGTTGTTCTGCCCAAAGACTTCGGATATGGGGCTGTTCGCCGTGCTTTTGTCGCTGAAGCAATATTGATTGGAGGACTGCACCACGCCGCAGACCGCCGCAAGCACAAGCGCGAGCGGCACGAGCGCCTTGCCCGCCCGCTTTGCCACCGTGACAAACGCAGAACCGTGCGGTACGAAAGCGCGCTTTTCGGTCTTTTCCATCGGGCGCTCAAAGAGCAGAACCAGAGCCGGCAGGAGCGTGACCGAAGTCACGGCGGAAATGACAATGCCCTTCATCAGGACGATGCCGACGTCGTAGCCGATGCGGAAACTCATGAACAGGAGCGCGAGAAGCCCCGCAACCGTGGTCAGCGCGCTTGCCGAAACCGGGCGGAGAACCGAGCGGATCGCGCGGCGCATGGCGGGATACGGATCTTCCCCTTCGGCGCGTCGGGAACGGTAGGCGTGCAGAAGCACGATGCTGTAATCGATGGAAAGCGCCAACTGGAGGATTGCCGCAATGGAATTGGTAATGTAGGAGATTTCGCCGAACATCAGGTTCGTTCCGCGATTGATGAGAACCGCCACGCCGGAGGCGGCAAGCAGGATCAGCGGCTCGAGCCACGAGCGCGAGGTAATCAGCAGGATCACAACCACCATGCAGAGCGACAGCGCGAGAATCAGCACCATCTGCCGCGTGATGGACTCCTGCAGAATCTGCTTGCGGATGGCTGTTCCGCCGTAGTCAACGTGCGGAACATCGGCGCGGCGCTCCATAACCTTGCGGATATCCGCCGAGACCTGCCGCGCGGCTTCGGAGTAGTCATCGCCGTTGACAAGAACCGCAAAAAGCGCCGTTCCGTCGCGGTAATAGCGGGAATCCGCCCCGTCAAAGCTGACGGTCAGAACGTTCGGAATGCCCTCCAGTTCCGCCTTGATATCCTCCGCCTGCGGGACGGTGATGTTGTCGGATGCCATGACCTGAATGCTTCCCGTCATGCCGAACTCCTCCCGTATCATCTCCATCGCCTGCGCGGTCTGCGTATCGGCGGGAAGGTAATCGGAGATGTCGTAATTGATGCGGACGCGCGCGGAAAGGACGAGGGAAAGCGCCGAGGCGGCAAGATAGAAGCAGAGCACCGCCCAAAGCGCCCGTCTGCCGCGCGTAAACCACGCCCTGACGCGTCCGAAAAAGTTGTTGTGCATGGGATACCTCGCAAAATCAAAAAATCTATACTTATTATAGCATACTCGGGTCGGTTTGAAAAGAGAAAAACGAAATTTTCACGCTTTTTGCCCCGATGGCTTACTCTCCCCCAAATCCAGATACAAATTTTGCCGCAGGGGTTGACAAAAGCGGGGGGATGTGCTATAATATGACACGAACCGCATAGAAATCGGGGGTGCTGACGCGCGAGCGGAGGCTGAGACGGCGAGAGCCGAACCCTTTCACCTGATACGGGTAATGCCGGCGTAGGGAGATTTTTCGGATGCAAACCGATCCGTCAGAAAGAGGATTGGGCGCGTCCCGAATACCGTACGCATTTGTGTGCGGTATTTTTTATTCGTCTCGGAGGTAAAATATGAGACAATCAAAAGTTCGGACTCTTTCGGAGTGCGCCATAATGCTGGCACTCTCCATCGCGCTGTCGTTCGTGGTCATCTACAAAATGCCACTCGGCGGCTCGGTCACACTCTTCTCCATGCTCCCCGTCATGCTGGTTTCGGTGCGCCACGGGCTGAAATGGGGACTTCCCACCGCGTTTCTCTATTCGCTGTTCCAGTTCTTTACGGGACTGCCCGATATGATCGCATGGAGTCTGACGCCCGGAATGTTCGTGGCTTCCATGTTCTTGGACTATCTGCTCGCATTCACGGTTCTGGGTCTTGCGGGACTGTTCCGCAAAAAGGGCGTAGTCGGATGCCTCGTCGGAATGGTGCTCGCCTGCCTCCTGCGCTTCTTCGTGCACTATCTCTCCGGCATCCTGCTGTGGGTCAACTACGACAAATTCATCGTGTTCGGCGAGACCTTCTTCAACCGCCCCAAACTCTACTCGTTCCTGTATAACGGCTCCTATATGCTCCCCGAAACGCTGATGACCGTTGCGGGCGCGGCTCTGCTCTTCTTCGTCCCGCAGGCGAAAAAAGTGGTCTTTGGCGGAACGGATCTTGCCACCAAAAAGCCCGCAGCCGAGACCGCAAGCAATGCGGCAGATACATCGGCTTCCTCCGAGGAAGAGCATAGCGTAACCTGCCCCTGCTGCTCCGCGCACTTCACTTACCGCGGCGTCTCCGGAAAATGCCCCTACTGCAACGTCCTCCACGTCTGGGGCGAAACAGACACGAATAAAAAAGATAAATAAGTCAATTATCGAGAGGGACTTTCTTTGAGAAAGTCCCTCTCGCTGTATCAAAAGCTATGATCCCATAGATTTTTTGCAAGATAAATTTAGCAATGGGTATTGACAAATCAAAAAAAAACCGATATAATGAAAGTATAGAATAAACTTTTTGTTTCTACGGAGAATAGTCGGGGGTTGAAAGTGAAGATCAAATATTCAAAGGATGCCTTAAAATTTCTATCCAAGTTGGACAAGAAATCCGTAATGCGAATCCGAGATGCCATTGAGGGGTTGTCAAGCACCCCACCAATCGGAGATATCAAACCCATGCAGGGTTATAACGACGAAAGAAAAAGACTCCGGGTCGGTTCATGGAGAATCATTTACCGATTGGAAAAGGAAGAAACAGTAGAAATTATTTTTGTAATTGATATCGGCAATCGTGGCGATATCTATAAATGAGGAGGTGCCTGTTATGTCGAATATTGCATGGGAAGCCGCTCGCTTAATGGATGTCCTGCCGGAAGCTGACAAGGTGTTCGCCTATGAGTTTATCAAAAAACTAATTCTTGCATGGGACCCCGACTTCACGAAAGTGACACCGGAAGAGGCGGAAAGAATCAAAGCCGCAGAAAACAGCGGCTTCGTGGACGATGAGCAGATTGACTGGGATCATATCGGAATCGATTCATGACCTGCCATAAAGAACCCCCGCACGGCAATCGCCGTGCGGGGGTTCTTTTATCCTTTTTTCTTTCCGTGTAACACAATTTCGCCGTGCTTCGCTTCAAACTGCTCCACCGCATCGCGGATCAGAATGTTGATCTCACTGTTCGCACTGCGCCCCTCGTAGTCCGCAACCACATGAATTTTATCCAATAAATCCTCGTCAATCCGAATACTCAAACTCTTAATTCCCATCTTTTCCTCCTAACTCGTTCCGTCCAACATCCACAAATAAGGCGCGATAGCCGCACCATATAAAACCTTCGCACCTCCCGGTTCTCCAAACACTTCCCCCCAGAACCCCGCCGCCATAAAAAGCGAACCGAATTTTCGCTCGTGAAACGGCGGGGTTCTGGGGGGAAGTTCGGGGAGGATAAGGGAGGCTTGGAGGGAGAAGGGACACCCTCCGAAAGGGGGTCCCTTCTCCCTCCAAGGTCTTTTCCCTTACCCCCCCAGATAAGCCTTCCGTACAGCGTCGTCGTGGAGGAGTTCAATGCCCGAGCCGGACTTCGTGATCTCACCCGTCTCCAGAACGTAGGCGCGATTTGCAATCGAGAGCGCCTTTTTCGCATTTTGCTCCACAAGAAGAATTGTCGTCCCCTCGCGGTTGATCTGCTCAATCATCTCAAAAATCGTGCTCACATAGAGCGGAGATAACCCCATGCTCGGCTCGTCCAGAAGCAATAGCTTCGGATGCGACATCAGCGCCCGCGACATCGCAAGCATCTGCTGCTCGCCGCCCGAAAGCGTCCCCGCAACCTGCCCCGACCGCTCGCGCAGAATCGCAAACCGCCCGTATAACCGCTCCAACGTCCCGTCAATCTCCTTCTTGTCCTTCCGCGTGTACGCCCCCAGACGCAGATTCTCTTCAACCGTCAGCTCCTGAAAAATCCGCCGCCCCTCGGGCACTTGCGCCATCCCCATCGAAACCAATCTGTATGCCGGGGTGTTCGTAATGTCGTTTCCGAGAAACGATACCTGCCCCGCACGCTTCGGAATCAGACCCGCCACCGCGTGCATAATGGTCGTCTTGCCCGCGCCGTTCGCACCAATCAGCGCCACAATCTCGCCCTCGTTGACCGCAAAGGAAACTCCCCGGATCGCACGGATCAGCCCGTAGCTGACCTCCAGATCCCGTACCTCCAGCATTGCCATGTCGCGTCTCCTTTCTCAGTCACCCAGATATGCCTTCACGACTTCGGGGTTCTTCAATACCTCGGCAGTCGCCCCCTGCGCCAACGTCGTGCCGAAATTCAGCACCGTCAGCTCGTCGCAAATGCCCGATACCAGACTCATGTCGTGCTCGATCAGCAGAATCGTCATTCCGAACCGATCCCGCACCTGCCGGATCGTCCCGGTCAGTTCCTCGGTCTCGTGCGGGTTCATCCCCGCCGCAGGCTCGTCAAGCAGGAGCAGCTTCGGTCCGGTTGCAAGCGCGCGCGCAATCTCCAGCTTCCGCTGCTTGCCGTAGGGCAGATTCGCCGCCAGCTCGTTGCGCACGTCCTCCAGTCCGAAAATGCGCAACAGCGACTTCGCCTCTTCGCGCATCTCCTTCTCTACGCGGAAATGGCGCGGAAGCCGCAGAACCGTCTCGGCAAAATTCGTGTTGTAGGCTTCCTTGTTGTGCTGTCCCACCATCACGTTCCGCACCACCGTCATGTTGTTGAACAGACGGATGTTCTGAAACGTCCGCGCAATGCCGAGGCGGTTGATCTTCTCCTGCCCCATTCCGTCAATGCGAACGCCGTCCAGAAGGATCTCCCCCGCCGTCGGCTTGTAGACCCCCGTCAGCATATTGAACACCGTCGTCTTGCCCGCGCCGTTCGGACCGATCAGGCCGTAAATCTCCTGTTTCTTCACACGCAGATTCACGTCCTGCGCCGCCTTCAGACCGCCAAAGGAGATTCCCAGTCCGCGCGTTTCCAAAATATACTCTGCCATTATCGGGACTCCTTTCCGTCCGTTTTCTTGTCGGGCTTTTCGGGAATTTCTCCCTCGGGGTACTCGCCCGGGCGCAGGTCGACCGAGAGAAGCTCATCCATTTCGATCTTCGTCGGAATCCGCTCCCAGCTTGCCTCGTCCTCGCGCACGAACGCAGGATCTTTGCGATGGCGGAACAGCCTGTCGATCAGCCGCCGCAGGTTGTACTTCTCGCGGAAGCCCTTGAGCGCGGGCGCGTTGTTGTAAATGACAATCAGAATCAGCACCAGAGCATAAACCATGTTCTGCAGAACCGCAAGGTTGCCCGTGAGAACCGTTGCCAGTTTGAGATTGAGGAAGGTGATCAGCGCCGCCGCAATGATGGAGCCGTTGATGCTTCCCATGCCGCCCAGCACCACCATGACCAGAATCTCGATGGAGTAATTATAGCCGAACTTCGCGCTCTGCACCATGTTGTTGCCGTAGCTGTAGAGCACGCCCGCAACGCCCGCAAAGAAGGCGGAAACGGTAAAGACCAACAGCTTGTATTTCGTTACGTTGATTCCGGTTGCGCGCGCCGCAATTTCGCTGTCTCGGATCGCCGTAATCGCGCGCCCGTGTCGGCTGCGGATCAGGTTCTGCACCACCGCAAGCGTGACAAGCACCAGAACGAATTCCAGAATGAACAGCGTGTTGCGGTCGTAGCGCGGCGTTGCCATACCGAGCGCACCGCCGAAAGTCTCCTGATTCGTGTTCTGAAAAACCGACTTGACAATCTCGCCGAACGCAAGCGTCACAATGGCAAGGTAGTCCCCCTTGAGACGGAGCGCGGGAAGCCCGATGACCACGCCGCACAGCGCCGCAACGATTCCGCCGACCAGAACCGAAAGGAGCAGGGCGGGAATCCCGTTCCCCATTGCCCGCACCAGCACGACCGACAGCTTGCCGCCGAGATACGCACCCACGCACATAAAGCCCGCGTGCCCGAGGCTCAGCTCCCCAAGGAAACCGACCACAAGCGAGAGCGACACCGCCAGAATGATACTGATGCCGATCTTCTCGAGCAGGAACTGCGTGCCCTGATCCAGCCCGCCCGCAACCGAGAGGATGCCGAACAGAACCGTCAGCGCGCCGATGACGGCGTAGTTGACATAGTACTTCCACTTGATCTTCTTTCGTGCCGGTGACGTCATACCTTTTCCCTCCGTTTCTTTCCGAGGAATCCTGTCGGGCGAACCAGAAGGATCACGATCAGGATGGTGAACTCAATCGCGTCGGTGTAGGGCGCAAGCACGGTGATACTGCTGCAGAAGCATTCCACCACGCCGAGCAGGATGCCGCCGAGCATCGCGCCCGGGATTGACCCGATGCCGCCGATGACCGCCGCCGTAAACGCTTTGATGCCCGGCAGCGAGCCGAAGGTGCTGTTGATGCTCGGAGATTTGAGCAGGTAGAACAGCCCCGCAAGCGCCGCGAGCGCCGAGCCGATGATAAAGGTTACCGAGATAATGCCGTTGACGTTGATGCCCATCAGCTGCGCCGCGCCGCGATCCTCCGAGACCGCAAGCATGGCGCGCCCGGTTTTGGTGAACTTGATGAACAGGTTCAGCCCCACCATCAGGGCAACCGTACAGCCGAGCGTGACCAACGTGGAGCACTGAACCGTCAGACCTCCGAAGCTGACCACGCCGAGGTCGGGAAGGTTCACCATCTTGGGCGCAGACCCGAAGATGATCTGCGCCAGACTCTGCAAAAAGTAACTCACGCCGATTGCGGTAATCAGCACCGCCAGAGGGGAAGCGCCCCGCAGAGGTTTATATGCAACCTTTTCGATCGCAAACCCGAGCAGAACGCAGAACACGACTGCCGCGACAATCGCCGCCCACGGATTCCCCGTCAGATTCATGAACACAAAGATGGTATATCCGCCGACCATGATGATGTCGCCGTGCGCGAAATTCAGCATTTTCGCGATGCCGTATACCATCGTATACCCCAACGCGATCATGGCGTAAATCCCGCCCAGACTCAGTCCGTTGATGAGTGTAGTTAAAAATTCCATAATGCTCCTTCCGTCTCCCGTCTGTGCTGTGTCAGCGGCAATCTGACTGCCGCGCCTGAATTATTCGGGCTTCGTCGCGCCCGCTTCCTTTACCACATACTTCACGGCAGGCTTATCGACATAGCCGTCCGCGTTCCACTTGATGCCTGTTCCGGTCACGCCGTCAAAGGTATAACCGCCGTTCAGCTGCGCCTTGAGGACTTCGCACAGCTCGGAGTGGCTCATGGTCACCGAGATACTGCCCGGGTCTTTTTCGGCAGCCGCCTTCATTGCGCCCCAGATCGCATACACGCAGTCGTAAGCCGACGCGCCGAACTGGTTCAGGGTTGCCGTGCCGTATTTTGCCGTGTACTTGGCTACGAACTCCACGGTTTTCGCGTCCGTGGACTTGGAGTTGAAGTGCGACAGCATGGAAATTTCCTGCGGGATGGTGTACATATCAAAACCTTCCATCGAGTCGATGCCGTCCAGACCGTCACAGCCGTAGTAAACCGCGTCTGCGGCGATCTTGTTCGCTCTGACTGCCTGCGTCATGAACAGCGACGCGGGCGTGTAGTAGATCGGCAGGAAGATGAACTTGCAGTCCTTGAGCTGTTCGATCTGTTGGGAGAAATCCGAATCGTTGGTATCGGTAAAGACCGTAACCTTCATCGCGTTGGCAATCTCGCTTCCCACGTTCTCGCGGAACAGGTCGTAAATCCCCTTGGAGTACGCCTCGTCGGACTTATAGAACACGCCGATCTGCGCCGCCTCGTATTTCCCGTCGCCAACCATCTGCCTGACGTATTCCGCAGCCACCTTGCCCTGATTACCGTCGGCAAAGCACATCTGGTAGCCGTTCGGAACTTTCGGGACTTCATCGTTCGAAGCGGACGGGGTCATGAAGAAGAGGTTGTCACTCTCCGAAAGGCTCTTGAATTCCAGCGCCGGTTTGGTCGTCACGCAACCGAGCGACACCTGCGTACCCTTTTTGAGCAGTTCGGCATAGTTGGTTGCAACCTTATCCGCATCGTTCGCGTCATCCAGAGCCAACAGTCTGAATTTCACGCCGTTCAGTCCGCCCGCCTCGTTGATCTCGTCAATCGCCATCTGCGCGGCGTTCCGCACCGCCTCGCCGTAGAGCGCCGCGCCCCCGCTGAGCGGTCCGGACATTCCGATGATGAATTCGGTGTTCTTTTCCGCATAATTCTGCTTCCTGCAGGACGCAAATCCCGCCGTGCACAGGACTGCCGCCAGTGCCGCCGCCAAAAACTTTCCAACCTTTTTCATGTCTGTTCCCTCTCTTTTCTTTGGAAGTATCTATGTCCGCGCCGTCGGATACCGACGGCAAAGAACCAAAAGAGAGGGCAGCTTCCCGTTCGGAAAGCTGCCCTCTGCCCGCCGCAAACTGTTACGGCATGGCGCAATGCTTGTTCCGTTCGGTAAATCGGTTTCGTCCCTTGCAGATTCGTACAATCAAAGCAAGTACAAGCACAAGAATCCCTACGCCTGCAATCGCAAGTACAATCAGATCGGCTACAACCGCTACGGCTACCGCGCACAGGCACAGCAAAACAAAAACAGACACTGCGACAGCAGTGTCCGAAATTCCATATACGGCATAGCGGCAAGCGCGAGCGGAAAAAGCCGTTTCACACGGTGTTGCGTATCCGTTTGTGCGACAGCCTGTTTGCATGATTCCGTCCGCCTTTCCTGATTTTCTTATATTGTACCCTTTTTTCCCGATTTTGTCAATCGGATTCTTGTCCGTAATTTCCATGGATTTTCGCAGGCTTTTTAGTGATTTCACACAAAGTCGCCCGATTTGCCTGCAATTCGCGTTCCAAAATCCTGCAAAACAGAGGAAAAAGTACCCCCGAACCGTCATTTTTCGGCATCAGTAAACTTGCAAAGATTCATTTCCGCAAAATCCGACAGAATCCACGCACACATCTCTGCGTCCGACATACTATGATAGCAGGAGGGCGGAACGGCGGCGACGGCAGACGCGCCGCACAGCCCGCTCCGTCCCTTCCGAATCTCGAAAAGGTAGGGTAATATTATGAACGGCAACTGCATTTGTCAGCTTTTTGACAACAACTGGATCTGGCTCATCATCCTCGCCTGCATTCTGCTCTGCAACTGCTGCGGCAACTGACGGAAAGCGGAAACCAAACCGAATCGGGCGCATCTCATAGATCCGCCCGATTCGGCGTATTTGCAGATGCTCTGTCCTTCAACTTTCAGCGGTTTGCAGGCACAAATTCCAACTTCAGCTTCATTCCCATTCCCTCCGCCAGTCTCTGAAGCGTTCTCAGGGAAGGATTGGCATTTCCGTTCTCCAACCTGCTGATGTCAGCCTGCGGAATCCCGGTTATTTCCGACAGTTGCTGTTGCGTCAGGGATTTTTCAATCCGAGAATTCAGCATAGCCTTGATAATTTGGTACTCCGGCTCTAATGCATCCCATTTCTCTTTGAACTCCGGATTCTTCATTTGCGCATTCAAGGTTTCTCTGAAATTTTTTCCCATTACATAATCCCCTTTCTGCATTCGTAATCGGTGCGATATTTTTTCGCCAACTCTATTTCGCGGGTCGGCGTCTTTTGCGTCTTTTTGACAAACCCGTTTGTAAGGATGATTTTTTTACCAATCACAAAAAAATATAAAACCCTTGTAATTTGATTTCCCTGAATCGCACGAACCTCAAATATTCCGTCAGAAAGCGGTTTAGAGTACGGTTCGCGCAAATCGTTTCCCTTCAGTTCAAGCAATTCAAGGAGTCGGAACAGCTTTGCCTGCATCTTGAAATCCTGTGATAGAATAAATTCCTCGGCGGGATGGCTGCCATCGCTTCTTTCATAGTACTCAACCTCAAACAGTTTAACCAACTCCTTCAATCATCATTCCCCGACACTTATATTATATGTGATAAATCACATATTGTCAAGACCTTTTCTGAAAAAAACAAAAATCTTTTTTCATCGCCCCGCTCATTGAATCAGCATCACCTTACGGGACGCGGGTACGACCTCTCATCAGAAGAATTTTTCGTCAGACGAGGCGCACCGAGCGAGCGGCGGCGAAGGCGTACTCCCTGTACGTCGAGCCGTTCGAGACGAGGAGCAACGATGTATGGCGGAAAATTATTCGATGAGCATCGCGTCCCCGAAGCTGAAGAAGCGGTACTTTTCGCGCACGGCGGTGCGGTATGCCTCGAGAATGTGATCGCGGTCGTAGAACGCCGAGACCAACATCAGAAGCGTGCTCTGCGGCAGGTGGAAGTTGGTAATCAGCGCGTCAACCGCTTTGAAACGGTAACCCGGGTAGATGAAGATTCCCGTCTCCCCGCTTTTTGCCGGGATCGTTCCGTCCTCCTCCGCCACACTCTCAATCGTCCGGCAGGAGGTCGTCCCCACGCAGATCAGCCGTCCGCCCGCCTTCTTCCGCTCGTTGATGATCCGCGCGCTTTCGGCGCTGACCGAGCAGAACTCCGTGTGCATGACATGGTCGCGGATGTTGTCCTCCTTGACCGGGCGGAACGTTCCGAGCCCCACATGGAGCATCACGGGAACAACCGCAACGCCCATTGCGCGCACGCGTTCCAACAACTCGGGGGTGAAATGCAGTCCCGCCGTAGGCGCTGCCGCAGAACCTTCCTCGCGCGCATAGACCGTCTGGTAGCGGTCGTTGTCGCGCAGTTGCTCGGTAATGTACGGCGGCAGAGGCATCAGACCGATCCTGTGCAGGATGTCATAGATATTCTCGTGTGCGCTGTGGTCGTAGGAGAAGCGGATCAGGCGGTTTCCCTCCTCCACGATATCGGTAATCTCTCCCGTGAGCATCCCGTCTCCGAAGACAAGCTTCATGCCCACGCGCGCGCGCTTTCCGGGCTTGACCAACGTCTCCCAGAGATCCAGTTCCCGCTGGCGCAGGAGCAGCAGTTCGATCCCCGCCTCGGGTCTGCCCTCCACGTAGCCGTAAAGCCGTGCGGGAATGACCTTGGAATCGTTGACAACCAACACGTCCCCCGCCCGCAGATAGTCGGTCAGATCCGAAAAATGCCGATGCTCGATGCTGTGCTTCTCGCGGTTCAGCACCATCAGTCTCGACGCGTCGCGTCGCTCGGTCGGGTGCTGTGCAATCAGCTCGGCAGGAAGATCATAATCGAAATCCGCAGTTCGCAGCGCGGTTTCAGGCAGGTCGTTGGTCATGATATCGCTCATGGGTGAAAATTCCTCTCTTTCGCAAACCGGATCGTTTGCGCATATTCTGCTATCGGCGGCAATTTGCAATTTGCAATTGGCAATTTGCAATCGGCAGTTCCGGACTGCCGCGATTGCGCCGTATGACGCGGTTTCTTATATTATATACCAAACGGGAGCGGATTGCAAGTCTTTTCCCGCCAAAGGAGGAAAATTCGGATGAGTTTACACAAACCGACCGTTTTCAAAGGCGCGGCAACCGCGCTGATTACCCCGTTCCGGGACGGAAAAATCGACCGCCCCGCACTGGAGGCGCTGATCGAATTCCAGATCGCGGGCGGAATTGCGGCAATTCTGGTTGCGGGAACAACAGGCGAGAGCGCAACGCTGGATTTTGACGAGCACCGCGAACTGATCCGCATGGCGCATGAGAGCATCGCGGGGCGGATTCCGCTCCTTGCGGGTTGCGGCTCCAACTGCACCGACCGTGCCGTGCGGCTTGCCGAAATCGCCACACAGGCGGGCGCGGACGCGCTTCTTGCGGTCACGCCCTACTACAACAAGGCTTCCGACCGCGGTATTCTCGCGCACTACCGTGCGATTGCCGAAGCGACCAACCGCCCCGTTATCGTCTACAATGTTCCCTCGCGCACGGGCATGACCCTGACCGCCGCGCACTACCGCGAGCTTGCGAAAATCGACCGCATCTGTGCTGTCAAGGAAGCCTCGGGAGACCTCGGGCTTCTGGAGCAGGCGATTGCGGAATGCGGGGACGACCTCGACTTTTACACGGGCAACGACGACCGGACCGTTGCGGCGATGAAGTTGGGCGCGCGCGGGGTGATTTCGGTTGCTTCCAACGTTCTCCCCGAGCGGATGTGCGAGTTGTGCCGTTTGTGCGACGAAGGAAACGACCGACGCGCCGCGCAGAAAATGCAGGAACTCCGCCCGATTCTGCGCGAGCTTTCCGCAGAGGTCAATCCGATCCCCGTCAAATACGCCGCCTTCCTGTGCGGCTTCTGCCTGTCCGAGTACCGTCTCCCGCTCACGCCGCCCGCCCCCGACCTTTGCCGCAGGCTCGAAAAACTCTTTCCGTAAGGTTTTATCACAGAAAAACGGTTTCGCCCGCCTTCCGGGGAAGGCGGGCGAAAATGTTGCCGAAAAAGCTTCGGGCATTGACGGTCAGTATCTTACCGCCGCGATTTCGCGGATTCCGCGCTCGGTGGTGTCGTAACTGACCCATCCGTCCGAAACGCAACGGACGTGCAGATCGCACCGGATGTCCAGATTCGCGGGTTTGGGCGACCTTGCGGCAAACAGTTCCCGCGATTCCCCCGTTGCAACGCGGTATTCCATCACGCGGCGGTAACCGCCGAACTCGTAGCCGTCGCCGATGATATTCTCGCCGTCCGGCGCAAGTCTGCAATGGATATCCCCGTTCGGGAACCGCGTAAAGTATGGCATATCGTATTCCTTTGCCTCCCCCGTCACAACATTCAGGCGGAAAAGGCTCTTTTTGTCCCCCGCCACCGTTGCCACGGTGCAATGCGCGACCACCTCGTCGGGACTCAGCCAGAAGTAGTGCGAAACATAGGTTGCGGGGAGCAGCGTGTAAACCTCTCCGCTCCGGTTTCCGATCATCAGGCTTGTCAGCCACGGGCTTTTCCCGTTCGGAAAATTGCGCAGCAGGAACAGAAACCGATTGCTGTCGGGCGAGAAGGTGATATGGTTGACGAGCAGCTTTTCATCCGCGGCAAATCCCGAGATCGGCGCAAGAACCGAAAGCGGGAACAGCATCCCGGAAGTCCCGTTCTCAAGATCCGTGAGATAGATTCCGTCATCGGCGGGCGCGCAGACCTCCCGGTTCGGATCTTCCATTCCCGCATAGCCGTAACCCGGGCGGAAATCGAAGATTCTGCCGAAGTTGACCGAAAGCCCCCATTTCCCGTCTGGCGAATGGCAGGCGGACGGGCGGTCGGCATACCGCGTTTCCCCGGTTGCAAAATTTTGCATTGCGGTGACAAACTTTCCCCCGTGAACCGTGTTGTAGAAAACGGTGTTCTTCTCGCGGGGATGGTATTCGAGCATCGCGCCCTGCTGAAAGTTCCACGCGGTGGTTTTTGCAAACGGCGTGAACACCCGATTTTCAAGATATCCCAGTTCCGCCACGTCCTGCGCCTCCGGCAGGCGGTCGGCAAACTGCACCCGATGGCACAAGTGCCGCCCGCTCCCGTCGTCCGCCCGCATATCGTAGTAGCCGAAGAAGTACTGCGCGCCGTCCTCGGGCGTCAGAAAGCGGTGCTCCATCGGGCAGGATGCGATCAGGTTCTCCGTCATGGTCTCATCTCCCCTTTCCCGTTCGTTCCGGATTCCGCACGGGCAAATTCCAGATAGCACTGCCGCACGGCATGATACGCCAATTTGGGCTTGCGGTATTCGTTCAGAATCCCCTTGTTGTTGAAACCACGCGCCCGATTGATGCCTGCGGCGGGGCAGGTGCGGATGTCGGCAAACTGCCAGACGAACGCGCCGACCACGGCAGGATGGCTGTGAAAGACCCGCAGGCAGTGCGCCAACAGCTTTGCCTGATACTCTTCGCTCCAGAGCACCGTATCCTCGTCATGACAGCCGAAAAGCGCCGCCGCGCCGAATTCGCTGTAAAGAATCGGCTTGTCAGCCACCCCGAGCGCGCGCAGGCGTTCGAGAATGCGGTCGGTGTACCCGTCCCAGTCCGAGGGATTTCCCTCATACCAACCGAGGTAGATGTTCAGGCAAACGCAATCGCAATCCTGCAGGCACAGATCCTTTTCGGGTTGGTTGGAGGCATAGACCACCAAACGGTTTCCGCCTCTCTCTTTCAGGTAGCGGTAATAGCTGCGGCTCATCTCCACCGCCGCCGCACAATCCGACGGGATTTCGTTGTGCATGCCCCAGAAGAGGATACAGGGGTGGTTGTAGTACTGTTCCAACATTTCGCGGTGCATTTCCAGTCCCCCCGCAACGATCAGCGGGTCGGCAAGGGCTTCCCTTGAGAATCCGCAGCCCCAGATCGGAATCTCGCTCCAGAACATCAGACCGCTCTCGTCCAACAGATCGAGAAAATCCTTTCGGTTCGGGTAATGCGACCCTCTGACAGCATTGCATCCCAGATTCCGGATCAGCTCCAGATCCCGTGCCATCAGGGTCTGCGGGAAAGCAAAGCCAAAGTCGGGGTGTTCCTCGTGGCGGTTCACCCCGCGGAATTCCACAGGACGGTGATTCAGAAGCACCTGCCCGTCCTTCACCTCGACCAGACGGAAGCCCACGCGGTCGGCAAGGTCGTCGGTCGCGGTGGAGAGAGACAGCGTATACAGCGCGGGTGACTCCGGCGACCACAGGCGCGGCGACTGTACGGAAAAAGTCTCTGTCGTCACCTCCCGCGTCTCATGCGGCTTCAACGTCAGGGAAACGCTTGCCGCCTCTTCCCCATCGAGTGCCACCCGGACCGCGTCGGAGGTTTCCGCGCCGGAGGCATTGTAAAGCCGCATGACCACCCGCACGGCGGCAGAGGTCAGAGCGTCATCAAGCGTGTACTCCATGCGCTCCGACAGAATCGCAATGCCGCGCAACGTCTCAACCCGAACCGAACGGATGATCCCGCCCCAATGATACCAGTCCACCTTTTTCTGCGGGATGGAATGCGCGTCAAAACGGTTGTCGGCGCAAACCGTCAGGCGATGCCACCCCTTCGCGGCGTTCGGGACGATAAACGAAAAGCCCGTAAAGCCACCCGTGTGCGTTCCGAGGAGGTCTCCGTCAAGCCAGACCTTTGCCTTTGTCAGAACCCCGTCGAAGGTCAGCCGCAGACAGCCGCCACCCGAAAAGAAGTTCTTTTCGTAGAATACCGCACCCTCGTAGTCGAGCATTCCCTCGCGCAGATTGAAAACCGACGGAACAGAGGTAAACGCTCCGTTCGGCAGTCCCAGATTCCATTGCTCCGACTCCCCGACATCGCAGGGGTCAGCCTGCATCCGCCATGCCCCGTCCAGACAGGCACACACGCGGGTCAGGTGTTCTTCAAACAGCCGTGCCAATCGTTTTTCTCCTTTGCTTCAGATATCCTGCTTTTCGCTCCCGATTTCCAGTCCCGCGCCGCGCAGTCCGTCGGCAGTTGCGTACAGTCTGCAGAGGGAATCCCCCGTCAGTCTGACCGCCACGCTGATCCGCCCCATCCACATCCTGCGGGTGGGCGTAAAAATCGGCGTATGGTCGGCGTTTCCGCTCCCCGTGGAATACACCCGTCCGCCCCCGCAGGCGGTGAAGTCCACCGTGGGCGCAGCATCCGGCACTTCCCTGCCCGCGCTGTCCAGGCAATAGCAGGTAACCAGCGCCGTGTCGCCCTTCTTCACGTCCGGCGTTTCCAAGCGCAGTTTCAGCGCCACCGCCGCGCCCGTGGTCTCCCGCACGTCGGTTGCAAGAATTTCCCCATCCTTCCCGCAGCGGACTTCCAGTTTCCCGGGGCGGAAGAGCACCTGCCACTCGGCGTGCCCCGCAGGCTCGATGTCGCGTTTTCCGAGACTTTCTCCGTCAAGGAACAGCTCCGCCTGCGGTTGGTTGGTATAGACCGATACCCGTATCGGTTCGCCCTCCCGCCCCGCAAAGTTCCAGTGCGGCAGGAGATGCGCCGTCGGGGTTTCGCTCCAGAGCGCCTTGTGCTGATAGAACGCGTCTTTGGGTTGCAGATACAGATCCACCGCGCCGCTGACCGAGCAGACGCGCGGCCACACCGCCTCGCCGCGGTACTCGAACGCGTTCCAGAAGAATCCGCCCATCATCCATGGGTAGGAAAGAATCCGCTTCCATGTGTTCTCGCGGCTCATGAAAGCGCTGTTGACATCGTGGTCGTAGGCGCTGACGTAACCGTGGAGCGGGTCGTCATCATAGTACCACCCCCGCGTTGTTCCCGTTGCGCCGCACTCCGAAGAGAGGAACGGCTTGTCCGGATGCGCCGCGCGGATGCTGTCGATGTACTTCCAGAGGTAATTTGTCCCGATGACGTCCAGCTCGTCATAAACCCTGCCGCCCTTGTGGGTCACGGCGGTGAGAATCGGGCGGGAGGGGTCAAGCTTCCGCACGAGGGCACGCAGGGAGCGGCAGATGCGCACGCCACGCGGGTCGGTATGGAGCGGCTCTTCGTTTCCGATTGACCAGAAGATCACGCACGGGCGGTTGCGGTCGCGCCTGATGAGCGTTTCCAGCTGTTCCCGCCCCTCGTCGGTCGATTCAAACCACCGCGTTTCGTCCATGACCAGAAAGCCCGCCTCGTCCAGCGCTTCCATCAGTTCTTCGCTTTGCGGGTAGTGCGACGTGCGGTAGGCGTTCGCACCCATCTCCTTCATCAGCTTCACGCGGTAGCGTTGCAGAGTTTCGGGGATGACCTTTCCCGTCAGTCCGCAGCTTTCGTGCGCGCAGAAGCCTTTGAGCCGATAGGGTTTATCGTTGATAAACAACCCCTCGTTGCAGTCGGTGCGGATCGTGCGGAAGCCGAATTTCACCTCGTCGCGGTCGGTCTCGGTCTCCCCGCAAAACACGCTTGTGCGCATGGTGTAGCGGAAGGGCGTTTCGGGAGACCACAGCTGCGGCGCGCCAACCGCAAATTCGTAGCGCAGGGTTGCAGCGTCACGCAGGGAAACGGTCGTCTCCGCGCCGGACGTGGCAACCACCTGCCCTTCCGCGTCCAGAATTTCCCCTTTCACGGTCAGGCGCTCGTCCCGCTCGCCGGCGTTGCGCAGGGTCGTCTCGGTATGGACAATCCAAGTGCCGTCCGCCTGCCGCTCGGGGCGTGCAAAGACGCCCCAGAGGTCAATCGCGCAAAGGTCGGTTTTGCGAAGCCGCACGGGGCGGTAAATGCCCGCGCCCTCGTACCACCAGCCCTCGTGTTCGGTCATATCGACAAACACCGCAAGCGAATTTTCCGCGCCGTACTTCACCATGTCGGTGATGTCGACCTCAAACGGCGTGTAACCGCAGAAATTGTGCTTCATCAGGCAACCGTTCAGTGTCACGGTTGCGTGCCCCGTCACGCCCTCAAACAACAGGGTCAGGCGCTTGCCCTCGTCCCCGGCGGGAACGTCAAAACGCTTGACATACCACCCGTTGTCGTATTTGCAGAAGCCGAGCGCGGCGCTGCAGGCGGGGTCGTAGCCGTCGCCCGCGAGATAATCGTGCGGGAGCGTGACCTTTTCCCAATCCTCGGAGGTGTACTCCTTCTCTTCGGTCGGGAACTGCGTTCCGTCCGTGACGTAGTGGTAGGGGGACGCGGGTCCCATCTGATAGCGCTCGGTTTTTGCGCCTTGATAGGAAATCATTTTGTGCCGCGGCGGCGTGGGACGGATGTCTCCGCGATGGAACATCCAGCCGTCGCAGAAAAGCTGTTCCTCTCTCATAAAAACTCCTTCGGGGACAGCCGAGCAGGCTGTCCCCTTGCCTTGTGTTATGCGGGAATGCTCAGCTTCAGATTGTCAATCGTCAGCGATGTATCCTGCGCCCAAAGAACGATCGCGCTGTTCCCGGTCACATTGAACGCCTTGTCAAAGGTATAGCTTGAAGAATACTTGCCGTTGACAAAGACCGAGACTTTGCACCCCTCTTCGGTGCTCTCCACGAGAATCGAAAGGCGGAAGGTGGTCTTTGCCGCGTCCGCATCCAGAAGCGGATTGCGGATGGACTTTTCGGTCTGCTTCGGTTCAAAGTCGATGTAGTTGGTCACAATCGGCAGTTTGACCTCGCCCTTGCCCCAACCGTTTCCGGTATTCTGCCGCACGGACACAACCGCTGCGCCAACCTGATTGTTATCACGGTCGGTCGGGGAAAGCGCGTTATCATTGTTGAGAATCAACGAGAAAACCGCCAGTTCGGTAAAGGTCAGATCCATTTCCAGAAGGTAGGTCTTTGCGCCCGCCAATTTTGCGGCATCTACCAAGGTCAGATAGTAATCGGGGGTATCATGCCACGGATGCTTGGAGACGGAAAGCGCGCCGTCCTTGACTTCATACGCCCATTTGTCCTTGCACTTGTCGGTCGGGGTGATCGTTTGCGTAATGCCCGCTTCGGCAGGGGTTGTCACACTTTCGAAATCCTGACTCCAGACAGTGGTCAGCTTGGTCGGCAGGCGCGGGGTGTCGTCCCCGCCCTCTTCGTAAGTGCCCTTTTCGATCGCGTCGAGCATTCCGCCCAACAGCTCGGCGTATTCTCTGTGTTCCGCCTCGGTGGGATGGTTGCCGCCCGCCGCCTGATCCGCGATGTACACATAGTATTTCTCCGCCGCACCGCCAAGCTCATGCGTTACGCGCTTGATGATGTCGTTGTACTCGGTTTTCATCATACCGCCAACCAGAACGATGCGGCAGTCCGCGCCGTTCTTCTCGCGCACCACGGCAACGAACGCCTTCAGCTTTGCCTCAAAGTCTGCGGCGGAAAGATTCTGAAACGCATCGTTTGTTCCGACATTGAGAATCGAATAGTCCGCCTTCCGCGCAAAGCCGTACTCGGTTTTCATCGAGCGGTTGGGGCTTGCGTACTTGTAGCCCGCGAAAATGCCCGGATTTCCGACCGTCAGGCCCTGTCCCGAAAGCGCCATGACCGAAAGATCTGCGCCCATCGCCTCGGCGATCAGATAGGGGTATGCCATCGTTGCGTCCTGATCGCTGTAAGCGCCCTTGTGGTCGCCGATCACGCCCCAACCGCAGCAGATGCTGTCGCCGACGAATTCCAGAAGCAGGTTCTTCGCCGCAGGCGCGGTCTCGGCAACCGTTCCGTCAAAGGACACGCTCTTGAGCATCGTGTTCGCCAGCGTGTAGCCCGTGACCTTGACCAAGCGGACGGTATGCGTGCCTTCGGGCAGATTCTTCAGGGTGATGGTCGCGTCACCCTTTTTCACTTCGTAGTAAGCGCTCTCGCCGTTGATGTATGCCGCGCCGTCCACATATGCGCGGAAGAAGCAGCCTTCCTTTCCCGCGCCCATATTGGTGGTGACCGAGAGGGCAAAGGTAATATCGCCCTTTCCGGTTGCAACAAACTCAATGCCCGACGCGCTCCAGTCGCAGGGAATGCCGTCCGCCATTGCTTCCATACGGGGGTCAAGCTTCTTCACCCACGCGCTGCTCCCGTTCAGTGCAAAGACGGTTCTGTCATCGGGCGTTTCGGGGTTATCCGGCGTGTTCGACGACCCGGGCGTTTTGGTTGTTCCGTCCGCCTTCTGCGCCTCGGTTGTGGAGCGCGCGGAAGTGCCCGGGTTTTTGGAGGGGTCGTTCGTTGCGCAGGATGCGAAAGGCACTGCCATGGCAAGCGCCAGTAAAATAGCCGCTACTCGTTTCATAGAACTCTCCTTATCGGTTTATCAGTTTTTGATGGTGAGAAGTCTCAGGTTGTCGATGGTCATTGCGGTGTTCTGCGCCCAAAGAACGATTGCGCTGTTCCCGGTCACATTGAAGGCCTTATCAAAGGTATAAGAGGAACAATATACTCCGTTGGCAAAGACAGTCGTCCGGCATCCTTCTTCGGTGCTCTCTACAAGGATAGAAAGACGGAAGGTTGCCTTTGCTGCATCCACATTCAGGAACTCTTTGCGGATGGATTTCTCGGTCTGCTTCGGCTCAAAGTCAATATAGTTCGTCACAACCGGCTTGGTAATCGCACCGCTTCCCCAACCGTTTCCGAGGTTCTGCCGCAAAGCAATTGCCAGAGCGCCGGCCTGATTGTTGTCACGATCGGTTGCGGAAAGCGCATTATCCCCGTTGAGAAGCAGGCAAAATACCGCCAATTCGTTGATGGTCAGATCCATTTCCAGAAGATAGGTTTTCGCCGCCTTCAACGTATTGGCATCCGCCAGAGTGAGATAGTAATCCGCATTCTCATGCCAACCGTGCTTCGGAACTGACAACTTGCCGTCAACCACTTTGACATCCCAACCGCCGCATTTCGATGTCGCGGCAATCGTTTTTGTAATTCCCGCTTCATCCGGCGTTGCCGCGCTGTCAAAATTCTGACTCAAAGCCACTTCGGCAAACACGCCGTTCCGGTCAACCGCCATTGTCACAGGCGAGGAGACAACCGTCTCTCCGTCCTTGACGTAGACGGTAACCGAGAAGGTGACCGTCAGGTTGGACGGAACGCCCTTGATAATCGCCGCAAAAATACCCTTGGCATTCGCGTCGCCCGCAAGTTCCGCCGCAGTCACGCTCTTGGTCACGCCGTTCACCGTCTCCTTTACAGACGAATAGACCGTCGAGCCCTCCAACCCGTCTGCCGCGTTGTAAAGAACGCTCTTCTGCTCGCCGTCCGATACAAAGTTCGCGCGGATTTCCATACCGAGCGCCGTGCCGCGCAGGTCGGAAACAGTGGCAAGGAAACGCACGTCGTGCAGGGTTTCATCGGTTGCGTTGACCGCCGTTTGCACCGAACAAAGCGTCGGCGCTGTCAGGGTCACGGTATCGGTCGGTGCTTCCTCTGCGTGCGCCGTAACGGCAAACGACAGGAGCATTGCAAGGATCAACAAAATGGGTAGAATTCGTTTCATCTTCTGATTCCTCCGTTTAAGAGTTGATTTTGAACCGCAGAACCGTTGGGCAGTGGTCGCTGACCGACAGCAACCGCTCCTCGGCAACAATGCGGTATTCTTCCGCCCGAACGCGGGCGGTGGGATCGAAAAGGAACGCATGGTCAATTGCATAGGGGTAATGGAGCGCGGGCATTTCGTCTCTCTCCTGCTTCTCCCCTTTTCCCGAGGACGGGTGACAGGATGCGCGGTTGTCGCGCTCCGCCGCAAGGTCGTGCGTATCGCGAAACCCCAGTTCCGTCAGCCGTTTCGCGCCGCCTGCCGCAATGCCGGAATTGAAATCTCCGCAGAGCAGAACCGGGCAGGCATACGTTTCTGACAGGGCTGTCAGCTTTGCATGGATGAACTCCGCCTCTTCGGGCTGACACCACGTGCGCAGGCTGAGATGCGTGTTCGCAACCAACAGTCTGCCGCCATAGCCGCAGGGACTTCCGTTCAGCAGAACCCATGAGAGACTGCGAAACCGCGAACCGGGCTTTGCCGCCTCCGGGGCTTCCTCGGGGTATGCGTAGCGCGGGGATTCGTTGCAGGCATGGGCGGGATAGGTTTCGCGGCAGTCGTTTTTGGTGTCCACCACCGAAAAACCGTTTGCCGTGAAGTCCCACCTTCCCGCCGCTTCCTCCCGCCATCGGTCGGGGCGGTACAGAATCGGATTCCAACTCCCGCCCGGCAGCTCGCCGCTCCCCTTTGCCTCGGTATACGCTTTCCCGAGCGCGGGCAGAAACGCGGTGTCATGCCGATAGTAGTAGTCGAACTCCTGCAGGCAGATGAGATCGGGCGCGCGATCCGCGAGCCACGCGGCGGCGCGGAGTGCACGTTCCGCAGCGGTCCGATAGACCGCCGTTCCCGGCATCCACGCGTTGAGCAGATTCCAGGATACGCAAAGGGATTCGGTCATCCGAGTTTCCATGCCGCCTCGCAGTCAAGCGCGTCGCCCTGCGAAAGCGTCAGCGATCCGGTCAGAATATCCTGCGCGGACAGCTCGACGGATGCCATCATGGGGGTTGTGTACAGCTTTTTCATAACTACCTCTCCTTTCTTATTTTTCGGGTTCATCAGGTTTTGGTAAATGCAAGTACGGTCGGGCAATGGTCGCTCGCGCTCAGAAGGTTCCCGTCGGTCAGAACCAGATACACCTGCGGACGGATTCCTCCGAGCGTGAGAATATGGTCAATGGCATCGCTCTCATAGCGCCCGCCCGGCGCTTTTCCGAGCTCGTGCCAAGTTCCCGAATCGTTGCGGACTTTCGCGGTATCGTAGGTGTCCGCAAACCCCTTTGCGCGCAGTTGCTCCAGAACGCCTTCCGATTGCGTGCGGCGGGAGTTATAATCCCCGCAGAGCAGGGTCACACAGCCCTCGTAGCGCGCGGCAACGCCCCGCATGGTATCCGAGACCACCGTTGCCTCCGCAGGATGCGTTCCGAGCGGCAGACTGGCATGGAAATTGCCGACCAGATACAGGCTTCCGTCCGAGCGGTCGCGCAGAACCGCCCAGATCAGCTTGCGGAAGCGGGAAACGCCGTCCGCCGCGCCCGGGTAGGTGGTAGATTCCACCGCGCCTGCGGCTTCCACCAGATCCAGCCATCCCGATTCCGCCACCGTGTAACGGTCCTTGCGATAGAGAATCGGATTCCAGATGTTGTTCTGCTCTACGCCGTCCACCGTAACCTCGGCGTAAAGCGCCTTCGTCTGATCCAGAAGCCCGCGGGGCGCTTTGCGGTAGCTGACGTCGAATTCCTGCAGGCAGATGAAGTCCGGCAGGTAGGAAAGCAGCATCGCCGCCACAGTATCGTCGCGCGTTCCGGGCGTTGCGTTGTTCTGCCAGACATTCAACACGTTCAGCGTGATGATAATCCGGTCGCCGCTCCTCTCGGAGACCGTGACAAGACCGTCCATCTCCAGTTTTTCGCCGCCCGTGACGTTGGCAAACCGATTTTCGAGATAGAGCCGCAGAAGCGTTTCGGACAGCCCGTCGCCGTATTCCAGACGGTATTCCGTCCCGCTCCGCGCAATCCGGTAACCGTTCAGTCCCTCGGTCTTGCGGATGACAATGCGGTTCTGCGCCCCGTCGGCAGTGCCGTCGGGTTTCGCCCGCATCAACATCTCTCCCGAGGTGCTCCGCACGGTTTCAATCAGCTGTGCGGCAAGGTTCGCTTCGGTCTCGGTGCAGTCTACCTGATAGTCCGAGACAGGCGCGCCGCCAACGGTCAGCGAACCGATCTGGTAGCTTGCATCATGCGACAGCTTCAGCGCGCTCCGCTTCAGGCAGAGGTTTCCGTCCCGCATCACGAGCGCGTCGGTCATCTGCCCGGAGGCAATCCACAGCGCGGAATAGGTATAGGCGGCAAGCGTGATACAGCCCGCGTCGCCCGTTACCCTGAAATCGTTGTAGCGAAGCCCGCGGAACGAATCCCCCGCATAGCCCGCGACGTTTCCGACCGCAATGACCCCGCCGATGTCGTCGGGAATTCTGCGGTCGCTCCAGACCTGAAATTCCACGCCGCTCTTCTCTTCCCAATCCGCCGCGAGCGTGCGCGCAATCTTTGCGTAGTCCGCAGAGGAAACGCCGTCGGGCAGATTGGTTTGCTGATAAACGAAGGCATAGAGCGCCTTGCCGTCGGCGGTCAGTTCCAGCCGGTCGGCGGAATCGTCCGCAGACGCCGGGGCGGTTTCCGTGTTGCCCGGGGCTTTGGTCAAAGCTTCCGTCCCGCGCGGCTTCGTTCCGGTCGGCGTACCCGATCCGCCCGGGTTACATCCGACCAGAAGAAACGCAAAAACCAGCAAAAACAGAAATGTTCTTTTCATCATAGACGATAAACAGCCCTGCCGTTAATAACCGAAGCGCGAGTTGATGTTGTCAATCACTCTCTGCATATTCTCAGCTTTTCCGTTCAGCGCCGAGTACCAGTCGTCGGACGTGTTGTTGTAAAGCCGCTTGCGGAAGAGCGCGACGGGAGAATCCTCCCAGTCGAATTCGTTGGCAAAAATCCGCCCCATGTCATAGGTCTTGGAAGAGACGATCAGGTCGAACATCTTTGCGTTGATCGGGTCGTCCTGTCCGCGATACTTCAGAAGATCGTAAACCTTCGGCTGAACCGTGCGGTAGCCGCCCGAGGCAAGCGCCTCCATGACATACGCCGCGCGCTCGGTATTCTCGCAGTAGGTCGTCATCGACCACATGGTGTACGGGAAGCCCGAGGTGGAGTAGTACTCCTTCTGTTCGGTGTCCGCCTTCGGGAACGGAAGATAGCCGTAGCGGTCGTTCATCTTCTCGCGGTTCTTCATCAGAACCAGAAAACTCGTCCCCGCCAGAACCGCACGCCCTTCGGTGAAGATATCAAAGCTGTAGGAGGTCGGATAGTAGTAATCGTCGCTCTTGAAGCAGGCGATCAGGTCGCGCGAAAGATCGTAGATCGCACTTCCGCGGAATTCGGGCGCGATAATCAGCTTGCCTTCGTCATCGGTAGAGAGATACTTCAGACCGTTCGACGCCAGAAACGCGTCGCCCACAACGGAATCCATTCCGATGTAACCGAAGGTATCGCCCGGATCTTTGCCCGAGACCTCGCTGTTCGTGTCCAGATAGGCGTTCCGAGAGATCTTATAGAACTCCTCCATGGTCCACAGCCCCTCCTGCGCCAGTTCGCGCGGGTCGGTCAGCGTGTCGTCCGCGTCGATCTTCGCCATATTGACGCTCATGACAAAGGTCTGCAGAATGCCCGCCGCAGAGATGGAACCCGAGGCAAAATAAAGCTTATCGTTGATGGTCGCGCCCTTCAGAAGCGACGCCGACCACCAAGGCTTGGAGAAATCGAGAATGTTCCCGTATTCGTTCAGGTCGCGCAGGAAGCCGTCCGCCGAGAAGTTCGCCGCGCACTGGCTGTAGCAGGCGATCAGATCCACGGTCGTTCCCGACCGCAGTGCGTTCTCCACATTGGTAACATACTCGGTTCTGTCCGCGTTTCCGCCGTTGTAGTTCAGGTTGAACTCCAGAACCACCTTCAGGCGCTCCTGAACCAGCTCGTTGCGCGAAAAGGTCTGCTCGGCAATCTCGTCCCCCTTCGCGTAGTCCGTGTTGAAATCGTAGGAAGCTTCGCTGTTGCTCCACCCCATTACGCGCACGGTCTCGTTTCCGTAGTTCAGCCCTGCGGGAATCGAATCCCGGATGTACCCGTTTTCGTCATACGGATTTTCGGTTGTCCCGGCGTCGGTTGTCGGTCCGTCGGTTTTTCCCGGATTCGGCGGTGCGGTCTTGCTGCCACACCCGAACAGGATTGCGGCAACCAGAATCAGACAAAGAAGCAATGCAATTTTTTTCATAAGCAACCTCCCGTTTAAGTATTACAGCCTCATTATAGCAAATTCGGAACGATTATGCAATCGACAGTTTTTAGCATTCGGATATACTATTTTTATATTTTCCGCCTTCAAAAGCCTGCTTTTCCTCCACAAAAAAATATTACACAAAACCGGCAGGGTTAAATCGTGCAAAATTACCAAATCGTTTTTTCCTTTCGGTCAAGCCCTTGCAAAATGCGCCCCGGTCTGCTATAATCAACGCAGAAACAACCGTTACGGGAGGATGTGCATGATGGAACCGCTCTACGAAAAAGCCAAGCAGAAAGAGGACAAACTGCTGCGTATTTCCTGTATGCTCTTTGACTACAAGAACAACATCCTGCCGCCGTGGCAGCCGCACCAGCGCGACCCGCGCACCTGCTGTCACCACCATCTGCACGAGAAAATCGAACTGCTGTATTTTATCGAGGGCACTGTCATCTTCCGGGTTGACGGCACGCCGTATACCTGCAATCCCGGGGATTTTCTGATCGTCAACCCATTCGAGCCGCACAGCGGGGTCACCTCGCCCGAGTGCGACGTCGTGCGTTACTATGCCTTCAATCTCGACTGCAGTCTCCTCAAAAAGCTCCCCGTTTCCCGCCTGAGCGAGATTTTCGACCCGCTTCTCTCGGGTAGCGTCGCTTATCCCCACACCCTGCCCGCAACCGACCCGGCGGGGCGGATCATCCGGGAGGAGCTGGATGCCATTCTCGCAACCCGGCAGACCCGGAACGCCGAACTCTATCAGATCGCCTCGGTCTGTCGGATCATCGCCGCGCTCGGAGACCCGGTCGTCTCCCCGTCCGGCGGAGGGACGCGCTCGGCGGATTTCGTGCGGCGCTGTATCCTTTATATTCAGAGCAACGACCCGCGCGCCGTCTCGCTGGAAGCCATCTCCCGCACATTTTCCTACAACAAAGCCTACTTCACCACGCTTTTCCGCAAGCATTTCGGAGTTCCCTTTACCGATTTTCTCAACCGCTACAAGATCGAAAACGCCCATGCGCTCATCCGTAGCGGCAACCGCAACCTCTCCGAGGTCGCTCAGCTTTCGGGGTTCAATTATTACGCCTACTTCTTCCGGAAATTCAAAGAGGTCAGCGGAATGACCCCGGGCGAATACGTCGCCTACTGCGACCGCCTTGAAAAGAAATAAAAATCGTATATCCCGCTATAAAAATCGTATATCGACACGGAATGCCTTTTTCTGTATAATAATTGTATAGCAGATCACAGCCCCGCAATCAGAAAGGAGTCTCCCATGAGGCAATCCCCGATTCTTACCGCACCGAAAAGTCCCGCCACGCAAACCGTTCTTTGGCGGGATTTTCGTGTGACGGTTCTGTCCGACCGCCTCTTCCGCATTGAAGAGGATTCCACGCGCACCTTCAACGACCGCGCCACCCAGAGCGTTCTGTACCGCAACTTCCCGCCCGTCCCCTTCCGCACCGGGGAAGCGGACGCCACGCTGACCGTTGCAACCGACGCCGCCGCGCTCACGCTGTCCGAAGATTCCGCGCAGTGCTTTGTCCTGTCGGGCGGGGTTCGCCATCCGCTTGACAACAGCGGCAATCTGCTCGGCACTACCCGCACGCTCGACTGTTTTGACGGGGAATACAACATCCGCGACGAGCACCGTCTCACGCTCTCGCCCGGAGTCTGCTCCCGCGACGGCGTTGCGGTTCTGGACGATACCGCGTCGCTCACGCTTGACGCGGACGGCTGTCCCGACATTGCCTCCCCCGACCGGAGCGACCGCTATGTCTTTGCCTACGGGCACGACTACCGCGCGGCGGTTCTCGCGCTTTACCGCCTGACGGGACTGCCGCCGATGCTCCCCCGCTTCGCCTTCGGAAACTGGTGGAGTCGCTACCACGCCTACACCGACCGGGAGTACCTGCATCTGATGGATCGCTTTGCCGCAGCGGACATCCCGCTCACGGTTGCAACGCTTGACACCGACTGGCACTATTCCTCGCACCTCGACGAGGAGAAAGGCATTACCGCGAGCGGCAAAAACACCGCCGACCGGGGCTGTCTGGAAACGCCCGAGAACCGCAGAATCGGTTGGACAGGCTATTCGTGGAATCGCAACCTTTTCCCTGACCCGCACGCCTTTCTGCAGGCACTGCATCGGCGCGGCTTACGCGTCACGCTGAACCTGCACCCCGCCTCGGGCGTCCGCTATTACGAGGATGCTTACCCCGCCATGGCGGAAGCGATGGGCACAGACCCCAAGACCGAAGCGGTCATTCCCTTTGACGTGTCCTCCAAGCGTTTTCTGGAGGCTTACTTCCGCATCCTGCATCATCCCCTCGAGCAGGACGGCGTGGACTTCTGGTGGATCGACTGGCAACAGGGCACTGCCTCCGCCAAGGACGGACTGGATCCTCTCTGGGCGCTCAACCATTACCATTACCTTGACCATGCCGCGCGCCACCGCCACCCGCTGATTATGTCCCGCTATGCGGGCATCGGCTCGCACCGCTACCCCATCGGTTTCTCGGGTGACACCACCATTTCGTGGGCAACCCTGCGCCTGATGCCCTATTTCACCGCAACCGCCGCAAACTGCGGCTACAGTTGGTGGAGTCACGATATCGGCGGGCATCACCTCGGGGAAAAAGATGACGAGCTTTACCTGCGCTTCCTGCAGTTCGGCGTGTTCAATCCCATCAACCGGATGCATTGCACCGACTCCCCCATGCTCACCAAAGAGCCATGGGCATACGAAAACGGAATCGGTCAGCTTGCCGCCGACGCCCTGCGCCTGCGCCACCGCATGATTCCCTATCTCTATTCCTGCAATCACCGCACCGCAACCGAGGGGCTTGCGCTCTGCGAGCCGCTCTACTACCAATACCCCGAATGCGGGGAAAGCTACCGTTACCCGAACGAATACCGCTTCGGTCAGCAGTTTCTGGTCGCACCGGTCACCGAGCACAGCCGCAGAAACGGATTGAGCGAAACGCCCGTCTGGTTGCCGGAGGGAATCTGGACAGACTTCTTCACGGGGGACGTCTACCGCGTCGGCAAAGGCGGAAAAGAATTTGTCGCAATCCGCCCGACCGACAGCATCCCCGTTTTCGCCGAAGCGGGGGCGATCATGGTCTGCTCGGGCGATCCGGGAAACGCCTGCGGCAACCCGCACGCGTTGGAAGCGACCGTTTGGAACGGGAACGGCGGATTCCGCCTGTATGAGGATTGCGAGGACGGTGCCGAGTGCCTGACGGTCATCGGGACATCCTACGACGCGCAGACGGGCACGCAGACCGTGACAATCCGCACCGAGGGTGACCGAAGCGTCCTCCCTCCCGACCGCCGGCTGACCATCCGCTTCCCGAATATCGTCTCCCGCCACCCCGCCGATGAACTGCTTGCCCCGCAAACGGGCGATGTGACCGTCGCGGTCGAGCGAAACGGACAGAACACCGCCTTCGAAGCAGATACCTACGCAGAAGCCTCGGTCACGCTGACCGAATATGACCCTGCCGCGACCTATACCGTCCGCGTCACCGCACCTGCCGTGGATATTCTGACCGAGAAGAAACGCGAGGTCATCGCAAAACTGCAAAAAACGCAGGCAACCTTCTCTGTCCGCAGGAAAGTTGCCGAAAAGGTGCAGACCGCAGAGAACATCGACTGTCTGCAGGGACGGATTCTGCTTTCCGACCTCGGCGAGCAGGAAAAGAAACGCCTGTGCGAAACGCTCTTCCCGGACGAAGCCACATAAAAACGAAGTTTCTTGCCGAATCCGGGTTTCTCTCCTGTTTGTTTTGGCGTAAATTCTTTTTCCTTGCTTTCCGGTATTTCTTTTTCGTGTTCCCCGATATGTCGGTACGCGCTTGACATCAAAATCCCTCCTGTGGCAGTTGCAGACATCGATCTGCTCTGCCATAGGAGGGCTTCTTTCCATTGTGTGTTTTTACGGACCTGTGCATCGCGGATAAGCGGATTTTTACACCCGCTTATCCGATTTTGTTGATCAGATCATAACGGTTCCGTTATTTTACCCTGATGCTACCGCCAACAACCTTGTTTACGTCATATGTAATGCCTGTTACGTCAATCTCAATACGAATCTTTCCGTCGGAAGGAATTACGCAACCGCTTTGAGAGGTTATGTTATAAGTGCCGTCTCCGTTCGGATCAACGACTCCGACTCTGACGATTTTGGCTTCAAACAGTTTTGTTCCTGTGCTGTCGGAAACGATAACCGTTTGTCCTACTTGGAAAGACCCTGCTCTGACAGTGGTCCACATTGACAATTTTTTGTTATTCGCGGCATCAATTGATTCGGATTTTCCCGTTATCTGCTTTGAAATCCCCTTTTCCGACGGAGCAACAGTGATTTCCACTTTTGTCTGACCTGCGCTCTTGACAATCTTGTAGTTGCTTAAATTAGCGTTCGACGTCGAAGTAAGTCTGAAACAATCAAGATTACTTTGTACCGATACTTGTTTCTTTTGGTCGAGTTTCACATAGTTGGGGTTCGTATCGCTGAGTTCCAATCCGGCTTTTCCGTTTACAAGCCTTAATGTAATCGTCTCCCCTGCGACAGGTGTGTACGTAGCAAGATACAACAGATCTCCGTTTTGCAAAATGGCACTGGTTGTGACATAGCCCTTTTCCAATTTGATTTCAACTTGTGAAATTTTGAAAGTTTTGATTTCGGAAACCACAGCCGCCCATTCGTCCGTTGCCGTGACGCCGATGCGGTATTCATATTCGGCAGCGTTCTTGGGAATATATTTGTCTGTAACTTTTGTCCACAATACTTCGCCTTTTCTACGGAACTCTACATATTTTTCGCCGGAGTCCAAAGCCGACGTGAAATTCTCTACGCCGTCATGTGTAGGTGCGCCAAATTTGATAAGAAGGTTATTAAATGTGAAGTTCGCAACAGGTTTGCCGTCGTACGTTTTACCCGTAAAGCTCTTAACGGTAAGCGTTCTTGGTTTCGCCTTTACGGTGAAGGATACGTACTCGGTGGCTCCGAAATTGTAGTTTACACCGTCATCGTATTGAATACGCACGCGGTATGTACCCGTTTTCTCGTTCCTTACTTCCTCTTTTGTAAGGGTACGACTCCAAACGCCTCCTTCAAGTTGTTTTTCCCAGACGATCGTCTTTGCGCCGTAACCATCACCGATTTCAACGTAACCGGTTGTGGGATCGGGGATATTCGTTGCGCCGACAAAGAACTCGGTAAATGCGCTCGCATTGCTGATTTCAAAGTTGATGTCCGCTTTGATGATTGCCGCAGTGATGTCTGCTCTTGCAAGACTGTAATTGCCCGCGTCTTTCCCGGTGAGTTCAAAGCTTTGGACTGCCGCGCCGACGTTTTTGCTTGTCATCGTGATTGTTGCGGTAACCGTTTCGCCGTCAAGAACACCCGTAAGGGTTGCGGGCATGGTTGCGTTGCCGTCATACTCTTTGGTTGCCGCCCCGGTAAGCTCTTTCTTTGCGATTGCAAAGTCGAAAGTTTTTGACGCGGCTTTCCACTCTGCCGTGGCTTCTGCGCTGACTTTCACGGTATATTCGCCGACATTCGTCGGAGCGGTTGCGGTATACGTATTGTCATCCGCGCCTTTTACCTTGAACATAAGTGCAGGTTCGCGATTGCCTTCAATTGCGAAATCGGCTTTCGTAATCGCAATCATCTGTCTGTCATAAGTCTTACCGAGCGTTTTTCCGTCTGCAAGCTTGATTTCATTGTCTTTTGCACCAAGTGCGTCGATGGTCACTTTCTTTTCGTAACCGCATTTCGTGCAGGTGAAAGTCTTTTCGCCGACTACGCCGTAGCCTTCCGGTTTGGTAACCACGCCTTCGTCAAAGGTATGCGCGGCGAAATCTTTGGTTTTGTCCGCGTGTCCGCAGGTTGTCGGGCGATAGTGTCCGCTTTCTTCGGTGTTCACCCATGCGTTCATATCATATTTGTGGGTGTGCGGAAGGACTTCGATCTTTTTGGTATAGCTGTATCCGCAGGTTTTGCACGTAAAGGTTCTGACGCCTTCCGTTTCCTCGGTGGGTTCGGTTGTAACTACCCCATCGTTGAACTCGTGCGGGAGTTTCTCCGTTGTGTCGGTGTGTTTCTTCGCGGTGCACGCGTGCCAGTGACAGGCTTCGTCCGTTGACCATTCGGTGGAAAACTCATGTTTCGGCGTAAGTGCGATCGGCAGTACGATGGCGCATGTCACGCCCGCCCCCAGGACGCACGCGAGGACGATTGCCAATACCTTGTGTGATAAAATCCAGCTTTTCATAAATACCCCTTTCGTGTTATCGGTTTGTTTCGGTTCTGAAGCGGGTAAAACAACCGGCTTCCATTCTCATTGTGTTATGGAAAAACAGTTTTTTCGCCGTTCGCGGGCGGTTGATTTGCTGCCCGCGAACGCTCAGTTGCCCGGGTTTTCTACAAACTTTGCGTACACATACATTCTTTCGTGAACGGTAAAGGTACAGGTTGCGTCCGCCGATATGAGTTCTTCGCTCTGATCGTTAACGGATTGATACCAGCCGACGAAAGTAAATCCTTCGTTCGCCTCGGCGCGGAGCGTTATCTGCGCGCCCGCTTCAACCGCTCTGCCGTTGCCGAACTCGACCTTTTGCCCGTTTTCGGTAATGCGCCCTCCGTTATAAGGCGCTACGTAAGCGTTGAAAAGATGCATTTCTTTCTCTGCAAATTTTGCGAAAACGTACAGATCGCGGTTTACCGTAAAGGTATAAGTCGCGTTCTCGGATATCAGCGTTTCGGCTTGCTGCTCGTTATAGAAATACCAGCCGAGGAAGTGATACCCTTCGTTTGCGACGGCGGTAAGAGTCACCCGCGCTCCCTTTTCAACCATTCTGCCGTTGCCGAATTCGACCTTTTGACCGTTTTCGGTGATATAACCCCAGTTATACTCGTAACACTGCGCAAGGAAGCTGACCTGTTCCACGATTCTGATCGTGATTACCACCTTGAACGCGGGGTTGGCAAGATAGGTGTAAGTAACGGTGTAAGAGCCGACCTTGCTCGTATCGAGCATATTGTTTGCGCTGACGCCGATCGTGCTTTCCACACGGTATTCCAGACCGCGGCAAAGTCTCTCGTATTTGTCACCGACTTTTCCGAGTACATTGACGTGTTCAAAATCAACCCAGATTTCGCTGTTCAGATTGAATACGTATTCTTCTTTCGGGTTGCCGTTTCCGTCGGTTTCAAAGCCGAAATCGTTCAGGTCATGGAGCTTAATCCCGGTAACGATGCCTCTGAACAAAGCGGTCAGATTCACATTGCCGGTTTCTTCGCTTACGGTAAAGGTGTATTTCAGGTCGGTCGAGAGCAACGAGTCCGCATTGTAGCCTTCGCTGTCGGAAGAGTAAAACCAGCCTATAAAGCGGTAGCCCGCGTTGGGTTTCACTTCGACGGTAACGCTTGCCTTATCGGGCAGGTCGTCGATATACAGGTGTCCTTCGTCGGAAACGCCCGCGCTTGTGAATACGCCCGCGTCAGGACTCTCGATTATCGCATTGACGGAGAACGAATAGTCGAATCTTGCATAAACGGTAGCGTCTTCGGTTACGGTGAACTCGTAAACGTCTTTGTCGGAAATAAGCGCGGCGGTTTCGCCTTCGCCGTCGTACCAGCCGACGAATTTAAAGTAAACGGTTTCTCCGCTTGCCGAAACTCTGACCTTTGACCCCTCGGTAACCACAAATTGCAGTTGCTTTTCGGCGGGAGAATACCCCTCCGAATTATTGTCGTAAAGGTTTCCGTGTTCGCCCGCGATAACGGTTAAGGTAACGCGTTCCTTTTCGGCAAACTTCGCGAAAAGATAGGTGTTATCGGTTATCGTAAAGGTTTCGGTCGCGTTCGACGAATAGAAGCGTTGTTCTTCTTCGAAAGAGTTGGTTATATACCAGCCGGCAAACTTGTACCCTTCGTTGGGTACAGCCGTCAGCGTGAGCGTTCCGCCGAGGTCGACTTCTTCCCGGTATCCGTCGGGATCTCTTACCACGACCTGACCGTCTTTCTGTATCACGCCTTGCGTGCCATCCCGATCCAGCAGATACGAATACGTTTCGGCTTTGGGGACGTTTACCTTGAGCGTGGCACGGACGGTCTTGTCATACTTGTAAGTAATTACAATTTCATGATCGCCCGTCTTTGTGTAGTCGACTTTGCTTGCGTCGACCGTGTATTCGGACGCGTCAAGAACGTTGCCGTTGTTCGTCGTTACGGTAAGCCCCCTAAGGTCGGCTTGCTTTTTGGTCGACAGGTTGTAATGGAAGAATCCGGATTCAAACCCTTCGCAGGTTACGTCAAGCGTCTCGACCGCCTCCACGAACAGGGCTTTGATATGCACGTCTGCGCCGTTCTGCCGGAATACGTATTCGGCTTCGGTCGAAACGGGTTCTTCGGAAAGGTTGCCCTCTTCGTCTACCAGATACCAGCCGACGAACCTGTATCCTTCGGCGGGCTTTGCCAGTAACTCTCTTCTGCCGCCGAGCGCGAAATAATTTAAAACAAGGGGATCGTTACTCGTTTTCATTTCGGAAAACGCATTGCTTTTCTCCGTGACAGAGCCTTTGCCTGCGAATTCGACGGTAAGATGCGCGAACTGTTCGGAAACGTACACGTAGAAAGCGTTGTACACTTCATCTTTCATCGCTTTGTTGATCCTGCTGAAATGTACCGTGTATTTCATGTAGTAGACGCCTTCCTTATTGAAATCCAGTCCGCCGTAATCGATCGAATAATCGCCGAAGAACAATCGTACGTGTTCGTACACGTTGCCGTCGGTCGGGTTGTCTTTACGGCGAAGACCTCTTTCGTCCAGCTTCAGGAAGTCGGTTTCGGGCGTGCCGGGTTTGTAATACAATACGTTTTGCGCTTCAAGCGGCATCTCGCCCTCTCTGTATACCCGAGGCAGTCCCGACTCGCCCACCCAGTGTATCAACTGATAAACGTCGGTTTTGAGATTGGATTTTTCGGGTTTGATTTTGAACATCGCGATGATGTTCAGATCAAAGTCGCTCATGCCGATTTCGTAAGTCGCATTTTTGGAGATAAGATCGCCGAGAACGCCGCCGGCGTACCATGTGTACCAACCGTCGAATTCGAAATCGCGATCGGGTACGGCGGTAAGGCTGTACTTCTGATCTTTATCGGTGAAGATCAGCTGTTTTTCGGTGTAGGCGTCATATTTTTCTTCTATATAGAAGTTGCCGCCTTTTCCGGCTTTCACCGTAATGTCGCTGTTCTTCTCGGAAACATAAACGGTTATAACAAGGGTGAGTTCTTTTTCGTCGCTGACTCTGACCTTATATTCCACGCGATACTCGCCCTCTTTGGAATAATCGATTTCGTCAAGCCCCGAAACGACGTATTGTTCGGGTGCAAGAAGCGTGTACACTTGTCTGAAGCCTTTTTCCTTTTTGCCCTTGATGATCAGTTTGCTTAAGTCGATTCCTGTCTGATTGCCGGGTTTGATGTATACCGACGTGGCGGCTCTTCCGTCCGCATAGCCCTTAGGCATATTCGAATCGCCGGGGAACGCCCATATGCTTTCCATATCGGTAAGATCAGCCGCGAATTTGCAAACGATCGTCGTTATGCCGGCAACGGGTTCGTAATCAAAGCGGCTTTCCGTTGAAAACGGAGTGCTTTCGATTGCGCCGTCTTTCTCCATAAACCAGCCGCCAGGAACAAAATCATATCCGCATTCAACGGAAAGATGCAATTTTTTGTTCGCTTTGGAATAGATTGTCTTTTCTTCGCCGGAATAGATTTTGTCAATTACATGGTCAATTATCCTATACTCTACCCCATAATAAAATTCGATTTCAGACGATACGACAACCGTTCCCTCGCACGGACCGGGATTCTTTATCACGAGTTCCGAACTATTAGAGTTGTCAAGAAAAGCGAAAAAAGAGAAAGAGTCCGTTTCAAAAATAACGTTCCCGTCTTTGAACTCGCAGTCGAGTCGTTCGACATTGTTTTCGTTCTTGATGTGGAAAACAATATATTCTTCAACGCCTTCTATGGGTGCGGGTACGGATACTTTGACTTTTCCGTCGGGTTGAACCTTTACGCCGTCGGATTCTACCGAAATGTCGATGACCGACATTTTTTCGTCGGCGAGCAACTTAAACTCTACGGGCAGTTTGTCAATCGTACTTTTTGCGGTTTCTTCTGTCATTTCCACTTTTTCGGTTATAAGCTTTGCCTTTTTCCCGAAATTTCCGCCGGTAAGCGTAACTCCCATGCTGCTTTTCAGTTCATCCGTTTTGGCGTCGCAGCTGTTGCAACCGCTGCAGCCTGCAAAAATGCACAGGCATAATGCGAACAATATCCCGGATAGGACGCAAAGTAGTTTCTTCATGGTTTTCTCCCTTTCTTTTTGTTCTTTCAGACTGCGGTTGGAAATTGCGATTCTGAAAATTGTGCCCGGGTATTTGAGCTTTTCCGCGTTGCAAAAGGATTCTTTTCCCCCCCTGCCGTTGTGTACCGAAAATCTGCTTACCGGCGTTTTTACGATTGCCGGTTTTTGGGAATTTTTTTGATTGCGCCGATGAGATCGGCAAACGATTTTTTCCTGATTGCAAACCAGAAGACCGAAAATCCGCCAAGTCCTGCGACCGCTGCCGAACCGACCGCGATACCCGCAATCGCCCCGCCCGAAAGTCCGTCTTTTTTGTCGGGAACGGGGGGATTTTCGCTGTCAGCCGTTTTTTCGCCGTCTGCCGTGCCGCCGCCCGGTGTGTTGTCCCCATACACGGCGGTAAGAACCCTTTCGTCCGTCACCTCAAAGGTATATTCCTTTTCGGTGCTTACGATTTTTCCGCTTTCGTCCTGCCAGCCTTTGAATACCTTGCCTTCTTTCTCCTCTGCCGTTACGGTTACGCTTTCACCGTGCGTATAGAATTTGCTTTCGCCGTTTACTACCACATGATACGTGCCGATTTTGGCAATTCTGAGGTCGGTGATTTCCTTTCCGTCCTTGTCAAAGTGTCTGCCGCAAGTTGCACAATCCTTGTGTCCTTTCGTTCCGAACACTTCCGTTGTAGCAGGGATTTCATCGATCCACTTCCCAAAGCTGTGTCCTTCGGGATTAACGGGCAGTTTCAGATCTTCCAGTGTGGTTTCCTGCTTGTTTTCATCCACAAGTTTTTTACAAGCCGGACATTCATAGTGCGCCTTTACGCCGTTTTGCATACAGGTGGAATCCGTTTGCCCGACAAGCGTACTGAAATCGTGCGGGGCTTCGCCCGATTTCGCGCCGCAGGTCTTGCACGCATAGAAGTGCGTATCCTTTCCTGCGGTATAAACCGAACTGAAGCTGTGCCCCGTCGCGGGTATGCTTGCAGCCGAGTCGTTCCACGGCTTCGTGCAGGCGGCGTCGAAAAATTCTTTTCCGCAACCAACGCAGGCATATTTATCCTGCACGCCCGCTTCGGTACAGGTTGCAAGTTTTCCCATCTCTTTTATCGTCACGTTTTCGTGTATACAATCGGTTGCTCTCCGCGTTTGAACGGTGAACGTTACTTTCGTCATATCCGCGCTTTGTTCATATCTCATCAAAGTGCAGCCCGTAATATTGAAATCGCAAAGCCATCTGTCGATATTCCCTGCTTTCAAAGCCGGAAAAATCTTCCCCTCGGGTGCCTGAACCGTAAAACTGACTTCGCACGGAACGCCCAGGTAAAACAACCCGTCAATCAACGGACCGATGCTTGTTTGGTCTACCGTCACCTCACATCCGTTCTTTTCGGTGATTTTCAGCGTTTCGGGAAGATTTCCGGCGAGCGGTTGAGAAACTTCAATGTCCAAAGATTGCACCGTGTTTTCAACGCGCAATAATACCAGAATAACCAGACTTCCGTCGCCTGATCTGATCTGTTTGCTCAAAAGTTCGCCGTTTGTTACGGTGACGTTGAGGTCGTCGACGCTTGCGGGGAATTTGCAGGTTGTGTGCGGCTTGAATGAGTAAACCATGACGCTGTTGTTGGTAATATATACCCCGCCGCAATCGGCAGCATTGCACAATGTGTCGTTGCCGTCGAGATCCGAAGACGCCTTGTAATAATAAATCCCGTTGGGAATGACGTTGCCTTTCACGACGTTGGGATAAAACAACGGGCTGTATGCCATTCCTTTATAAAACTCGGGCACGTCGATTACAACTTCCCTGATATATTCGTCCGAGGAACACTCGGTGCAGATTCCGCCCACGAAATTGTGCGCCTTGAAATCACCGTATTCGCAACCGCAAACGTCACCGTTATACATATAATCACACTTTGCACGCTTCTGACAGGTTGCCACGCCGCCTTTGGGAGAGTGTCTCAGTTTGGTGTTTTCTTCTCCGCAATACTTGCAAAAGCCAAGATGTGTGTATGTTCCGTCTCCGTTGCCGAACGATCTGAACTCGTACTGATGCCCCGTAGCGGCAAGATACTCTTTTCCGCACGCCTCGCACTTTGCGCCGCTTAAACAGGTCTGAATACCGCCGCTGTGTTTTTCCTTTATGATGTTTCCGCTTCCGTCCTTTTCAACTTCTCCGCAAGCGCACTGAAACACGTGGCGAGTCCCGTCGGCATCGTCCGGCGCAGCGGCGAAAGTATGTTTTGCGTCCGGACGATTCAGGTCGCCGCACGTTTTGCACTTCGCGTTGCAACCGGAATAAAAATCGTGGCCTTCGTATCCCGAGCCTTTGTCAAAAGCAGGGGCAACGCCGGGGCAGGCCGGGTCGGTGCATTTTGTGTAGCTGTGATGGTCCAAATCGATCTTCTCGATTTTTTCAACCCACGTATGCTCGTGTCCGCCCGATACGGCTGCAATCCCGACGGGAATATCGCAGGTCTGCCCGTCCGCCGCCGTTGCGGTGATGTACATCGTTCCGCCGTCCATTGCGTTCACGGCGGTTATCCGATAGTAGCAGGTCGATTCGTCAAAAACGTTGCTCGTTTGAATTTCCACACCTACGGGCACATTCTTTGCCGCATAGGTGTATGGACCGGGCGCGCCTCTGAGCCATATTCCCGTGTCGGTGTACAACGTGCCGATTTTGCCCGTTTTTTCTACGCCGATTTCAGGATATACGGTTTGCGTATAACCGATATATGTCATACCTTTTGAAATGACAAAGTCCATGTCTATTGCCGTTGTAGTGGCGTTGCGTCCTGCGCTGTCCCAGAGTTCGATATCCTTGCCTTTGCCAAACTCCGCGCCCAATATCTGCATATTTCTTTTGAGCAGAGCTGCGTCTTTGGACAACTTATAGTTCTCTTTCGGCGAAAAACGGACGCGGATACAATACGCAACGTTCTTCTCCACGAGTTGATTTTCAACTCTGCTCCACGGAAACGACGCTTTGTCTTTTTCCCACAGCGTTATTGCCTGACCTTTTTTGGATATGAAGAGGAGCGTTGCCGTATAGTTTGCGCCGCTCGGCACTTTGAGCATTCCTTCCGCTTCGTTTTCAAATTCGAATGCATCGGCAAGACTGTCGCCTACGTTTACCTTTCCGAACGCAACGCCCAATGTGTCAATCTGCGTTCCGTCTTTCGCGTATACTGCAAAAGTCGGGCTTGCAAATACAATGCCAAGCATAAACGCAAGGCAAATCGCAAGTCGCAAAGCTACCGTTACGATCTTTGGTTTACTTGTCTTGTAGGGTGTCATAGAATGCTCCTTCTCCGGTTGTATTTTGCTTGTTGTTGCAAATGGCACTTGACTTTCGCGCGCGTGTGTGATATACTGTAAATGCACGCGGTGTTTCTGTGCCCGCAACGTTTGAAGCATCATCAGTATAGCATAAACGCAATGAAAATTCCCCCACCCAAACCTTAAAAAGGTTGGGAAAACCAAAAAAAAATAAATTTTTTTTAAAAATTCGGTGGGCAAACGCTCATACAACCGGTAACGGAGGATCGATATGAGAGGGAAAACCAAAAAAATTGTTTCATGGTTTGCCGTCTTCGCGATGGCGCTCGCAATCCCCTTTCCTTTTTTTTCCTGCAAGAAAAACAACACCTTGCTGGATCCCCAAAACCCGACGACCCTTACGATGTGGCACGTTTACGGCGAGCAGGTCAATTCGCCCATGAACGACTTTATCGAGCAATTCAATGCAACCGTCGGCAAAGAAAAAGGAATCATTATTAACGTTACGCTGATGTCAAACGCCTCGCAGATCGGAGAAAAACTGAAAGACGCTCAGACAGGCAAAGCGGGATCCAAGGAAATGCCCGATTTGTTCTTTTGTCATTCGAATGACGCGCGTGGCCTTGGCACGGACAATCTTCTGAATTGGAACGATTATTTTTCCCCGTCCGAACTTGACAAATTCGTCCCCGATTTTTTAGACGACGGAATGGTCGACGATCATCTCGTTGTGTTCCCCGTTTCCAAATCGACGTATATGCTCTTCATCGCAGGCGGAGTTTTCGACAGATTCGCCGCCGCCAAAGATGTTTCGCTATCTGACCTCGAAACCTGGAAAGGGTTCTTCTCCGTTGCCGAAAAGTATTACGATTGGTCGGGCGGCAAACCGTTCTGCGCGATCGATTATCTGATCAGAATTGCAGAACTGTGCGCCATATCCGACGGAGAGAATATTTCTTATAAAGACGGCTGGTACGACGCAAACAACCCCGCTCTGATAAACGCATACGAGATGTTTGCCACGTCTATCGCCAAAGGACATATTGTCGTATCCGATTTGTATTCCAACACGCAGGTTATGACGGGACAGACTTGCGCAGGCATCGGTTCTTCGGCTTCCGTTCTTTATTACAACGACGAAATCACCTACCCCGACAATACGTCGGAAGCCATAAATCTGAAAGTCTTGCCCATGCCCCAACAGACAGGCAAACAAAAAGTCGCCACGCAATCGGGCGTCGGGCTTTGCGCTTATAAAACGACCGACCGGAAAGCCGAGGCTGCAACCGTCTTTGCGCAGTGGTTTACCGAGGAACAGCGCAACGTGGACTTCGTTCTTTCAACCGGATATATGCCTGTCAGAACGGGGGCTTTCGCCAAAATCGGAGATGATTCCTTTCAGTCGGACGCCTACAAAAACCTTTACACCGCCTTCTCGAAAACCGTCGCAACCTGCACCTTTGTGAAAGAACCGAACTTCGACGGCTATTATTCCAACGTGCGCACGCTGTACGACGAAATCCGCAAAATTCAGAAAAATCTTTCTTCACTATACGCGGCGGGCGAAACCACAGAGCAAATCGTCGCGAAAATGAACGCCGCGCTAACGTCGCCTGACACAAAATAGCGAAGCAACCGGAATATGAAACTCATAGATTTCAAAAAGAAGAAAACATCTATGCATCGTAAGCTTTTGTTCTATATGCTTACGCTTGTTCTCGTTGTCGTGATGTTTATCGCAGTCGGCTTGTTTTTCGTCGGGCAGTTTTCTACAACAACGGAAAAATATTCAAACAATCTGACTTTTCAAAACGAGTTTTATACCAGACAAATCGAAAAATACTTTGACGGTATTTCGATGATGAGCGAAATGCTCGCAGCCGATTCTTCGGCGATAATAGACGCGTATCTGGATGAAAAAGAAATTCATGTAAGCGCGCTCAACGATTCTCAATTGTATACGGAAGGCGTGCAGGAAGCTCTTTTCCCCAAACTGAAAGAAGAGTTGCTTAAAGCGGACGCTTCGGGCGCATTTATCATGCTTAACGCAACCGTGAATACCGGCAAAGCCAACTCGGATAAATCCAAAACAGGATTATATTTTCAACGCAGTACCCTTGACCAAACAGATGAAACGCTGCTGCTGTTTCGGGGCAGCGCGGAGCTCGGAAGGAAAAACAACATCATGCCTCACCGCAAATGGCGATTGGAATTCAGAACCGATTTCGTGCCGCAAACGGAAACCTTCTTTAACGAAACGATCGTCAAAGAAAAAAATTCCGTGTTGACCGATATTTTTACGCTGAACGGAACAAGCGAAAAAGCAATGGCGTTCATTACGCCGCTGTTCGGCGCCGACGGCTCGTATTACGGCATTTGCGGGTTTGAAATCTCAAATAATTACTTCAAAGACTTCTTTGCTCAGCCCACAAGGTTAGAGCAACTGACCTGCACCTTTTCCAAGTCGGCAGAAGACGGCAAAATCGACTGTGAAAACATATTCTGGGCAGGCGTTCTCGGCGGCTATTCCCTGAAACCGAGCGGTACGCTCGTACCAAAGGAAATGAACGACTCGCTCACCGAGTTCTTGGGCGAAAACACTTTCGTTGCTGCTAAAAACGAGGTTACGATCTGCAATAAGTCCTACACCCTTGCAGTTATGCAACCGAAAAGCGAATTCGACAAGACCGTGGCAGTCAATGTCACAAGAATCGTGTTGGTATGCTTTTTACTCGTTTTTTCCGCCGTTGTGCTGTGCGTGATTTTTTCAAAAAAATTCGTTTCCCCGGTGATAAAAAGTCTTGAAAAAATACGGATGCAGGAGCATGCCGGAACAAAATCAGATATTATCGAAATCGACGACTTGTTCGTCTATCTTGCCGAACAGGACAGACTTCGCGATCTCGAAACGGAAACCCTGAAACGTCAGAACGAAGAACTTGCAATCGTAACCGAAAACCAGACAAGCGAAATCGACAAACGGCAAACGGAAATCGAGCGGCTGGCTTATTCCCGCAAAAACGAGATCGATCCGGATAATTATGAAGCATTCAAAATCGGCTTAAGAGAGCTTACAAAAACAGAAAAAACCGTTTTTAACCTCTATCTGCAAGGCAAAACCGCAAAAGAAATCGCCGATACACTTAATATACGCGAAAGTACGCTCAAATTCCACAATCACAATATTCTGGAAAAACTCGGTGTGTCATCCCGCAAGCAAATGCTGCGCTACGCAACTCTGCTGAAACAGGAAAAGCAGAACGAATGACATAACCGAATTATCGTGTATTTTGCAGAACACCGTGAATCGCCCGAAGAAGCAAAAAACAGATAGGTAAAGACGAACACTTGGTTGTTAAAATTTACATAGGGAGGTTTTTGTAAAAAAAAGAGCAAGAAGAGGCGAAAAAAGCAAAAAGACAAAGGTGAAATTTAAAGATGCTGAATCTATAATTGATTTCTTCTTGAAATATGTTCTAAAAGCTGCATACTCTTATCTATCGTAAATATCATATACATTATCCCTCTCCGCGTTTCGTAATGAAACGCGGAGTCAGATTACTGACAAAGGTCTCAGAACTCTCGTTCTGAGACCTTTGTCGTACTTTACAAGTATTCGTATAAGTGATATAACAGAGGTATAAAAAGAAGCACGGAAGAGTGCCAATGTTTACGGAAGAAGCGGAGAAGAGATCCTGTTCAAGCAGATAAGGAACCTTTCTACAGTTTAGGTTTTCCCGAAACAATATGCACCCCTGATGTTAGACACTTTTGGGGTGCATATTGTTTACAGGTAAAACAGAAAAACAGATAGATAAAACAGGAGATAACCGACAGAATGTAAAATAACTCAAAATGGAGATGAACTACTTAAAAAGCTGAGCGCCTTGGTTCTTGCGAAAGAGCAAATCAATTCATACAAAAAGATATGCAGTTGTTGACCTGCTGAATCTTACAGCCAGTCGCGGTTGGCAATATAGTTCCGTCAATCCCGACCATATATGCAAACCCATTTCTAACAAAATTTATCCCATCTGCTCCGATTTCCACTGCACGGTCCGGCGCTCCGATGTCATATTCAATTGAGGAACAGCCACGTATCAATATTCTATCGGCTGTCAGTACAATTTGTGCGGTCGGGTGTTCACCCCGCACAATATCAACTGCAAGCGTCTCCCCCTTTTCCTCTACCATAATATCGACTGCATCATCGGCTACTTTCAATCGGCATGGGTTGCTTTCAGTACTCCAAAGCCGAGCATCTACCACAGACAAATTTTCATACCTGGCATCCCAGTTGGGGTTCGGCTCCTTTAGGTAAGCCTCTTGGTAGCGATCATCAAATTTCTGTATATCTCTGAAAAACAGATTTGTTCGATCAAAAAAGAGATTAGCACGGTAAAATTGACTGCTGAACCAAATCGATTTGTATCCATTTCCTGTCCAATCCTGCAACGCGCACAGTGCCGACGTCGGTGTATGTAAAAAATTTTTTCGAAACCGAATTCCGGTCTCCTCCAAAAATTCTATCCGCACGCTTCCCGCCATCTGCAGTTTTTGCAGTTTTTCCAACTGCATAACATATCCCTTTTTCATTTTCTCCCATCCAAAGCTGTTTTCCTGCCCGGTCGTACAGTGTGAAAAGCAAACACATGGATTCTCAAAATATTGCCGGAAATACCAATCCAACACATCCGAATTATTACCACTGCTCCATACAGGTTCCATTGTGCAACAGCCTTGCTCAAATCCGGCGTGATTTATTTGCTCATCATAGCCGTAAATAGGATCAATTCCAAGCATTCGGAATACCGGTGTACTGATGGTATTCTCCGCCCGTGAAGCAGGACAAAGCATATTGTTTTTGGATGGATAATATCCTCCGCTATAATAGCCTCCCCAAAGTGTATACGCATCTACCGCATACTGCTCCCGGCAGATACAAAAAGCTTTGACATGATATTGTTCACTCATATATGCCATGGAATGTGCGTCGAGTAACCAAGAACCGGCAACCTGCGGGTAATATCCAAAATGTGCAGCAAATGCAGCAAACACCTCGTCGATAATAGCTTCCCTCTGTGTCGGAGTATATGCCGGCAGAAAGCCTGGATTAACATACCAGTCCCAATCAAATCCCGGTCGTCCCCTCCACGGAATGCCCAGCTTTTCAGTCAACTGTCGGTTCATCTCCATCCAAACACCAAATTTCAGCAGTCTATCGGATTTGTCACAAAGAGCTATCATATCCTCTCTAAGCATAGCATCGTATTGTAACAAAAATGTTTGCGGCAATCCGTAAAAACGCCCCAATTCCATTTGTTTACGAACCGGCATAACAAGATCCATCGGCTTTCGCGGCTCACACCCTCTTACAAAATTGACAAGATTGACAACTCGCTCCTGCTTCACATTACTTTCCTCCATTAATTTTCACTCATAATAAGCTACCGTTCGATGACCTCCTTTGATCATTCAGCATGCTTCAATTTTGTAGCTGCCACCTTTCAAATCCAAAATGCGGCGGCCATATAACCAATCCGGCCGATATCCGGGAACGTCGGTAAAAATATAACCATCCGGCAGCACAATTTCACCGGAAACCCCTTCCTCTTTTTCCACGATCAGAAGAATATGCTCCTCTTGTCGCTTCCAATGCACGGCAATACGCCCCTTTACAGTCAATTGCTCACCCCGAGCCTCTTGCAGAGTACTGATAAAATTCGGCTGTACACGAACATAGGACGGTTGCATACGATATGGATTGATCTGCAACCCAGCAATATGGGAAATAAAGAAACCACTGTAATCGGCCGTGAAGTGATGATTGAGCGAAGCCTGATAACCGTTTATCGTTTTCGCAAAGATTTCAGGCACCGATACCATACCAAAATCTGCAACTGTAATACCATAGGAAGGAGCATCTGTCCGGGTAATCATATGATAAGCCAATTCGGCATCTCCAAAAGCAGCCAAAACACGAAAAACTGTTCTGGCGCCGATAATTCCAAAATCAATCCGATCACCGTTGCTATGAATCATTTCCTTTAAACGTCGGTACGCCGGTTCCCGTTCGCCATACTCAAAAATATCATAATATAATCCCATTGCTTGTGCGCATTGGCAATTCCCTTTAACTGTGCAAGTATTCCAATCCACGAGATATTTCCGAATAGAGGCATTTAGTTCCTTGCCCAGCAGACAGGCAAATTGCTGTTGTTCTTTCAATCCAACCAAGCCAAACATCCATTCGGCACGCCGGCAGATGCTATAAGCCGTAATCGTATCTGAAACATCATTCGGACATAGGTGATTTTCTCCTCCTCCGCGAAGCGAATGGCAATAATCCCCCAACCCAAATTTCAATATGCCCATGTTGTCCCGCCGTTTGGAAATATAATTGAGGTATCTGAACACAGCGTCCGAGCTCTCGAGGAAGAGTGATGCATCTCCCCGATAAAGGTAGGTTTGATAGGGTAATTCTACAATGACCTGATCCCATACCGGTCCATTCCCCCATGCAAACCCCCAACCAGAGGTTGGAATAATACCCGGCAGAGCACCATCTTCACGCTGTGCGGCACAAATCATACGAAGCCACTGCTTATAGCTTCTCTCCACTCCTAAATTCTGCAGCATATGCTCCGCAGAGAGGGCAGCATCTCCCGTCCAACCATTCTTTTCCCGATGCGGGCAATCGGTTGGAAAATAAACAAAGTTAGCCAAATCGCTGATACGCGCATTTTGCTGCAACCGATTGGCAATTGGATCCGAACAGCAAAAACTCCCGCGTTCACTCAGATCGGAATTTTGTACGAGCATGGTAACGGTATCCGGTGCAATCTGACTTTCATCCGCACCGATCACCATGACATACCGTCCGCCGTGATAGGTGAAAGAAGGTACGTACTCCTCTGTCCCATCTCCCTTACAGATATACACATCGCGCTGTGCGAATCCTTGCGGATAAAATCTTGCAATGTTTTCAAAGGACATTTCACCGTCCGCACTGCAATATTCGGCGCACTGCAGCACAATACGCTGACCTTTCTTTCCCTTAATCTTCAGTTTAGGAACAAAAGCGGCATTTTCTTCAAACTCGAAAATATATCCTTCCTCATTCGTATCCGGTTGATAAAACGCAGTTTTGGAAAGCTCTACAGCCGCCGGGCTGATCTTTTTTGGTAAAACAGTCGGTGCAACATGTCCTTTATAAAACTTTACTGCTTTCAGTTCTTTGGTAATCACTACCCGGTCAGTATCATTTGGCAACTTTTTTCCGCGGGTAACACCGGAGAAAATAGCCGGAGTCCAAGCACTGTCATCAAAATCAGGCGAATTCCATCCATCTATTTCCAATGTCGCGTTGTAGTGCTCGCCACTTCGCAAATCATCAAATATAATGGGTGAAGGGGCGCAGCGAAAAGTTTCATCAGCTTCAAAGCATAACGTTTTCTCACCGCAGACCGCCTCAAAAGACAACGCCACTTGAGGAGCAGAACGGAAAGAAGCTTTATCAAAATCCCATACAAACCCACCAATTGCATTGGATATTCCGTTTCCAAGCAGCAGCCCGATACAGTTTTTTCCCTGACGAAGCAGAGTATGTACATCATAAGTATCATAAAACAACATCTGATCAGGATTCGAAATATAGGGAGCCAATCGACCGTTGGTAATCTCAACTGAGTTGATCCATAACCGGTAAAATCCAGTGCAGGTCAGCGTAACCAATGCAGAATCCGGCACTGTATCCAGCACAAAAGTTTTACGCAGATAAGGAGCAGGAATCGGCCTATCATAAGTGGCATAGTCGTGTGTAGCTTTAATTAATTTGGATGATAACATACAGATTCTCCCTTTTATAAATTACAATTGGATATCGTTACATCGGCAAACAGCGGGAAATGGTCTGAAGCGGAAAGAGTACACTCATCTACTGCTACTCCAAACACAGATACCTCTGCGTGACCTTTGGCTAAAAAAATACGGTCAAACGATTGAATGGCATCTGTATCTGTCTCTGCACCTCCATCCGGCTGCATCAGTCCCAACTCTGTCCGGAATTTTGGATAGGGATGATAAGATTTGGTCTGAGCTGCGTATACAGTGGCCAGATCTTTCACATACACACATCCGACAGTTTCCGTCAGATACTTGTAGGATTTACTGGTTTTAATAAAGTTGAAGTCCCCCATCAGGAAAACCGGTACATCCGGCTCATCACAGTGCAAAGTATGAATTAACTCCTCAATTTCCTGCACCTGTCCAAGCCCCACCACAACGTTTCCCCCTTCCAACTGGGTATTCAACACGATGTATCGGCACCCTGTCTTTTTATCTTTGAGCTTCGCCCATGTCAACAGCCTGGTCTCGCCGTTTTCCTGCTGATTCCGAAAGATCACAACCTTGGAATCGATCAATTCAGTTGTAGCGATATGATAAAGAATGGGAGACACATTCCGCCGACGATAAGTACCGTTCACCTTGGGATCGGTACTCTCCCGATATCCCAATTTTTCCAACAAAGTAATGATATTCTGATCACCGGCATATATCCGATTGTTGTCAGCACATTCCTGCAACCCCAGTACATCGGGACGATACGCTTGAACCACATTCGCTTGCAGAATATTCCGCTCGCAGACGTTTGGATGCCCCCAAAGAACATTATACGACATTAACCGCACGTTTCCGCAATGACGATAAGCATAACCCGAGGATGTCCCAAAATCATTCAGCAGATCGCTGTAATGACCACAGTAATCATCTCCGTCTTTCCAAACATTTCCCTGTCTGGTTTTCCGGCAGTATTCTTCAACTGCACCGTCTAAACCAAGGTAATCGGCGGCAGACAAACAAATAACATCTCCGTCTGACACGATCCGAAACGAGCCGGGCGTGTAGCTCCGGTTAAAAGCCAATACAATACGCCGTTTTGCACACGCCTTTCGCAGAGTTTGCTCCCTCTCGAGCAATGTTGCCAATTTTATGGCTTCGCGCTTCAAAAGATAATCGTTTTCACCGTATGAAACTTTAATCTGTTCAGCTTCGAGTTCCAATGTATATATCATTTTTATTACCTGACTTTCTACCGATTGGCAAATACAAAATCAATAAAGATGGGGAAATGATCCGAAGCAGAGAGCGTACACTCATCGGCTATACAACCGTACACACGCACATCTGCCTCTCCTGTCGCTAAAAAGATATTGTCAAAGCTAAGTTGCCCTTGGTTATCATAACCGATGCCTCCAGCCGGCAACATCATACCATGGACCCGATCAAATCTCGGATAATCATGTGTCGATTTTGTAGTGGATACAAAATCGGTCGCAAGATCTCTTGTATGCCGGTATCCCGCTGTATTGACAATATAAGAATAGGTAGCGCTGGAGTGATTGAAGTTAAAATCTCCAATTAAGAATACCGGAACTCCCGAATACCTCTGCGATAGACTTTGAATCAGCGCCTCAATCTCCTGAACCTGTCCCAGCCCGACGACAGCATTTCCGCCTTCGAGATGAGTATTGACCACGATATAGTTTTTACCGTTGGCTTTATTCCGCAATACAGCCCAACTCAAAACCCGTGTTTCGCCTTTTGGTAATTGTTGATTCTCATAAATGTGATAATCGCTTTCCAGTACCTCTGTGGTGGCAGTGTGATAGAGGATGGGGCAAACATTATATTTCCGGTATACCTCAGGCATCTCAGGATTCATGCTCTCCCGATATCCCAATGCTTCCAAAAGTGTGATAATGTTATTTTCGTTTGTAAGACGATTGTTAAAATCACATTCCTGCAATCCCAATACATCCGGCATATACTGCTTAATCATCTCACTCTGTAACCGGTTTCGCGCTGCAATATCCGGATGCCCCCAAAGTACATTGTAGGACATTATGCGCACGTCACCTGCCGGCAAATAGGCATACTTGGTGGATTGAGTAAGTTTTGTAAGATGATCCTTATAATTGCCTTTAACGGAAAATCCATCTCGGAACGGGTAATAACCGTTTGGTGCCGCAGTTTCGAGGTATCGAAAAATCCCTTCAAATCCATAATAAGTGGAAGCAGCAAGCGTAATGCTTTTTTCAGACACTGTAATCTCAAAATCTCCCTGCGGCAATGCTTCGCTTTCCTCAATCACAATTTGTATCCCATCACCTGTCGGTGCGGAAGTGGTAGTTACCAAAGACTTTCCCGAAAGTGTCTTGATCGCCTCGCTTACACGATACGCATATCGAGCTGGCATCTGCGCCGCGCTATCATACACCACGCAGTAATCCGAAGCCGGATAATCAAAAAATGGGAACAAAGAAAATTGGATTCTCTGTACGGCCAAATAATTACGTGGTATCAACAATTCCGCCAATACCGGTGTTGTCGGCAGTTCTCCTTCCGGCTCTGCACCAAATACATCCTGCACAAACTGCGAAATTGCCAAATATAAACCGCTTTGTGTTTCGGAGTTAAAAAGCAATTTGTCCCCTACAACTGAAACGGAATATCCTTGTGCGTAGTCTACATCGCTTTTCTCTGTCTGTTCCGGACGATTCGTTATCCCCAACAAAATCTCCTTTTCGGCTCTCTCACCGCCACCCATATCCGAGGTTTCGGAATCCTTCCTCACCTGCAATTTGGCACCGGTATATGCTTCTACCGTTCCGGCCAACCGTTCTGCCATTGCCCGCACATATGTTTTGGGGTGCTCCGGAATCACAATTACATAGTCAGTTTTGTGATTTTTAACTACCTGCAAATTTTCTGTTTTCATCGGTCCTGTTGTGTCTGACAGACCGCCGGAATTTTGCGCATTTTTTCCATTACAACCAAACAGTAAAGCAATCACAAGTAATATCCCCCATGATGCAAACCTTTTTGATCGACATTTCATATTCTAAACCTCTATCACAAAATCAAAATTCCAATTATAGGGTATCCCGAACAATTGTTATTCGGAATACCCCTTTTTGTATCAATCTATTGAACCAACATCATCGGCAGGCTATTCTTTAGCCGCACTTTAAGGATTGCCCCATTCCTTTTTATCTTCGCCATAAGGCTGGGAAATGGATACAGATTCGGTCAAAATATCTTGCGGCAGAGGCATAAAAAGCGCCTCGGGTCTTTGATAACTTTTCACAGAATGTTCCTCCTTATTCCTTGTATGCGTCTGCAAACGCCTTTATTTTGGCAAGCGAACTATTACTGTAAGGACTGTAATTTCCTTCTTTTTCCACATAGTAGGGATAGTCCTCAGATTGTGCATCTGCGCGATCGGCATAAGCTTCCCGTGCAACAGATGCAATGGTACGGGAGTGATCCTGTTCGATATAATCCGAATAAAAAGTAACGGATAAATCTCCAACAGTAATCGTCAGGTATCCGACCGCACTGTATGCCAAGTTGTAGTTGGACTCAAACAGGTTAGCTACCGCACCGGAAAAGGTGTATGCAGTGTCGGTCTCCTCTAAAAATTTATAAACGGTTGTGTCGAACGGTACGTTAATGTAAGGATCAAAAGCAAACCCTTGCTCTTTCTTGTATGTATCCAAGGCATCAGCGGTGAAAGTACCAACAGCCTTTACATATTTGGTTGGCGCGATGAGGGTGCCGATTTGCACGGTAACGTTGTCTGCTTTAAGCAGCGCATCTAACGTAGATTTTTTGATTTCAGTATCAAAACGCAGACCTGTGGGATCGTCCAGCCGTACAGAAGCACCGGTCAGAGTTTTGAGAGTAATGTCGGTTACACAACCGGATGCACTCAAATTCCCCTTCCCCTTGTTTCCGGCCAAATTATGACCGCTAGCATAGCAGTTTTTCAGGTTTAACTGCTTCGCCTCATTCATACCAACCAGTTCACCCATAAAACCGGGGTCGGTTCCTTTACCGGACAGCATCTTGCCGGCATTAAAGCAATTCTCTATATTATAAACTGCCTTACTTCTGGCATCGCCAATGATACCGCCGGTGCGGCCATGTCCACGATTGGTCTCCACAAAGATATCCCCATAGTTCACACAGTTGCTGATAGATACCGTTGTATCTGTAGCCGCATCACCAACGGCTACGATACCACCAGAATACGCGATGGTAGCAGATCCGGTAAAGATTTGCGAAATATCTGCATAATTTGTGCAATTGGTTATCTGGGCTGCCTCGATTCTGGCCGCAATTCCGGCTGTATATTGCCGCTCTTTATTGGTGCCAGAAGTCGTTACCTGAAGTTGAATCTTTCCGTGTGCCGTACAATCCTGAATTTTACCTCCGGCGGCCAACATGCCGGTAATTCCGCCAAAGTAAAAATCAACTGATTTTGCTTCACGGGTAATTTGCACATCAGCATACACGGTGCAATTTTCAACAGCAGAACCGCCATAAACAGATGCGCACAGTAAGCCGCTATAATTATTCTTTCTTGATCCGGCGCGTATATGACCGTGCACTGTGAGATTCTTTACTACAGCACCTCCATCCAACCTACCAAAGAGTCCCGGTCTGTAATCCCGTTCCTCATTGATTGCAAAACCGGTTATGACTTTACCGTTTCCGTCAAATTTCCCCTTAAACGCTTTTCCTGCATCATTCTGATTACCGATCCCTGTCCATTCCCGACCGCCAAGATCAATATCCGCAGTCAGAATATAATATTGATTATACGTAGCACTTCCATTTGAATTTACAAGAGAGGCCAAATAAGCCAATTCTGAACCGTTTGAAATCTTCCACGGGTCATCATCAGTACCGGATCCACCGGAAAAAGATGCAGCAACGCTACCATCCCACGCAGCAGTGTCTGCTGCGATCGCCGGAAATTCCAGTAAAAAAGTCGAGAGCAACATGGCAAAAATGATGAAACATGATAAAACTTTGGTCTTCATAAGTTCCTCCTCAATTTTGTTTTTTATGATTGTTCCTTCAACGCCTATTTGCGTTGAAGGATCAATTCCTTAAAATATGTTACTGACCAAGTGCAGAAAATGGATTACCATGGCAAAGTCAATACCGTTTACTCCACTCCCGGTTATCGGTAACATCCGGCTTAACCGGTTCATCTGAGTCGGCAAATTCGGTTGACTCCGGAAATTCAGCATTGGTTCCGGATGTCTTGTCAACCGCCTGTTGCATAGGCTTTTCACAGGCGCATAAGGAAGTGAGCAGCAGTGTCAGGCAAAGCAAGAAAATCATCCATACTTTATTCGTTCTATTCATATTGATTCCTCTGCTTTGTTCATGTTAATTCCCCTGCCGCGCGACACCGGCACAGGTAAAAAGCAAGTACATTCCGATTAGAGGGTAGAAGCTCCGGAGCCGGAGTTACATATCAATCTTGCAATTGTCATCGAACAGATCTGTTATCTGGCTTCTTCCGAAGCCTTCCACAATTCTTGGAAAGTCTGGTTCAGTTTAATTACTTCCTCAACGATCAAATCCCGTTTGCCCTTCAGAAGTGAACTGATCGTATTGGTACCGGAAGCATACATATCTCTCAGCTGTGTCGTACCGAACGCCTTAAAAGCAGTTCCAATATAGATATTAGCAGGATCAAAGAAGGTTGATGATTCCATAATCTCCAACATTCGTACGGATTCGGGATCCTTGGCATATCGCGTGGTCAGAGCTCTTTCGTAGTAAGCCGATTTTACAGTTTGATAACTCTCAGAAGCATAAGCCTCCAAGAACTGGCTGGATTCCACCCGTTTGGCTCCCCCCACCGTGCGCGGGATAGCATACAGCAAGCATTGATCCTGAATATAGGAATAGTATTCATCCTGTGTCTCGGAATCAGATTTTGGCAGCGGTAAAATGCCATAGCCCTGTTTGGTTTCACCCAGATTCTTCATACCCGTTTCCTCCAGGAAGAAAAGCCGGAAGCTGGTCAAAGCTGCGGTACCTGCTGTAAATTTTCCGACCACATCAAAATAGGTAGAGCTGGTATATGATCCATCGCCATACATCATTCCCAAAATCTTATCTATTGCATTAGAAAAATTGGCGGTAGAACTCAAATCATTGACATAAAGATTCTCCCCATCCTTTCCAACCACACGCAGACCGGCAGAGGCCATATAGCCATCCGTGAGGGAAGACCCCGATCCTACCCACATCACATAACCGAATTGATCATCAACATTCACGCCATTACCATCGAGATCGTTGTAAAAATTCGCTGACAGTTCAGCCACCTCATGAAAATCCCAATCTCCGTTCAGAACCGTTTGATAGGGATATTCCACACCAACATCGGTAAACAAATTTTTATTAAAAAACATTCCTATCATGTACCGATAATAAGACAGCGAGAACTGACCGGTAAGAAGATACTGTGCATTTCCCACAGAGAGCGCATCATTGTAACCTTGAGAATAGTAATCCTTCTCTGTGTTGATAAAAGGCAAATCCAACAGATTGGCAAAATGCCCCAGCTGAGCCATCCCACACATACGATATCCGGCGGTAGTCATAATATTATAGGTATCAAAACCGCCATTGATCAGATTGGTAATTTCGTCAGTAATAAAATTGCTGTTTGTATCACCGACCCGTTCGTACACTTCAATTCTACAATTCAACCGATCTTCCAAATTAAGATTTCGTTTGAACATAGCATCTTGTACTACATTTACCTCAGACTCCTCCTGCAGCATTTCCCGCACCGTTTCACTCTGCACGTAGGAAAAAAGTCGGATAGTATGTTGCTCAAAATCCAAGTCATCCGGAAGATCGTCTACATCGTTGCGAATTTCTTCTGTTTGATCTTCTCCCCCAGTTGTCGTGGCAGTTTCTGTACTCTTCGGTTTTTCGGTCTTTGTTCCGCACGAAGCCAACGGAACAAGAAGCAGTAGAATGGCACAAAAAAGCGCCAATCTTTTTTTCAATACGTCCATTTCCAATTAACTCCTCTCTTTCTTCCGATTTATCGGTACTTATATTATACCACTTCTAAATGACAAAAAAAGTGGTGATTTCGTCTAAAATGGTGGGTAAAACCGTCTGGTTTCAAATCAATTCTGTAACATTTGATAGCTTTACGCTATGAACCCGATAATAGCCACTTTCGGACATCTCCAAAAGCCGGTGCATTTTGCTGATTGAATATTGTCTGCCTCCATTTGTTGAGCAACAAAATACTGATCATTTTAACGAATCCCCCCGGGGTAAGCACATTTTCGTACTCGCTTTGTGTCGAATTTCTCTCGACATAACAAAACCTCCTACGGTAGTTGTTGATACTACCATAGAAGGTTTTTTTCAATACCCGCTTTTTACGGAGTTGTTCACTTGATACTTTTTTATTTCGTTAATGATCTCCCGCTATATATTTTTTGAAACTCTCTGGGTGTGCTACCAATGATTTTTTTGAATACTGTGCGAAAAGAATGGACATCGTTGTACCCAACCATTTCGGAAACCATCTCAATTGAAGCATCCGTTTCAATCAAAAGTTCACAGGCATTTTGAATCCGAACTTTCTGCAAATACTTGTTAAAGGTCATTCCGGTCACTTCATAAAATTTTTTGCTGATATAATTTGAATTGAAATACTTCTCTTGACAAATCTTTGAGAGAGTAATATTCTCTGTGTAATTTTCCATTACATAGTCGCAAATTTCCTGTATCGCCTTATGCTTGGGCCTTCCGCTCAAATTCGGTAAATGCTGCTGAAAAGCAGTGAGGAGAATCTCTATTGCCATACAACGCAGCAAAGCATGATGCCCTGGTAGGTTTTTATGATATACATCCAACGCTTTTTCAAACAACGCCAATATCTGTCCATCGCTATCATAATATACTCTGTCTGCTGGATCCATTTTAAGCAAAGAAACGTCAAAATCAATGTTTTGATGCCGGCATAACTCCGAGAGTGTACATTCCCCCGCTGTTTCTATCAAAAAATCAGGCGTAAACAGGAAATTGATCAAAACCAAATCATGGCTGGCGTTTTGATAATCATGAAATGTATTATAATCAATAAAGATGAAATTTCCTACTCCCAAATGCTGATATTCGGACACAACACCCTTCTTTTCAATATGCTGACTTACAGTGCCATTCAATACATATACCAATTCGAAGCATCGGTGATTATGCAATAACATATTGGCTTGTTGCGTTTTCAGAACTACACAGCTCTTGGAAATCAGTAAAGTCTTACTTGCGCCATTTTTAATTGCAGAAATATCAGGACTGATTCCGGTAAGTGGGTTGCTGTTGTAAAATGCTTTTCTGTTTTTCATAACAATCTCCAAGAATTCGATGCGCATAATGATATACAATCATAAGCAGATCAATATCACAATTCAAAAAGAAAACATGCCGTTCTGCTGTAATCTCAGAGTGATGTGCCGGTTATCAGCTCATCCGTTGGTGACAGGTTGTATGCATATTCATTCCAACGTAACCAATTTCCTCCACTTTCATTCGCAAATGTGATCGTATAATTCAGTGTCGGATTATCCTCCGCACCAGTCGGTTCATACTATCATCGCGATACCGCCCCTTCAACTTGCCATTTTAGCCTGCCTCGTTGCTCTTCACTTCATATTATACCACAATTCAGTGACATTGTCAATCACGAAAAACCAAACCGCCCAAAGACACAATTTCTTCCTTACTGCACCGTAAGAGGCACCGTGTCTGAATATCTGAATGAGAATATCCGGGTCTGATATTTGTGGAAGCGTGCTGTCTTTTTGGTCTTTGAATACCACTATATATATTCTTTCTCTGTTTTGTGGGATATTGCCATGTTCCATGGGGTTTAATACTCTGTATGTATATTTGTAGCCCAATTCTTCAAGTTGCTCACATATAACTTGAAAGATATTGCCATTATCATGAATTTCTTTCACTTTTTGGCGCAATCCGTCGGATTTTCGCAATCCGCATTGGCTTTTTTCAATAAGTATCTTGTTTTTTTTCGTCAAAACATGGTATAATCATATAAAAAATCAGAAAAAAAGACGAAGGGTGCGCCGCTGTTATGGAAAATATTTCTTTTATTTCTCGGCAACACCTCACCGAGAACCAATCGGTTTCCGAGCACAGCCATCGCTGTTGGGAGGTGGTTTTTTACAACACCTGCTCCGGCGTGAGCAAAATCGGCAACGAGGAATTCCTCTTTCGCAACAACTCCTTTGCGGTCATCCCGCCCGACTGCCCCCACAACGAACTTCACTGCGAAACCGGCTCGCTGATCTATGTCGGATTTTCCACCGATGACCTCCGCGTCCGCCCCGGCATTTACGGCGACACCGAAAACCGACTGATGGAGCGACTGGTCCACCTGATTCTCTCGGTGTTCCGCACCCGCTTTTCGGATTCGGACGGTTCGGACGAGCTGATCGGCAACCTGCTCCACGCAATGGTCCTGCTCCTGATCCGCGTTTGCAACGAATCGCACATCCGCCAGCCGGACCTGCTATACGCCCGGCGCTTTATCGACGAGAACATGAACCGGAAAATCGACCTCACGGGTCTTGCCAAAAGCAGGGGCATGACATTTGACCTGTTCCGCAGGAGCTTTAAGAAAAAATACGGCGTCTCGCCCAAGAACTATCTGATTGACCTGCGGCTGGAAAAGGCGAAAAAGATGCTGGAGGAGCCGGACCGCAACTGCACGCAGGTGGCGCTGGAATGCGGCTTTTCCAGCTCGGCGCAGTTTTCCACCATGTTCCGCGAGAGATACGGAATCACCCCCAAAAAATACGCGCTCGAAAAGAAGATCCCCGCCCGCTCTGCCGAAAAGACGCCCTGAACAGCAAAAAAGCCCCCGCGTCGGGGGGCTTTTTTGCGTGCGGAAAGCGTTTGTTTTTCGCCGTGCGGCGGCGGTTGCGTTATTTTCTCCACCTTTTAATATATTGCAACGGCGTTACGCCGCGCATCCGCTTGAACATCGTGAAGAACTGCGAGCTGTTCCCCATCCCGATGCGCTCCGCAACCTCCTGCACGCTCAGGTCGGTGTTAATCAGCAGATAGGTGGCATGGTTGATCCGCATTTCGGAAATCAGCTGATGAATCGAGGTCCCCGTGTATGCGCGAAAGTCCTCGTACAGCTTGGAGCGGCTGAGGAAAAAGGATTTTGCAATGTCCTCCGCCGTAATCGGCTCGCAATAGTGCTTTCCGATGTAATCGATGACCTCGGTCAGATAGTTCGGCGCGGGCGTGGTTCGGATCACCGCCTTCGGGTCGGTTGCGCGGATGGCGTTTCCGAGCATCAGACCGAACAGCAGCTTTCGGTCCTCGGGGGAGCGGTCGCGTTCCAGAAACATCCTGCAAAGCGTTTTCAGAAAAGGAAGGCAATCCTCCGAAAGCGGGAAAATCACCGATCTCTCCGTCCGATACGGCGCAATACAGTCAAACATCGCGGGCAGGGACTCCGTCAGCAGGGAGCCGAAGAAAAACGCAACGGTTTGCGTTTCCGCGTTGCGGTCATGCTCCGTGGTGTGCATACAGTAGGGCGCGCGCAATGCAAGAAACGGTTGCGACAGCACGGTAACGGCGTTGTTGGTGTTGAGAACGGTTCGGGTATAGCTGAGCGTCAGCTCCGCTTCGTAGTGCGGGTGCATATGCAGCGCGGGCGGCACATATTGGACCGTGCCCAGCAGGGGATAGAAATCGAAGTCCTGTCCGTGGTCCTCAAAGAAAACTGCCATCTCATCCTCCGATTGGATAAAACCGTATTTTTCTATATTGTAACACATCGGCGCCGATTTGTCAACCTGTTTTACGATATGCAAAAGGTTCTGGCGGATCAAAATCAAAATTACAGTCAAAATAACATAAAAAAAGCGTAAAAACGGGCGGATTCAGACAAGCGAACAAAAGCAAACGCTTTCGTTTTCGGACAAAACCGAATAAATCGCATGGTAAGACGGACAAATAGGAATGTACAACCGACAGCGGATATGCTATAATAAATGTACGGATGAACCCATCCGAAAAAACAGAAAAGAGAGGAAAGACCAATGAAGAAATGTTTAGCGCTCCTGTTGTCTGTCTGCCTGATTCTCGGGCTTATGCCGTTGGCGGCAATTCCCGCTGTTGCGGAAACCGGGAATACGGAAGACTCCACCGAAAGCGGCACAGTCGAAGGAAAAGAGGTTGCGTCTCTCGTTGAGCTGACAACTGCTCTGGGGAACGGCTTCAAAAACCTGCGGCTGATGTCGGACATCGACCTCGGCGGAAAAACCGTTACCGAACCGATCGCGAATCTCGGCGACGGCGTAACGCTGGACGGAAACGGCAAGTCCATTGTGAATTTTTCCATGAATGCCAAGGGTGAAAACGACATCCACACCATGAGTCTGTTCGGCACGGCGGCGGGAAAAGTCACCGTAAAGAACCTGACAATCGGCGAACCCGACCACCCCATCGCTTACACCTACAAGGCGATCAAAGGCGGCGCGGGTGACGAGCATTACGCGGTCCTCTTTGCGGAAAGCACGGCAGGCTCCGATCTGACGGTTTCGGGCGTAACGGTTTACACCAACATGGCTCCCGTCAAGGATTGCCCCGACACCGCGATGGTTTCCGGCTTCGTTTCGGTTGTCGGCGGAACCGCAACCTTTGAAAACTGCAACCTTTACGGCTCCGTGAAAAACAAGGAAGGTAAGGTTTACGGCGATACCCGCGCTTCCGGCTACATTGCCGAAGTCTCTGCGGGCGCAACCGTTACGATGAAGGCCTGCACGAACAACGCGGAAATCCGCGGCGGCTTCTACACGGGCGGCTTCATCGGAAAGGTCAAAGAAGGAACGGTATCCCTGACGGGATGCGCGAACAAAGGCAATGTGTTCGGTGAGGCACAGGTCGGCGGCATGGTCGGCGTTACGGAGCCTGCGGCAGACAAAACCCTGAACCTGACTTTTGATAAGTGTCAGAACCTCGGAGTAATCACGGCCAACGATGCGGATTGCGGCGGTTTCCTCGGAAAAGCGGACCTGCAAAAAGGCAATCTGACCGGCTCTATAACCTTTACTTCCTGCGTCAATCGCGGTGAAGTGAAAGCCAACACCAGACTGGGCGGATTTGTCGGAAAATACGGAAAGAACGGAAGCGAGAGTTCCGCTAACGGGGCAGCGCTCAATGTTCCCCTGCATTTTGAAAAGTGCCTGAACGCAGCAAATGTAACCTCCAAAGGCTGGCACACCGGCGGATTCTTGGGCTATGCTTATATCTCCGAGGGCATGGAGTTCCGTTCCTGCGTAAACCTCGGAACGGTCAGCGGCGTTGGAAATGTCGGCGGCTTTTTCGGTTATCTCTTTGCGCATCTCGGCGGCAACAAAACCGCCAAAACCGCAGTGCTCATTGACTGCAGTGTAAATGCGGGAACGGTTACGGGTACCGAAAGTAATATCTGCGGCTTCGGAGGTCACTTCACTTCGTGGAGCGAAATGATGATAAAAATGACCGACTCCTTCAACCTTGCGGATGTAAAAGCGGGAGAAGGAAAGTACACCGGACCGATCCTGATTTCCAACAAGGATCTGGTTAACAAGACAGCATGGATTGCCGGATGCGGCACCTTCGGAGCAACAAATCTCGTTACGGAAAACGGCAAATATCAGCCCATCGCAGGCACCAAGGTCTGCACAACTGCTCAAGAGGCACTGGATTATCTGAACGAAAAGACCAACAACCAGTCCACGCTGGGCGGACAGTTCCTGATTGTAGGCGAAAAACTCTCCTTTACCGAGGCTCCCGCACTTCTCGGCGTGCAGAAGTCCGGAACCGCAGACGGAAAATTCTCGGCTCGTTTCTCGGCAATTCTCAAGAATTATGATCTGGAAGCCTACCAAGAAGTCGGCTTTGCCGTAACGCTTGGCGACAAAACGGTTGAAAAGTCCGGCACCAAGGTCTACAGCAACCTCTCGGAGGGCACGGGAGCGCATCTTGCGTCCGAGTTCGGCGGCTCCTACTTCTTTACGCTCAACCTGACGGATATTCCCGCTACCGGTACGCAAACCGTTACCGTTCGGGTGTTCGCGGTCAACAGCAACGGCGTGAAGGTATATGAAAGCATCACCTACACCGCAACCTTTGCAAACGGAGAATGCGCAATTGCAGTTTCCGCAAATGCATGACACAGAGGAGGATTACGATGATGAAAACAAAAGCGTATTTTGCACCCGCTATGTCGGTTGTTGCGTTTGATTTTGAAGCACAGGATATTCTGACTCTGAGCCAAGGCTCTATGAAACAAGAACTGACGATGTCTTTCGATGAGCTGTTGAACAGCGGCAGCAACAACTGACAATCGTCACTGATCCGGGAAAGGGGAAAACCGATATGAAACTGATTTGCAAATGGCTGTCACTCTGCCTGTTTGCGGCAATGCTGCTGACAACGTTTGCGTCCTGCGCCAAGCCGAAGCCCGAAAATCCGGGCTCCGGCACCGCAACAAACGGAACGCAAAGCGAACAGACGCGCGAGGAAGTGACCACCAAAGTCTCCGCTCTCGAACAGAGCGGCTTGGAAAAGAAAAACTTCGGCGGCAGAAAAATGAAGATCTGGCACGGCTCCGGCACAGTCTGGTCGCCTTATCCGATGGAAGTTACCCTTGACGAGGCGCTGACCGACATCATTTATGACGGCGCCTACAAGCGGAACACGGGGTTGGAACGCGACCTGAACATCGCGCTTCAGTTCGTGGACTCGGGAACCGACCCGAACACGGTAGGCGACAACACCAACACCGACAAAAAAGCGCTTGATATGCTTTGGAAAAGCGGCGACTCCGCCTCGTATGACATGATTCTTGCGGGCGGCTTTGCAAGCGCTACGCTGGCTACGGAAGGCTTCTTCCTTGACCTGGACAACTGCAAGGATGTCAAGCCCGACGCGGACTACTACGAATCGCGCGTGAACCGTCAGGTCCGCCTGATGGATCACCAGTACTTCGCAAGCGGTTTCTACTCCGTAACGGGAACAAGCGGCATTGAGGTCATTTATGTCAACACCGACATCATCAACAGCGTGAACACCGATCCCGACAATCCCGTTTCCACGGAAATCCTTTACGAAAAGGCGCTGAACAAGACCTGGACCGTTGATTATATGCTGGAGCTGGGAAGCCGCTATGCTCTCCCCTCCTCCAACACCGGGCACTATGAAAGCGACCAGTACGGCACCATCTTCTCCTATCACAGTATGCACAGCGTCTACCACGGCCTCGGCGGAACGGACATCGTCTGGAACGACGCAAGCAACCGCTACAATGTTGTGCTCTCCAACCAGTCGAACCAGAAGATCTTTGAGTACATCAGAGAGAATATCACCAAAAAGAACGGCGGTGAAGTTCTGCTCTCCAAGCGGTCTCCCGGCGCGGGCGTTGAAGAATTCCTTGCAAAATCGGCTCCGTTCTTCTGGGGCGGTCTGAACAACATCAAGGAAGTCATCGCCGACGGAATGCACTGGACCATGCTCCCTCCCCCGCTCTTCAAGGAAGGGAACGACTACAACTCCTTCACCTCCGCATGGTGTCTGAACTTTGCGGGAATCCCCTCCAATGTCACGGACTCCGAGACTTCTTCCTATCTCTATGAGATGTTCATGTGCTACTCCTACGATTACCTCTATCCCGCTTACTACGAAACCTGCTTCCAGCTGACCTATCAGCCCGACTCGACCTCGGTTCGGATTTTCAATCTGATCGCGCGTTCCAGATATGTGTCTATGGTAAACCTTTACTCTCTGAACAACTCCGGCGTGGAGATCAAAGACATTTGCAGAGACACAAACCTTGAGCTTGGTTCCTCGCTGAAGCGTGCAAGCGAAGTGATTGCGGCAAATCTCACCAAGCTGGTTGAGAACTTCTCCAAGAAAGAGCAGTGAGGAAAAGAAACGGATTCGGTGCATGCGTGGCAGTGCTGTTGCTCCTTTGTCTGGCGGCAACAGCGCTCTGCGCGTGCAAAATCGGTTCCGGAGGCACCGAGACCGAAGAAAAAACAACTGCCTCCGATCGGAGCGAAACGGAAACAACTATGACGGAACCAGATACCTCATTTCGGATCTTCGGGAATCAGAAGCTGACCCCGATCGTCCTCTCCGACATTCCGGACCGGAATGCCGACGATATCAAAAAAGAACTGAACATTGGCTTGCGGCGCGCGTTCGGGGTGTTCCCGATCTATGAAACGGCGGCGCAGACCGCCGTGAACGCCGACAGAACGGAAATTCTTGTCGGGACCACAAACCGCCCCGAAAGCACGGGCGCCGTCCCCGAGGCGGGGCAAAACGACGCTTGGTACTATGTTGGCGTGCGCGGAAACAAGCTGGTCATCAACGCCTCCAACGGCTATTACCTTGACCGCGCGATCGAATACTTCGTCTCCTGCCTGCCGACCGAGCAGACAGACCGCTTCTCCCTTCCCGCCGACTTCGGGAAGCAGGAGATTTTCCGCGACTATTTCGCAAGCCGCTGGAAGCTGACCGATCTTCCCGCCTACACGGGCGCGCGGATCACGCTCTCGCCCGATACCTACACCACGGGCGCGCTGATGACGGAACTTGCAAACAAGCAGAAAGCCGACGCGCGGGTCCAGTTGGTACTTGCAACCAACAACGCCGAATACCTGCGCTATGTCGACCGACTTGTGCAGTACGGATTCCTGAAAGAAAGCAGCTCCGAGGCGGAAAACAACCTTTACACAACGCTGACGCGCGGAAAAGAACGGGTTTACATCTATTTCACCGCCGCAATGTCCCGTGTTACGGTTGTCTATGAGAAAAACGGCGCTTCGGTTTCCGAGGTGTCCTACACGACAGCCAACGCAGGACAGAGCGCCGAACTTTACCAGTACGGTCTGAATATGCGCCCCTACAGCGACCCGACTTCGGGCGCGGAAGGCTATGAAATCAACTGCGGAATGCTGTATGTCATCCGCACCGCCGATAACCGCCTGATCGTAATCGACGGCGGCGACCGCGTGCAGATGATGACCGAAGCCGCAGACGGGACCTTCCCCCACGCCGCGCTCAACCGCTTCCTGCACAGGATCACCGGGACAAAAGAAACCGAAAAAATTACGGTTTCCTGTTGGTTCCTCACGCACGGACACAGCGACCACCTCGGTTTTGCTTATTTCCTGCAACAGTATGCGGATCAGTATGACCTGAAATCGGTTTGCGCCAATCTCGCCACGGGGTTGATGACATCCGATTTTGCCGAGACGAAAATCCTTTCCGATTTCGGCACATGGCTGAAGCGCACCTATCCCGCTTGCCGCGAGGTGCGGCTCCATACGGGGCAGAAGCTGCGTTTTGCCGATGTGGAAATGCAGGTGCTCTACACGCACGAGGACGCGCTGTCCCCTGCGGGCGCCACGCAGATCAAGGACTTCAACGACAGCACAACGGTTGTTAAAATCACGCTCGGCGGAACCGACCTGCTGGTGCTTGGCGATGTCTATCACATCGGGGAGGATTACCTGACCGCAGCGTACACCGAGGCAACCCTGCATTGCGACATGATGCAGGTTTCGCATCACGGCTTCAACGACCTGCAACGCCTCTCCCCGCTTGTGCGGGCAAAGGTTGCGCTGATTCCGCAGGCTTACGGCTGGTTCGTTTATGCGAGCGGAAGCAGCGACGGGACCGACTATTGGACCTATTGGTCGGCGCGGATGAAAAAGGTCATTGACGATCTGAAGGCGTATTCCGACCCCAACATGATATTCTTCTCGGGGAACGAATCCATGACCGTCGGGCTTTCCTGCCGACAGGGCGAAGTCACGGTCATTCTGGAGCCTGCGCGGCGGTATCGGCTGAGCGACCTCGGCTGATGTGCCGCTGAGCCAAAAAGCCCCTGCGGGGTGTGCTCTGCGCAAGTCCGGAACCGAACAACAAAATAAAGAGCCTCCTATGGTAATTGTAGATATATATCTATTCTACCATAGGAGGCTCTTTTTTTCAATTGTCCGTTTTTAACGGACTTGTGCATGGATCAGAGGGGAATCTTTTCAGCTGCGGCGGAGCAGACCTTCCTTTTCCAGGTATTCGCGCAGCATCAGCGGCCAGTCGGTCTGAATCAGGTCAAAGCCGCGTCCGGCAAGCCAGCCCCAGCCGTCGGCGGGATCTCCGGTCAGGGAGCGGTCGTCGGAATGCCCGGCGCAAAGCTGCTCACGGTAGTTGTAAATAATGGAATTGACCCAGACCAGCTTGCCGTCGCGGTGCATCCGGTCAAGAAACGGCTCCGATGCGACCTCTGCCGACTCCTCGCGGAACAGAACCTCTGCGCCGATATAGTTGATCCGCCGGTGCATCAGCCGCTCATGCTCCGGGTGCGTATCCCGGACAACCGGCATGAACGGCAGATCCGGCGCGACCTCCTCCAGCACGGTCAGCACCCTTTCGGAGAGCGAGGACTTCACCACCACGCGGTCGGTCATTCCGTGCCGGCGGATGGCTTGATAAATTTCCTTCGGGTGTCCCCAGAACTTATCCACATTGATCAGACACCGGCTGCCGAACTGCTCCAGCACCGCGTCCAGCGTTGCAACGCCGAACTGCGTCGGAGCCCGGTCGAAGTTGACATACCGCAAGCGGCTGATCTCCTCTGCGGTCATGTACGGCAGGCGTTCGGCGCACCACAGGTGAACCGGCTCCATACCGGGATGAAAGATGAAGAGCTTTCCGTCCGCACTCATTTCCACATCGATCTCAATCATGTCGGCTCCCTGCCGCAGTGCGATCTCATACGCCGCCAGCGTGTTGCACGGGATATTTCCGCCCGATACACCGCGGTGTGCCACAATCAGGCGGCGTTCTGCTGCCGCTTCCGATAAGCTGTTCTGCATGGTTTGTCCTTCTTTCCTGTTTGAGTGATTGATTCCCGGAGCTCTCAGATCCGGTCGCACGGGCGGTTGTGGAACGGCAGCGGGAACCACGCCGAAGCCGGCTGGGACAGCGGCTTTCCGGGAATTCCGCAGGGAGACGGCAGTCCGAGCAGCAGGCGGGTCGCCTCCTCCCCGGTCAGAACCGTTCCGGCGATCCCCTCCGTCCGTGTCACCTGCACCGTCCCGTCCACCGTTACGGTCAGCGTCCCGTATCCGTCAACGGCAAAGCGGACGATGCCGGGAAGCAGCGGAAAATGCTCCGCCCGTGCGCGCAGACCTGCCTCGATCAGTCCCCGATAGTCAAAAATACGGTAGCGCTCCCGCCCGGACAGCTTTGCGGCAGTCGCAATCGGCAGCAAAAGCGCCAGCTTTCCGGTCTCCGCCGGCGCAATGCCGTAGAGCAGCAGGGAGGATCTGCCCACCTCATTGAAGAATGCGTGCAGCGCGTGCGGCAGGAATGCGGGATCTTCCAGCTCCAGCTCACTGACGGCGTCCAGCCCGGAATCCGCGCACAGATACCCTACCGTTTTTCCTGCCCGCAGGATCCGGTACGGTCTGCGCTTTCCGGAGCGCAGAGTCGGAAGGAAATCCGCCTCCGTCCGCGCGGCATGAACCGGCGTCCGGTCATACAGCGACAGAAACAACCGGATTTCCTCCGGGGCAGCGTCACCGGACAGCTCCGCGACCGCGAAATCAAGCGCCGGGAAGGGCAGGCAGTCATCCCGGCTGAAGGTCAGCTCCATGCCGTAGCCACCGGTCGAATAGCCGAAATGCGCATACCGGGAGCGTTTGCCCCCCAGTTCCCCGACTGTAACGCCCCGATCTTCCATTTCGGCGTTCAGACGGGTCATCAGCTCGCGCATGATGCCGCGACTCCGGTATTCCTGTAACACGCCGACCGTGCCGACGCCGCCGACCTGTACCGTCTGCCCGAACATCCGGACCGGATGGACACGCAATGCGGCAAGCCCGACCAGACGGTCTCCGTCAAACGCCAGCAGATGCGGCGGCATGACATCGGCGCTCCCGTAAAGCTTCGGCTGAAGCGTGCGAAAATAGGAGCGGTCGTAAACCTCCGTACCGTCTTCATTGACGCGGAGCGAAAAAATGCGGTTTGCGGTATCCAGGATCCGGTCGAAATCCGCCGCAGTTGACCAGCGATAAGTGATCATAGCAATCTCCTTGCAACAAAATCATTCCGTTCTGCGAAAAAGGGACTCCCCATCATTATAGCACAAAGCAGGCGGAATGTAAAGTGGTTTTTCGGCTTTTCCGGTGCGGGTTTACCCGGCAAAATCATAGGTTATCAGAATCGGACAATGATCCGACGGCGCCTCACCGTCAATCAGGCTGTCATCCACCGTATAGCGGGTGACAAGAAAATCCTCGCCGGTGAGGAAGAAATAGTCGATCACCGAGGTCCGGAAGGTCGGCTTCCGGTCAGCCTCCAGCGCCACATCGGACGCAGTCACGAAGCCGGATTCCATCAGATGCCGGACGGACGGCTCGGAGGCAATTTCGTTGAAATCCCCGCTGATGACCGTCGGAACACCGGCATATTTCTCAAGGAACGCGGTCAGCGCCTGCACCTGCGCCAGACGGACTGCCGGATCCTTGGCGTGGTCGGTGTGCGTGTTGACGCACAGAAACCGCTTCCCATCCGTCCGGCGCCGCAGGATCGCATAGGTGAATATCCGGTTGCAGATGGACCCGTCCACGCGCGAAACGGTGTCCGGCGTCCCGGTCAGCCACCGGGTTCCGCTTTCCTCCACCTCAAAAAGCGCACGCCGGTAAAAGATTGCGCTGTGCTCCCCGCTTCCGCCGGCGTCCCGTCCGACACCGACCGAGGCGTATTCCGTCCCCAGACCGTCGCGCAGTGCCGCCATCCACTCCTCGCTTGCCTCCTGTACGCCGAGCGTATCGGGCAGATGCTTCCGGATCATGGTCAGCACCCGTCCCACGCGCGCTTCGGTCATGTTGTGGACCAGCAGATTAAAGCTCATGGACCGGATGGAGGTATCCTCGCAGGAAACCGCTCCGTCCCGCACGTCCAATGCCGCATTTCCCTCCGCCGTCCTCAGTGCCTCCAGCAGACGGTTCACCGCACGGTAAAGCTGCGGGATATCGCTCCCGTACAGAAGCACATCCCCTCCCGCTGCGCCGGCATAAAAGCAGGGCGATGCAGGCAGGTTCTCCGGAAGGACACCGACAGAGCCGATCCGAATGCACGGTCCGGCAGGCTGAGCTGCCCCTGCGGCGGCGGTCGGCAGAAGATAACCGGTCCGCTCACGGATCACATTCCCCAAGCGCTCTGCCAGCGTCCGGCAGGCGGGACGGTTCTCATAGATCAGCGTGTAGGCTCCGAGATCGGTTCCGTTCAGCGAAACCTCCGACACTGCGTAATCTCCCTTCACAAAACGCTCCGCTTCCGGCAGGAAGAAGGACTCCGCCCCCGCCGGCGGAAGCAACCCGGAAAACGCACGCACCGCCGCCAGTACGCTTTCATGCGACAGCCCTGCCAGCACCACTTTTTTGCCGCACAGCCGGATGATGTAGTCCCGGTCGCGGTGCAACTCCGCGCAGACCGCCCGGCTCTCCGGTCGGTTGGTGGCGCCGACCAGAATTTCGTACTCCCCTACCGCGTGTGCCGAATCGTTTTCCCGGACAAAATCATTCCGGACAGGAAGGGTCGCACCGAATCGCTCCCGCAGGGTATTCCGCAGGGTCTGTAACTCCCGGTACAGTGCCTCGTTCAGCTCTTCCTCGGCATAAACGATCGAATACGATGCCAGCGCAGTGACCGGCAGGGACCGATCCGCCGCAGAGCCGGTCGTATCGGCATTCTCTGCCGGTTTGCCTGTTCCGCAGCCGGCAAGCAATACCGCCGCCAGCAGGAACAGAGAAATCCGTTTCCATGTTCTTTTCATAGTAGCCTCATCTGTGTGTTTTTTACCTCTGTAATCCGGAAAGACCGCTGTGTCCGCGTTTCCGGGAACACAGCGGTCTGATGCAGGATCAGTCTTTCCGACGTTTCTTCACCAATCCCCCGGCAAGTGCACCGGACAGCAGGATTGCCATGATCGCCCAGCCGGCGTCAGCGCTCGACTGACAGCCGCGCGACTCCTTCCCGGACGTGCCGGAAGTCGGCTCCTCAGTCTTTCCGCCGGTCGGTGCTTCCGTGGTCGGCTTCTCAGAGGTCGGTTTCTCCGAGGTCGGAGGCTCCGGGGTCGGAGGCTGTGGCTGCTCCGGCTCATCCTTTGCAACGGCGTCTGCGGAGACATTCTGCACCAACGCATTTGCCTCACCCGGCCAGATCAGCCCGCTCTCGGCGTAATCGTCCGGCGTTTCGGCAATCACCGCCACGGAGGAGATTGCCAGGTTGGTGCCTCTTCCAACCATGAAGCCGAAGAAGGAATTGCTGGTGGAAATGGTGTTGCTACCCTTAATCCAAACGACCGTCTGACCTTCACAGGTTGCAATGATGCGGTAGGTTTCCCGCTCCATTGCGGAGTAAGTGAATGTAACCTCTTTTCCGGCTCTGACCGCTTCCCAGAATGCTTTTACGGTTTCTTCTTCCATGGTGGTCGTGCAGTTGTCCAACTCACCATTGTAACGGAAACAGGTGTTTGTTTCTCCACTGGTCTTTCCGTCCTCACCGATGGTGTTGGACTGAACGAAAACAAAGTAGGAGGGGGAGGGCTCCACGAAGCGGAACCGGATCTGCACGGTAAAGTTCTGAATGTTCTTCGGAATACCGTTCCCGGTCAGCATAACCTTTACACCGTCGCCGGAGTTGGTTTTCACACGCAGCTCGCCGTCCTTGATCATAAAGGCGTCCGGCTCGGCATCGTTGGTTACGAAATAACCGGTCTTCGAAAAATCTGTCACCTTGGCAAAGTCCATGTAATGCAGGACATACCCCGCCTTGTATTTGGTATCGGCGGTGTCGCTGTAAGCCAGCTCCGGCTCGGCGGGCTGCTTGCGGTTCGGGGTCAGGATGTTTTCCAGGGGCTCTTCCGGCTTCGGCGGATCGATCTCACCGCGGACGCCGGAGATACGCATGGACCGCAGGACCGCCGCGCTGGAGCTGCCGCCGTCACAGCGGAAGGACAGCGTCATGCTCTTCGGATCCACCGTCAGTCCCTTTGCCGCATTCGTGTAGGTAACGGTTTTGTCGCCAAAGGTTACGCTGAAGGTGTTCATCTTCCCGTTTTTGACGTAGAACCGATAGGTCAGAAATTCGCCGTCCGCGATGGCGGCATTCAGCGCCTTGGCGTTCGTCTTGTTCGCATCGTCATCGGTTGCGGCAAAATCCGCCCAGGAATACAGGTCATCCGATTTGAAAACCAGCACGCTGTAGTTTTCTCCCTCCACCCGTTTGGTGAAGCACCACTGATCCGTGTGTGCGTCCGGGTCAAACCCGAAGCCGTAAACCAGATAGTTATTCTTCTTATTCCCCTGCGCAATTGCCATGGTATACTCGTAGACATACTCGCTGTAGCCGGTCATATCGTTCAGAGCAACATACGCACTGACATGATCGCTCCAGGAGCCGACTGCCAAGCCTTTGTCGGTCAGTGCCTGATAGTTTTTGCCGCGATAGGTGTTCTGCAGGCGTTCGATAACCTCGATTCCAAGCGCCTCTGCCAGGTCAGCTGCCGGCGTTTCGGCGGTCAGCTGTTTTTCTGTCCAGATGGATTTGTAATCCTTTTCGACCAAAGCCGCTGTCGCATCCTTTTCGGTTACGGTCAGCTTTTCCAGCGTCACCGCCAGCACCTGATCGCCGTCGGCACGGCAGGCAAGCGTGAACTTTCCCTTTTGGGCGCTGATCTGCGATGCCGGATCGGTGTTTGCGTAGGTCACGGTAACATCTCCGCAGGAGACGATCACCTTTGCCAGCTTACCGCCCTCAACGACAAAGCGGTAGGATGCAACCTTCTTTTCGTTGCGGATTGCGGTTTTCAGTGCCTTCGCGTTGTCGGCATTGTCGAATGCGTAGCCGGCATTGAAAACCATCTGATCGCCGCTGAAACGGAAGTTGGTGCCGTCATTGACGATCTCCCACGCGCCGTCCCCGTTTTTGTCATTTGCAAAGCCGAAAAAGAGGTAGCAGTTGTCTCCGGAAGCATCGAACTTCATGGCTGCTTCCACCGTGTAATCGGTTTTCTCCGCCAGGGATGTTCCAAGGCTCACGCCGTGTGCGCGGAAGTTGACCGAGGAGAAGGTCAGTCCGTCCGCCGTCAGAACGGCTTTTGCCTTCTGATACTTCACCGAGGTTTTGTCCGCAACACCGATGCCGAGATTCTCCAGCCCGTTTGCATCGGTCGGCTGTGTCAGGTTCAGATCCTGATATTTCTTTGCGAAATCAATGTTTGCAACTTCGACCGGTTCGCCGCTCGTTTCCGTTCCGTCCGCCAGAACCGGCAGGGACAGGAAGCAGGACGACAACAGCAGGACAGCGATAAGGACAGATACAATGCGTTTCATAGTTTGTTTCCTTCCTTCATTTTACAGATTTCAGGGTACGGGGTAACGCGTTCACTTTCCGCTTCTCTCACCTCCTCTAAGAGAATTGTCTGACGTAATCCGGCGCGGAGCCGACCTTGTGCGGCAGAGGCAGAATCATGACCGATTCGTCCTCCATCAGCAGGTTTTCCCGGACGCTCTTCACGTCGAAATGGTTCCTGGGGCTGTTCCAAAGCCCCTCCTTCATCACAGTCGCATACGGACTGGTCCACAGTGCCGTATCCGCCGCAATTTTCAGATACATCTGCGTATTCCCGCCGTTGTAGCCGTGGTGTGCCACCTGAACAATATCGCTTTTCAGGGTGTTTCCGTACATCCGGTAGACAATGGTGGATGCATCGTCATGCGCATCGTTCAGAAAGACAATCCGCTGTCCGCCCAGCGTAACGGTGTAGATCAGGGACGAGGAGTTGGTCACCTTCATCACTGCGGGAGACAGGTCCTCGTGCGTGTAGAGCATATCCACCATTGCATCGCCGAACCACATCAGCTGTCCTGCGTGCGGGATGATCAGCGAAGCGTTGCTGTAGGTGACCGCGATTGCCTGCTTGGCACGCGTAATCATTTCGGTCATATCCGGCGTCACGTTCGCCGCCTCCACATTTTTGCTGTAGGTCTCATAGGACGGAATGTTCAGCACAACCGACTCCATCGTCACCTTCTCGCCGTAGTGCTCGGCAAACCCGATGAAGCCGCCGTAGTGATCCACGTGTGCGTGTGAAAGAATCCATGCGGCAATTACCGGCTTTCCTCCACGCACATTCTGCGCCACCAGCTGTTCGTAGATCGACTTCCAGTTTTTCTCATAGTTGAGTCCCCCGTCGATGACCAGAAAACGTCCGTCCGACAGCCGGAGGATAAACGCACAGGCGCCGTTGATCTGCGTCAGCTGCGGCGTGGTCACCTTGTCCGTGGAATCCGGACTTTGCCTGCCCAGCGTCACGTTTGCCGCAGTCTCCGAAGCAATGCGTGTGATCTGATAGAACTTCGCATAGTTGACGCTGAGCAGGTTGTAGCCGTCGGTATAGGTGGCAAACAGATTGCCGTTTACCTCCCGCCGGGCATAGCAGGTAAAACCAAGGGTCTCCAGCTTTTCAAGGTACGCGCGGTATTCCTCCGCCGTTGTGTTGTGATACTGGACATAGTAGGAATTCAGATCCGACCGATTCATCAAATCGTAGCCGGTCTCCCGGTATTGCGGAATGGTTCCGAAGCCCTCCGCCGCCCGCGTTCCGGTCAGCGCCGGGAAGATAGAGAAGGCGTCTCCCTTTCCACTGGAAATCATATTGCACAGCTCCTTTGTAACATCCGGAAGATAGCCCGTCAGAGCCACCGAGCCGGAAACGCGGTCAACCTGCAGGGTACGGTCCATAAACAGAGAACGGTTTTCCCGGGAAAGAGACCGGTTGGTGTCCCCGACCAGAATCTCCCGCCCGGCACGCGGCTCCAGATCCGTCACCACGGCGGGAGCAAAGCCGAACCGCTCCGAGATGGCATTCCGGATATCCTCCGCGGCGTTTTTCGCCTCGGCACTGTCGGCCGCGTAGACAATCCGAAGGTCGCGGTTCTGCGGGGAAAAGATCTCCACGGACGGGTAGCTCTCACTGGTATAGGTATATTCGTGCGGCAGCGTCAGCCCGCCGTCCTGCGATTCGCAGACCGTCAGCAGCTGCTTTACGGCAAGCGGATACAGGGCATCATCTGCGGCAACAATCACCGCCTGACCGTCCGCAATCCGTATGGAAAATCCGTGCTCCGGCACTCCCTGCCCGACCTGCGCCGAGGCTTCAAACGAGGTCTCCCCCATGAGGATCATCGGACTGCCGTCCTGCCGGACCAGCGAATCGGCGCCTGCCTTCAGGGACACGCCGCAAAGGACACGGATCCGCGTCTGCAGTTCCGTCACCGCATTCCCAAGGCACGCACTTGCCCGGAGCGGATAGACCAGCCGTCCGACCGATTCCCCGTCCCGAATCAACGTCATGCGTGCATTCTGCTCTGCGGTTGTCTCCGTTGTTCCGGTGTCAGGCTGCTTTGGTTTGCCGGTGCAGGACGCGGTCGCCGACAGACACAGCAGCATCGCCCCCGCCGCAGCGCATAGCCTGAGTGTTCGCAGCTTCATATGTGCCTCCCCTCAGGGTGTTGTCTCCGCCGCGGGGCGGAACGCCTTAAGAACTCCGGAAAGATTGTTGTTGATCAGCGGCAGACTGATGTTCACGCCGGTGACCGCGTTCTTGTTGTCGGAGATTCTTCTCTGAATGACCGAAGCCGTTCCGAGACGGAAAATATTGTCCAGCTCCAGGCGGGTAATGCCGAGATCGGTCAGCCCCAGCACAACATCCAGCATCTGCGAGGCAATCGGATCCTTGGCAATTCTGCCCTGCAGAATCACGTTGTAGTACTCCGGTTTTACAACCTGGTAGGAGATTGCACAAAGCCACTCCATCACCGTGCAGACCCGCCGGAGTCTGTCCTCACTGCCCAGGTTACGGGGAACGCCGCAAAGTGCGCCCGCCTCATAAACATAACTGACGTACTGCGCCTGATTGGAATCATACTTCGGCAGCGGAACGATTCCGTAAGGAACCGCCTTGCCCGCCACATAAAGCCGCATATCTCCGATGGTACCGCCCAGGAAGGTTGCACGTCCCTCCTCGAACACCCACTGGGTATCCTTGGTGGCAAACTTTCCGGAGGTGTAGCTCTCGGAATCGTACGAGGTACGGATATAGTTCTCGCGGTCATTCCCGTTGTCGGAGAAGAAATCGCGCATGATGGTGCCGTAAACATCGGTAAAACGCGTGTCCAGCTCACTCAGCACCAACCCCTCCTTCTCATCCTGCCGGCAGATGCGGATATCCGCCGCGCTGAGCATTGCCGAAGCAAACGCAATGTGCGATGCAACACCGTAATGGTTCGGCGTTGCTCCCTCCACGTGTGTCTGGCTTGCAATCTCATGCATCCGCTCAAAGGTCCAGGTATTGTTCCGCACATCGGTGTACGGCGATTCGATTCCGTACGCGGCCAGGACATCGGTGTTAAAAGCAAGGCACCAGATGGATTCGTACCACATCAGCTGCATATCCCCGACCACATAGAACAGGTTGTCGTATACCGACAGCTCCTCCATCGCCGCACTGTACCACCACGGCTTGTTGAAGTTGAGGTAAGAGGCATAGTCATTGACCGATTTATAAACGCCGCGCTGTGCCAGAATCGCCTGCGCCCAGGATTCGTTGTAACAGATGTCGTATTCGTTTTTTCCGCCAAGGTCTGAGATCACCAGCCGTTCCATCAGCTCCTTGTTTTCGGCATACGGCAGCTCCTTGACCTTCAGGTTAATATCCAGCTCCTGCTTGACATACTCGTTTCTGGAAAAGATCGCACTGCTGACCGCACTGGACAGGTCGTCCGGAACCATTGTTGTAATCGCATAGTCACTGATGTTGTTGAGAATGACAAAATCCTGGTTTTCGAAATCTCCCTGCGGCAGATCCGCGTACAGCTCGTTATCCGTCCCGTCCGTTGTTCCGGGAGGCGTTGTTCCGGAATCCGATCCCGGTGTCTTCCGTCCCGTGCATCCGACCAACAGCAGCCCTGCGGTCAGAAGGACCGCCAAAACACTTCTTGCTATCTGTTTCACTTTGGTTTCCTCCATATCTCTGTTTTTCAGAGCAGACCTCTGCTCTTTTTGACTTTCTTCTGTGTTTTTTGCATTCCCGGTATTTTCAGCAGATTGACCGATGCAATCTCGGCAACCGGGCGCCTGTTCGATGGAGATAAACAAGTTTTTCCGGAATTATCTCTGCCAACCACCTTTATTATATCAGCAAGCCACCGGAATATCAATACATTTTTTACGCCTGTTTCTTCTGTTTTTACGCCTGATGCGTGGATTTACGGATTTCCTCCTCATAGGTATGCAGATCCACCACGCTTCCGTTCAGCCTGGATGCTTCCGCCGCAAAGGCGACCAGATGGTTTTCCACCGATGTTGCAATATCCGTAATGGAGTTTCCGTCATAGGTTCCCGCAAGAAGACTGCAGAAGCTGCGGATGATCCCGCGGTCGCCGCCGCCGTGACCGCCCCGGATGCTCTCATCCCGGACAGCCTCGGAGATGCTGATCTTCGTCTCCTGCCGCGTCGCGAAATCGAACAGCGTGACGAAATCATCCGACATCTGCGCGGAAATCTCCCCTTTTGTGCCCATGATGCGGATTTTTCTGCCGCCGCGGTTGAAGGCACTCATGGTAAAAGAAACCGTGGCGCCGTCCTCGTACTCCAGATCCACCACCTGATGATCCACAACATCGTTGTCACAGCGGAATACGCACCTGCCGTAATCCGTCTCCGTGATGGCGCGTTCAATGTCGGAATCGGTCGGATGATGTTTTTTGGTCGCGGTTTTCACAAAGGCGGGAAAGGCGCGGTCACGGTAGATCTTCAGCGCGCTGTACGGGCAATCCTTTTCCACCGGGCATCCCTGCGCGCAGAACTCCGGCGCACCGGCAGGCATATTCTCTCGCCGGAAATAGGAAAGCCCGCCAAAGCTCTGCAACCGCGTGCATCGCTCACCAAGCAGCCACTGCACAATGTCCAGATCGTGACAGCTCTTTGCCAAAATCATCGGTGTGCTGTCCTCCGAGCGGTGCCAGTTCCCGCGCACATAGCTGTGGCTCTGGTGGACATTTCCGACGCACTCCACGTGAACGATGTTGATGATCCGCCCCACGCGCCCGTCCTCCACCAGCCGCTTCAGCAACCGGAAGAACGGAGTAAAGCGGAGAACGTGGCAGACCACCACCCGCACGCCGCGCCGCCGGGCGGCATCCGCAACCTGCAGGCACTCCGCAGGCGTCGGTGCAACCGGCTTTTCCAGAAGCAACTGATACCCCAGCTCAATGGCGCGCATTGCGGGAGCAAAATGCAATCGGTCCTGCGTGGCAATGATTGCGGCATCTGCAAATTTCGGGCGGTCAAGGATCTCCTCCCAGCACGCAAAGCAGGCATCCGCCGGCAGTGCAAACATTCGCCGGATGTAATCCCTGCGCTCCGGATCCGGATCGGCAACCCCGACCAGTTCGAATTCCGGACAATTCTGTGCGCCGAGTTCCGCGTAGGTTGTCCCCCGATCTCCGGCACCGATCAAGATTATTTTGATTTTTTTCATGATAAACTCCTGTTTTCGTTTCGTATGACCCTTTTTTATTGTACCATATGCACAGGCAAAAGTAAATGCTGTTTTTGCTCACAAATCTTCTTTTTTCGGTCCTCTTCTTGACAAAATCCGTGCCATGCGGTATAATAAAGTCAGGCGCGGATCCGATTTGCGGTCAAAGTCCGCCGGATACCGCACGCCCACAGAATACAGCCAGGAGGACACGGCAATGTACAAAACCCATTATGTCGCTAACAATACCGACATTTTCATGAGCGAGCATCACGGCAGGAGCGCACCGCACGTTGTGGAAATCGGTCACTCCACGCCGCCCCACGGCTACGAATCCAAGCCCCTGCGCCGGAACGTCTGGGTCCTGCACTATGTTGTCAGCGGCTGCGGCGTTTACTTCAGGCAGCCGGTCACGGGACCCTGCGTTTTCATCGAAACACCGGATACCGTGCACTACTACACCATATCCGGCGACCCTGCAGCGCCCGCATGGGAGCAGTACTGGATCATGTTTGACGGAGCCACCGTCCCGGATTGGCTCGCCTACGCCGGCTTTCCGAAGGTTCCGACGGTTCTGCCCTGCACCTATATGCATCAGGCGCAGAACATTTTCGCCGAGCTGCTCACCAGTTCCAATTACATCGGGCTCAATGACCATTACTATATGCTGTCCGGGCTCTGCCGCCTGTTTGCGCTCCACGCGGCAATGAAGGAACACCCTCCACGCTCCGATTCCGCCTACGTCCGCAAGCTCCGCGCCTACATCCACGAAAATTACGCCACCATCCGGAACGAGGAAGAGCTTGCCGATCTGGTGCATCTTTCCACGCGCTACATGAACAAAATTTTCAAAAAAGAGACCGGTGAATCACCGATCCGGTATCTGAATCATTATCGCATCCGCTGTGCAAAAAATCTGCTGGAGCGTCCGGAGCTGTCGGTTCACGAAATTTCGGAAATGCTCGGTTTCTCCAATCCGAATTATTTCTGCTGTGTCTTCCAGCGGCACTGCAACGGCATCTCCCCTCTGGCTTACCGCAAGGGCGCGAGATGACCTTTCCCGGAAAGCGAAAAGAGGCTGTAAAAAATCCCTAGTTAAATCGTTACGCTTTCCCTGGCATTTTATTGCTTCCAATCTCATTTTATATGGGCGAGAGTTCCTCAAGCTCGTACTCGCCCAGCTTTACCTTCAAGTGCTTTTCGATAATCTCCGAATATCTTTCGCACGTTTTCGTTTTAGACGAAGGCTCTATGTAGTTCGCAAACCATACGTCCAACCATTCTTTGTATTTCATTGAAAACTCCTTTCGATTTACTGTTATTATTATAATTTTTCTCACCGTAAATAGGAAATCACCCCTCGAAACGGCATAAAAAAAGAGAGAACGTTTATCCTTGTTCTCTCTGAAAAGATTTGTATTAAATTGTAGGTGTCAGGCGGGGATTAAAACGAAGTCGTCAGTTCAAGTCCTGTTTTTTGAAAAATAGGTCAAAATGCAGCTCCTAAATTCAAATATTCCGCGAAGGACGCGAACCACAAGATATGGCAACAAAAAAGCACAAGACCTACTAAATCTTGTGCTTTTTATATTTTGTAGCTTTTTCGTACTACAAAGATGGCTCCCCCTACTGGACTTGAACCAGTGACCCGACGCGAAAGTTAGAGATAAATTTGTGCATTTTATCTCATTTTTCACACCTTGATCTTACGGTCTGCCTGAAAATCCCCGATAAATCGATACTCGATAACGATCTCTTGTCTCTGTTGATCCTGCGGGTTATAACGATCCCCGACAAGGATTCTGCTGATCAGCGTGTTCACCAAATCCCGGTTCAGCTCCGTGATGTCATCGTATTGCTCGATGATCTTTACGAATTGGGCTGCGGAATCATCCGCGGCTCTTTTTTCGCCCGTCAGCCTTTTGAGCTCCATCAGCCGTTTCTGTGCGGCTTCCTGCTCCGTCTCGCATTCCTCCGACATCATCCGGAACCGTCCCTCGGTCAACAGTCCTGAAAGTCTGTCTTGATACAGGCTTCGGAACATCGCATTGCATTTGGCAATCTTGCTTTCCAGCTCGGCAATCTCTTTTTCCGCGCGCTTTTCATCCGCTCCGGTTGCCGCCGTCACCTTGTTCGTCACTGCGTCGATAAAGCCTTTCCGATCCTCCCGGACACTCCTGAGAACATCCCGCAGATCATTCAGCACCGCCGTATAGATCTCATCGTATTTGATGTAGTGGCTTGTGCAGACATCCTTCCCTTTTTTCTTATAGGTATTGCACATATAATATCCGCCGTTTGCATGGGAGCTTGCAAGTCTCAACGCATGACCGCATCGGTGGCATTTCAGCAGTCCGGCAAAGATGTTCTCAAAACCGGATTCGGTTTCCCTTTTTCGGTTGCCGAGCGCCGCGTGTGCGTCCTCCCAAAGCTGTTCGGGAATCAGTGCAGGGAATCGATCTTTGATAACGATCCACTTGTCCTCGCTCTGTGCAACCTGCTTCTTGCTCTTGAACGACTGTTTTCTGCGTTTCCCGCTGATGAAGTGACCGAGGTAGATTTCATTCCGCACCAATCGGTAGATCGTCACAAGATTCCAGTCAAAAGGGTCTTTGGAGTACCTCCTGCCGGCGATTTTCGCCTGATATGCCGCAGGGGTGATCTGATGCTCTGCGGACAGGACTCGCGCAATCTTATTGTAGCCGTAGCCTTGGTATGCCGCCATTCGGAAGATTCGGAGAACGGTTGGAGCGGTTTCATCATCAATCTCCAGGACGTGCTTGTCCGCCTTGCTTTTCCTGTAGCCGTATGGCGCTTGCGAACCGATGAACTCCCCGTTCTTTGCCTTCGCAATGAAAGCCTGTCTTGTTTTCCTTGAACAGTCGGCGGGATAGTATTCATTGAAAATGTTCTTGATCGGGAACATCAGGTCGTAGTCCACGCAGGATTCCTCGGTGTCCACGTCATCTCCGACAGCAATGAATCGGATTCCCATTTGCGGGAAGGTTTCGCTGATGAAGGTTCCCACCTGAAGGTAGTTTCTGCCGAATCGGGACAGGTCCTTAACAATGATGGTATTGAATCTCCCCTCTTTCGCATCCTTCATCATCCGCTGAAAGTCCGGACGGTTGAAGTTGGTTCCGGTGTAGCCGTCATCGCTGTAATGGTCATACACAAGAAAGCCGTGGGTGTTGCAATAATCCGTCAGAATCTTTCCCTGCGTTTCGATGGAGACGCTGGTGCCGTCCTGATCGTCATCGTCGCTGAGCCTTTTGTAGATTGCCGCTATGGTTCTGCTTTGCTCTGTTTTCTTCATCTTCTCCTTCTTTCCGAGCAAAGCGATTGGGTACTGTCCATATTATATCACATCTGCTCGCAAATGTCTACTGAAATTTTGTGTACAAAAGAATCTTTTTCATAATCCCACCGCTTGGGGTGATATCCAAAATAAAACTGCTGTCTCGAACCGGAAAATTTCGTTTTCGACTTGACAAACCAAGTATTTTCGGCTATAATAGGATTGTATCGTATTTTAGCCATAGGAGGTGCTACGATGTCATATATCAAGCGAACACTGGAAAAGCGAATCACGGAGATCAGCCAAGAATACAGCTGCCTTTTACTCATCGGTCCCCGTCAGGTCGGAAAGACAACCATGTTGGAGCATCTGATGGAAGGAACTCCGAGAAAGCGCGTCACACTTGACGATGTGGACGAACGGAAGCTCGCCAAAAGTGATCCGGCACTTTTTCTGGATCTGCACCCTGCCCCGATTCTGATTGATGAGGTGCAGTATGCGCCGGAATTGTTTTCCTATATTAAAATAAAGGTGGACAACGGTGCTGCTCCGGGGTCTTTTTGGCTCACGGGGTCCCAATCCTTCCGTCTGATGGAGCTTGCACAGGAGTCGCTCGCCGGCAGAACTGCCATTCTTCATATGTCTGCGCTTTCACAAAATGAACTTTACGGAGGCGGTGAAACAGAGCCGTTTTCTTTGAATCTTACCGCATTGAATCACCGAAAAGAGTTACAAGCCCCTGTCTCATCCGTTCTTGAAATGTATGAGCGCATTTGGGAGGGCGGAATGCCGGGGCATCGAAGCGGCAGATATACCGACCGTGATGTTTTTTACAGCTCCTATATTCAAAGCTATATTGACCGCGATGTATCCGAAATGATTCCGGGAGTCGACAAGCTCCTTTATGCAGATTTCATCCGCGCCGCCGCCTGCCGCGCCGGTCAGATGCTGAACCTTCACGACATTGCAGGAGACGTTGGTGTCAGTGATGACACCGCAAAGCGTTGGTTAACCATCATGGAAAAGTCGGAGATCATCTTTTTCCTCCGCCCCTATTCCAACAACCTGTTGAAGCGAACGATCAAAACACCAAAGATGTATTTCTTTGACACAGGGCTTGTCGCTTATCTCACCAAGTACTCCAGTCCGGATATTCTTATGAACGGTGCAATCAATGGTGCAATTCTTGAAAACTACACGGTTGCGGAAATTATCAAAACCTATCACAACTGCGCAAAAGAACCGCTTCTGCACTATTACCGCGACAAAGAATCCAACGAGATTGACCTTGTGATGGAAAGTGACGGAGAACTTCACCCGATGGAGATTAAGAAATCCGCGTCTCCCGCCGGTGAGTTGGCAAGCGCCTTCAAAATTCTTGATAAAAGCTCTGTGCCGCGCGGAACCGGTGCAATCCTCTGTATGCGGAACGAGTTGTCAGCAGTCAGTCGTGAGGTGTTTATCGTCCCCATTTGGATGATCTGAGCGATGCGTAAGCATTTCGGACACACATCCAAGAATAAGCAACCGTCTCATTGAACCCTGAAAAGGTAAATTGGTATAAGATTGGTATAAGAACGGTATAAGATATAGCCTACTGGACACTTTTCTGCTTTTTGATATTATTGTCCAGTAGCCTCAACTGCTTTTCAAGGATACTGTTATCCAACAGCCTCTATCTTGCGTTTTTCCCTGTTTTCCGGCATTTCTATCTTGCGTTTTTCCGAAACCTGTACTTTTAAGTGGCATCTCCATAGGTATCAAGCATAATAGATATGGACACCTTTCACTACCCATTTATAAGAAAATCCATCTGCAACGGCAGTTCTGATATGTTTTATTTGGTTTTATCGATACCTTCGATGAAATTTTGTCGAAGGTATCGATAAAAATATTGTCGATGCAGTCACGTGGGTATGTTCGTCGTTCTGATTGGATTTCGCGCTGATTCGAAGTCACCTCCTGCGCGAATTTGCTCCGCAACACATTTTGCCACATAGTCGGCATACAGCTCCTTGAAACTTTGGGAGCCGAACACTCTTACGACACATACAGTCGTTTTTCCAATCTGTAACTCCCGTGCGGGGTTCTGTTGATATTCTCTGTCCATAATCTTTCCTCCTTTGTTGGAATAGAGAAAACCACCCGTCTGTGCGAGTGGTTTTCGTAATATTGGGTTGTCCTGTTTTCACTGTCTTTACATTAGAGTGTGTTTCCAAAGTCATCAGCAGGCGAAATTATGCAAGCCAGAGCAGAGTAGCCGCCAAATGAATGAAAGCGAGGAATCTGCAAGCGAGCTTTTCGAAACGCATAGCGATTCTGCGATGATCTTTGATCTTCATGAAAAAGCATTCAACAAGATGCCTTTCTTTGTAGTGATAAAAATCGGTGTACCACGGATCAACTGAATTCGACTTTGGTGGAATACAGAAATCAGCGTCACGGTTCGCGATGTATTCACGGTTTTCCCACGAACCATAGGCTTTGTCAGCAAGAACAGTACTGCCGGAAATATCGAGCTGTTCAAGGCATTTTTGCATCATGACTCCGTCATGTACCTGTCCTCCGGTGAGCTCCAGTGCCAAAGGGTAGCCGAGTCCATCCACTACCGCGTGAATTTTGGTTGATCTTCCCCCTCGGCTGATTCCAATATGCTGATGATCATCATATCCCGGAGCCCCCTTTTTGCACCGGCACTTGACCGATGCGCTTTTATATAGGTTTCGTCAATACACAGATCCTGCATATCCGGATTCTTGCAAACACTTTCAAACAACTGCTTGAGTTTTTCGTCTTTCACCCACTGAGAAAACCGTTTGTACACTGTCTGCCACGGACCATAGTATTCCGGAAGATCACGCCAGGGAGCCCCGGTGTGCATGATCCAGAGAACTCCATTCAAGAGTTTGCGATTATCCGCTTGCGGTCTCCCGGTTTTCTTTGGTGTATTACCGAGAAATGGTCTGATCTTCTCCCACTGGGTATCATCGATTTCATATCGTCTTGCCATCTTTGCGCTCCCCACGATTATCTTTGCCGTAAATATTATACACGATACGAGCGATTTTTGCAAGATGTTATTCGATTTCTTTCAAGCGATTGCGTTTAGAAACGCACTTTGGTCTCTTTATAATCTTTTTCCTCCTTTTACAAAAACAATACGTATTAATAATATATTTTTTATTTTGAGCATAAACTTCTTTTTCACCTTTTTCGCCATCCTTTTCCGTCTTTTGAGCTTCTTTATTTTCAACCGCAGAAGTTGCGTTTAATTGTGAAGAAATTTCTTGAATCTCGGGATGTTCTTTTTTTATATTAATCTGATACTGAATCCATTCATTAATTTCATCCGGGGTAGCCTTTCTAAACTTTACCCCCAACTTTGTAAATTTGTATTTTTGTAGTTTTAATTTTAGCTTATAAAACTCTATCAAATCACTGTAAAAATTTAAATATCTACACTCTACAATTTTCCCTTCAACAACTATATGGGTAGATGAAAATATTACTGTTATTTTTTCAAGAAAATTAGAATTTCTTATTTCATTAATTAATGAAATAAAACTCATGTTGGCTCTATTTTCCTCTAATATTTCATCAATATCTTTAAGTGACTTTGTTACTCCTTTTCCAGCAGTAATAATTTCTTGTTTCGCATCAAACCATTCAACATGTTGCCCTGAATGAATACCCGATTTTGTATGTTTTACCATCAAAAATTCTTTATTATTTGGAAAGCAAAAATCATCAATAATTTTTTTCTGTTCTTCTGATATTCTTAATAAATTGTCAATTCCAAAGGTAAAATCAAAATAAGCACATACTTTATCCATATGCATATATAAATTAGTTAGATTTTTTTCAAGAATTTTCTCTGTATGTTTTTCCTCCCGCTTTTTAGGTATATTCAACAATCAAATAAAAGATTAAAGAAGCCAAGTATGCCAAACTAAGATTTTCAAGTATTCGAAACACTTCATATTGAAAAGTACCATCACTCGGCTTTTCCAACAAAAACCCAAGAGCATAAAAAAATTGAGGAGCAGAAGAAAATTTACAGATAAAAAACAATGAAATAAATATTAGAACAATATGAATCCATAAATCTTTAAGTACTGATTTCAAAATATGAATCCCCCCCTCACTATCAGAATGAATTGATATTTTCTCCATATAATTATTATATCACAAAAAGCACTTTCTTTCAATCGACATTTGTAAACAGATGTCCTTTTATTCCAATTAGAGTGTGTTTCCAAAGTCATCAGCAGGCGAAATTATGCAAGCCAGAGCAGAGTAGCCGCCAAATGAATGAAAGCGAGGAATCTGCAAGCGAGCTTTTCGAAACGCATAGCGATTCTGCGATGATCTTTGATCTTCATGAAAAAGCATTCAACAAGATGCCTTTCTTTGTAGTGATAGAAATCGGTGTATCGTCTTGCCATATTTGCGCTCCTCGCGATTATCATTTCGCAATCACATTATATACGATATGAGCGATTCTTGCAAGATGTTATTTGATTCCTTTCAAGCGATTGAGTTTAGAAACACACTCTAGTTGATTTCATCCGAGCAAATTTCCCATACGCCGGATTTTCTGGAGCCGATTCGCTTCAGGTAGCCTTTTTCCTGCAACGACTTTAACGCACGGGAAACGGTTCTGGCGGTCTTTCCCGTTTTTTGGCAAAACATATCTGTTGTGGCATTTGGCTGTTCGGATATCAGCTCCATTATATTGCGCTCTATCTCGGTTATCTTGCCATTTATTATGACATTTATTCTGTCATTTATTCTGTCATCCGACACATTCGGCTTTTGATTATCTGCCTGATTCTGCTCCCGAAGAATTTTCATTGCTTCTTCCGCATAATCGAAACGGACATCAATAAAATGCTCGGAAACAGAAAACACGCTTTGCGGATAGATACGCAGGATCTTCTTCATGCCGGAGCCAAGCTGCTCACACAGATCCATGTCGGAAAAGATCCGCATCAGCTCCTTATTTCGCGGGAGAGAACGACCCGCAAAAAATTCCTTCTCGGAAAGTCCAACCGGAAGCCCTCCGGAAGAAATGATCTCAATTCGGTCATCATAAATTTCAAACACCGGATATGCACCGTTGATATAGTCATTGTGGATGATTGCATTCAGGACCGCCTCTCTCAGCGCCGCAGGATCAATCAACCGGATTTCTTTCCGCTGTGCCTTGCCGCCTACCCGAACAACCGTCGTGTTTGCGACATTCAGCCGCTCCAGAACATTCAAAGCGGATTTGATCAGACAACACCTTCCGAATTCATTCCGTTCCACAATATCCAGTTTCTCTGTGCCGCGGAATCGCGCAACCTTGATGGATGTTCCGTTGTGGTCTGCCATCAGGTAAGCGGCATAATTGTACTTTCCGTCCTCCGTGAACAGATCCAGATTTTTGAGAAAATAGCTCCCTGCTGCGTCATATCCCTTTTCCTGATAGTAGATCTTCAACTGTGTAAAGGTCAATTCCTGATTGGGGGATACAACATTGTGCAGGGTATTGAGGATTCTACGGGAAAAGAACCCATCAATCATGTTCTGCGTCATGGGAGATGCCTGTGTTCCGATTCTTGTATAACAGCCGTTCGGAGTCATACCGTACTTTTTCAGGTAATACGGTCTTTCCAAACCTCCGGCAACCGTCACAACAAGATAGCAAAGGCTTCCATAGACTCTTTTTGACGTTTCAACAAGGCTTGCAGGATTCGAAACCGACGCTCAGTTGCGCTCATGGTCTTTTCCTCCTTCCTTTGTTGTTTGTATTATAGCAAAGAAACCTAACAGAAACTATTATATTTAGAAAAAAAGTTTCTCTTTTTTTCAGATTTTTTCCGTGCTCCATAACAATGCTTCTTGTACTTATTGTTGATTGGATTTCAAACAACATAAATCAAGGATATTTTGCAATAGAAGCCTGCCAGTGGTCATGAAACATAAAAGCCCATTCCGCAAAGCCGGAACAGGCTTGAGTGTGTTATGGCAGGTAA
>URHR01000002.1 GCA_900547725.1 uncultured Eubacteriales bacterium
TAACTTCATTTCAAGAAGTTTTCAAGCAGGGTTCGGGACAGAGTCCCGAGGTCTTCCCCGAAAAAAATTTGCCGAAAAAAAGTGTATCGGGGGATTTTGCGCGTATATTAGGGCGAGGAAAAAAAGCGAAAGGGGAAAAACGTGGAGAATCTGTGCAAACTGTTTCTGGAGCGGGAGAAGCAAACGCTCTCGCCGTATGCGTTTCTGACCGAAAATACAAGAGGGCGCGACCACCCGTACACACCGTGCGAAATGCGCACCGAATTTCAAAGGGATCGCGACCGCATCATCCATTGCCAATCCTTCAGACGGCTGATGAATAAAACGCAGGTCTTTCTGGCACCTGTCGGCGACCACTACAGAACCCGCCTGACGCATACGCTGGAGGTTACCCAGATCGCAAGAATCATCGCGCGGGGGCTGCGCCTGAACGAGGATCTGACCGAAGCAGCGGCGCTCGGACACGACCTCGGACATACCCCGTTCGGTCATACGGGCGAAGAGGAAATGCAACGGCTCTGGTCTCCCGATTTTACCCACTACCGCCAGAGCTTGCGCGTGGTGGAGAAACTGGAAAACGACGGAGAGGGACTGAACCTGACGTGGGAAGTCCGCGACGGAATCCTCAACCATACGGGCAATTGCAAGGCTTCCACACTGGAAGGCGTGATCGTCAAATTTGCAGACCGCATCGCCTATATCAACCACGATATCGACGACGCCATCCGCGCGGGCATCCTTTCGCAGGAGGATATTCCGAAAGAACTGCGCAAAACGCTCGGGGAAACCCACGGAAAACGCATCGATACCATGGTCAAATCGGTCATCGATTTCAGTACGGACAAGCCCGAAATTTCTATGGCGGACGATATCCGCGAAGCGACCGACGAATTGCGCAAATTCCTGTTCGCCAACGTCTATACCAACTCTGAGGCAAAGCGCGAGGACGGAAAGTCGAAGGCGGTGATCGCCGCGCTGTTTGAATATTTCGCCGAGCATCCCGAAAAGATGCCCGAGCTGTACTACCGCAATACCGAAACCGAACCGGTCAGACGATGCGTCTGCGACTTCATCGCGGGCATGACCGATCGGTATGCAATCGAAACCTATAAGGACCTGTTCATTCCGAAGGTCTGGAAGGGCTGACCGAAGGGAGGGACAAGCCGTGCGATTGCCCGATAATTTCATACGGGAGGTCGTCGACCGAACCGACATCGAGGAACTGGTCGGGCGGTACGTCACGCTCAAACGGGCGGGGGCGAACCTGCTCGGGCTGTGCCCGTTCCACAGCGAGAAAACGCCGTCGTTTACCGTCACGCCCGCAAAGAAAATGTTCTATTGCTTCGGCTGTCACGCGGGCGGCGACGCCATTACCTTTGTGCGGATGGCGGAAAACCTCGACTACGTTGACGCGGTGGAGTTCCTTGCAAACCGCGCGGGACTGCAGATGCCGAGGGGACTCGACGACCGCTCCGAGGAACGCGGCGTAACGCGGAAACGGGTGCTGGAGATGAATCTGGAGGCGGCGAAGTTCTTCCGCGCCTGCCTGTTCGATCCGGAACTCGGCGCGCCCGGGATGGAGTACCTCAAGGGGCGCAGACACCTCACCGACGCAACCATCAAGCATTTCGGGCTTGGGTATGCCCCCGAGAATTTCGGAATGCTGACCGATTATATGCACAAAAAGGGCTACACCGACGAGGAACTGCAGGTCGGCTTCCTCTGCGGGAAGAGTCAGAAAACGGGACGCTCCTATGACTACTTCCGCGGGCGGGTTATGTTCCCGATTATCGACACCGTGGGTAATGTCGCTGCCTTCGGCGGGCGGGTGCTGGACGATTCCAAGCCGAAGTACCTCAACACCTCGGACACGCCCGCATTCCGCAAGAGCAACCATCTGTTCGCACTGAATTTCGCGAAAAACTGTTGCGCGGAGCGCATGATTCTTTGCGAAGGGTATATGGACGTGATCGCCCTGCACGCAGCGGGTTTTGAGTTCGCCGTGGCAACGCTCGGAACTGCGATCACGCCGAACCACGCGCGCATTTTTTCCAAGTATACCAAGCAGGTTATCATCACCTACGATTCCGACGAGGCGGGACAAAACGCCGCAAACAAGGCAATGCGGATTCTCGGCGAGGTCGGCATGGAGGTGCGGGTTCTCAAGTTGGACGGCGCGAAAGACCCCGACGAATACATCGTGAAGTTCGGCGCGGACAAATTCCGTCACGCGCTGGACGGAAGCCGAACCGGCTTCGATTATAAAATGGACAATATCCTCGCAAAATATGACCTGACGGTCAGTTCCGACCGCATCCGCGCTTCGGGCGAGCTGTGCGAACTGATCGCGGGCTACCAATCGCCGATCGAGCGGGCGGTCTATATTGACCAGATCGCCAAAAAGCTGAAGATCGCACCCGAGATCCTGCAGAACACGGTCGATAAGGCGCGGACGAAGCAACTGGCGCAGATCCGACAGCGCGAGGGGCGCGACGCGCAGAACGAGGCGCGGAAGTTCGGCGATCGGGTCAATCCCGATGCGGCGAAAGATCCGCGTGCGGCGGCGGCAGAGGAAAACCTGTTGGGACTGCTTCTGATCTTTCCCGAATACCGGGAGGAAATCGCCTCGGGGCGCGAGTCGCTCACGGGGGAGGATTTCACGACCGAATTCAACCGCCGCGTGTTTGAAGCGATTATGCGCCTGCACGGGACGGAGGAAGGCTTTCGGTTTGAATTGCTCGGCGAGGAATTTTCGCCCGAGGAAATGGGCAGGATACGCAGGATGGAGGTTGCGCGGCAGATGCTGACGCAAAACGGTCCGACCGCATTCCGCACCGCGCTTGCGGGGCTGCGGGATCTGCGGCGGGAACGGGATCTGAAAAAAACGGGAAATCTCAATGACTTCTTGCAAATGAAACGGAACAAACTACATAAAGGAAAGGTTGATGCCACATGAAAAAGAACACGGTCGATGAAGAACTGAAGCGGGAACTGCCCGAGAATGAAGCGGAGAACGCGGCGGAAGGCGAAGAGAAAGAAGCGCCGAGCGTGGACACGCTGATTGAAAAAGGAAAGAAAGGGAAGCTTTCCCAACACGATCTGGACGACGCGATGGAAAAGTGGGATTTCGACGTGGATCAGATCGACAAGATGTACGAGGAGCTTGAGGACAACGGCATCAACTTTGACGGGGATCTTTCGGCGGAGGAAATGAGCGCCATTGAAAGCGAGGTCGCGCAGTTCAGCGAGGCGGACGTAATGGTGACGAGTCTGGAGCAGGACGGCGTGAATGTGGACGACCCCGTGCGGCTCTACCTGAAGGAAATCGGTAAAGTGCCGCTTCTGACCAACGAACGCGAGAAGGAACTGGCGGAGCGCATGATGGCGGGCGACGAGAGCGCCAAAACCGAGTTGGTGGAGGCGAACCTGCGGTTGGTGGTATCGATTGCAAAACGCTATGTCGGGCGCGGGATGTATTTCCTTGACCTGATTCAGGAGGGCAACCTCGGACTGATGAAGGCGGTGGAAAAGTTCGATTATACCAAGGGGTATAAGTTCTCCACTTATGCCACATGGTGGATCCGGCAGGCGATTACGAGAGCCATTGCGGATCAGGCGCGAACCATCCGCATTCCCGTGCACATGGTGGAAACCATTCACAAAGTGTCGCGGTATTCCCGCCAGATGCTGCAGGAACTCGGCAGAGAGGCGACCGCCGAGGAAATCGGCGAGAAGATGGACATGAGCGCCGACAAGGTGCGCGAAATCATGAAGATTGCGCAAGATCCCGTATCGTTGGAGACTCCGATCGGCGAGGAGGAGGACAGCCACCTCGGCGACTTCATTCCCGACGACGACACACCGTCCCCCGCAGAAGCGACCTCCACAAACATCCTGCGCGAGGAACTGGAGCGCCAGCTGCACACGCTGACCCCGCGCGAGGAACACGTTATCAAGCTGCGGTTCGGGCTGTACGACGGCAGAACCCGCACGCTGGAAGAGGTTGGCAAGGAATTCGATATCACCCGTGAGCGTATCCGTCAGATCGAGGCGAAGGCACTGCGCAAGCTGCGGCATCCGAGCCGCGCAAGACACCTGCGCGGGTTCATGGAATAAAATTTGTGCCAAATGGCAAAAACGGGCGTGAAAATTCTTTCAGAACGCACAAGAAAAACGGCGGAATCACAAAAAATCAACCGTCTGATTTGTGCGGGATGACGAATCCGAGCGCTCGTTTGCCGCGTTTTTTCACGCGCTTGCGCGTATGACGTGGGAAGGACACAAAAAATTCACTTGACTTTCGGAGTGAATTGTTGTAAAATAGTGAGGATAGAAAAGGCGGTTTTTTCCGACGGAGAAAATCGGAGTTTACGGGAGGAAAATATGAAAAAAAGACTGTTCTGTCTTGCCCTGTGTCTTGTGATGCTTACGGCAACGGTCCTGACGGGCTGCTCGAGCAAGTCGCTTGACGAGGTACAATCGGAGTTCAAGAGAACGGCTTCCGAATTGGCGATTACGCTGACGATGTGGCTGGTGTCCGAGAAGGAAGTGGATTCCGAGACGGCAAGCCGTATCACCAAGGCGGTCAACAACATTACGGAATCCAAGTTCACCACCAGAATGCAGCTCTACTTCCTGACGGATGACGAGTACCGCACGGTGGTGACCGAAACCATCCGCAAGAGAGAGGACGCGAAGAGCATCTTTGCGGACAACTCCGTGAAGGAAGAGGAGACGACCGCGGCGGGCGAGAGCGGAACTGTGGTGAACGAGACCGAAACCGATAAGTTCGGTCGCATTACCATCAAATATCCCGACCTCAACCCGAATCAGGTTGATATCATCTACATCAACGGCGAGGATATGTTCCGCGAGTACGCCGCAAACGGTTGGCTCAAGCGGTTGGATGAGGAACTGAGCGCGTCCTCCAAGAAGATCAAGGAGTATGTGTCCCAGACACTTCTGAGCGCGGCGCAGATCAAAGGCGTTTCGGACGGCAGTGAGGTCAACGGCACGTTCGCGATTCCGAACAACGCGACCATCGGCAAGTATACCTACATGCTGTTGGATAAGGATCTGATGCAGCAGACCAACTTCTCGGGTATTTATGACAAGGGCGAGATTGACGGGTTCTTCAACCAGAGCATTTTCTCCTATCTGGATATCGTCCGCAAGTCCGACCCGGATGTCATTCCGGTTGACGCGACCTACGACCAGATGGTGGATCTGTTGGCGCACTATTGGTCTATCGACCCCGAAACTTACGAAGAGGACAGCAGTCGCTTCTCGCTTCTGGGCTATCGGTACACCAATCCCAAAACGCTTTCCAAGGGGCAGACGGTTCTGTCCTTCCAGAATCTCTTCAATGACGCAACCTTCCGCAAGAATTATTACGAACTGAACCGGATGCGCCTGGACAACGGCTATTTCGGTACGGCGGCTGAGGGGCAGAAGGCGGCGGTGCGCTTTGAAACCGGCGACCTTGCGAAGTACGAAAGCTATCGGAGCGAGGACAGCAAGTACTATCCCGTTATCGTCAAGTACCCGACGGTTGACGTGGACGATGTATATCAGAATATGTTCGGCGTTTGCGCGTATACGGTGGACGTTTCGCGCAGTATGCAGATCCTGACCTATCTGACCACGAATGTGGACTTCCGCAATCTGATTCAGTACGGGGAAGAGGACGTCGACTACAAGAAGATCGAGAACGGAAACGTTGTGACTGTCGAGCGGCTTCAGGAAACCTACATGATGGACGTTTTCAAGACGGGAAATGCCTTCATCGCGTACCCTGATCCCGCAAAGGATCTTTCTGCGGATGTCTGGGAGATCGGCAAGAAACAGAACCGCGACGCACTGATCGAGCCGCTTCTGAACTTTGATTTTGCGGCGTTGGCAAAGGCAACGGGCGCAACCGCGACAAGCGACCCCAAGATCGGTTCGTCGGGTTACACCTACAGTTGGAGCACAGGATACTCCCGCGAGGTCCTGGCGCAGAACGATTACCTCAAGGCGTGGATGGACGGCGCGGATCGTGCCGGCAAGGGCGTTTACGTTCTGCACACCTGCGCAAGCAACAACGCGCAGAACCTCTACGCAACGGTCTATTACTACAATAACAATATTCAGAATGCCGATGTGAAAGTGACCGACAGCGGCAGTACCGTCAACGTCTCCTATGGCGGAAGCGCGGGCGACGGCTACGAGATCACGGTCATCAGCTTCTACGGAAAGAAGAATTCGAGCAAGCTTGACTGGAGCTACACGGCGGGCAACGTGACCGAATCGGCAAAGGTGACCTACCGCAACGCGCAGATCAGGTTTGACTTCCTCAACACCGAGACCTACAGCGTGAATCTGACCGCCAAGCTGACTAAGGCCATGATTGCCGACAATGCGGCGGCGATTGCATGGGTCAAGGCGCAGAGCGGAAACGACGCGGTTGTCGGAACATACACCGCAGATAACTCCGAGGGCGGTAAGACTTACACCTATCTGGTTTATGTGCCGACTGTCAGCACCCCCTACAGCGTCAGCCTGATGCCGACGGGAACAGACAAGAACCTGAAACTGGCGGTTCATTACAGCGCCAATTCGTCGGGCAAGCTGAGCGATTCGGATGCAAAATATGCACTCTTCCTTGTAACGGTGCGGGCGGACAGCGACGTGGCGGTGGATATCAGCCTGAACGGACTGGACGCAACCGAAAAGCCGATGGAGACTGATCCGAAGCTTGCATTCTGCGGTCTGTTGGATGTGGAACTTGTTAAGTACTTTGACGGGCTGACGAAAAAGGTGGAAGCGGTTGTGAACTCCGCAACCGATGAGGCGAAGCTGAAGGCGATTATCGACGATCTGGGCATTCTGTTTACGACACGCGAGAATCAGGTGTTTGTTAACGCGACTCTGCAGGAGGAACTGGCGGCGAAGCTTACCACCGACGAGGTCAAAGCTCTGGCGGCTGAGCTGGATCTCGAACGCTTCTACTGGAGTCTTCTGAGTGCCACGAGCACCTCGGAGGTGAAGCACAAAGAGGAAAAGACGGACGGTGAGAAAATTACGGTTGTGGATGCGGAGAAGAATCCCGTTTGCAACGAGCCGTACTACTACTTCCGTTCTCCCTCGGTGATTTACAACGAGTGGGCTTCCAAAAAATAAGATAAGTTAAAAACTACGCCCCGCAGACAGATGTCTGCGGGGCGTATGTTTTTTTGCCGACAGAGGAACAATAACAGGGAAATCACAAAGGGAGAATCTGACCATGTGGGGAATTGCAATTGTAGGATGCTTTGCGGCGGTCATCGCACTGATCCCGCCCGTCGGTCGGCTCGCATGGAGAATCGGGGCGGTGGACGTGCCGCGCGATTGGCGCAGAATGCATACCGACAGTGTGCCGCGTGCGGGTGGCATTGCGATGTTGGCAGCGATCGGCGCGGGCTGGCTTCTGTTCTGCCCGCACACCGTTTCGCTTGCGGCGGGGCTTGCGGGCGGGCTTGCCGTGTTCTGTATCGGTTTGGCGGACGATATCCGCCCGTTGCCCGCAGGCGCGCGGCTGGGCGTTCAGCTGCTTGCGGCAACGGTTGCGGCAATCGGCTCGGGGACAGGAGCAGGCGTTGGTCTGTTTCCTGCCGTGTTGTGGTTGGTCGCGCTGACCAATGCACACAATATGATCGACGGATTGGACGGTTTGTTTGCCGGAACTGCAACGGTTGAAGGCGTCGGGATTGCGTTGGTGCTGGCACTTTCCGGAGCAGGGGATCGGGCGCTCCAACCGCTTCTGATTTCCGCCGCGTGTCTGGGCTTTCTGCGCTATAACCGCCCACCAGCCAAAATCTTTGCGGGAGACTGCGGCTCGGGCGCGGTCGGCTTTCTGCTCGGCTTTTCCGCACTTCCCGCCCTCGAAGCCCCCGTCTGGCGGCTCGGAATCCTTGCCCCGCTGTTTGTGTTTGCCTATCCGTTGACCGACATGACCGCGGCAGTCGTGCGGCGGGTGCTCGGCGGAAAAAGTCCGTTTGCGGCGGATCGCGCCCATCTGCATCATCGCATCATCGCCATGGGACTGTCGGTAGCTTCCACTGCGGCGGTTCTGGTTGCCCTGACCGCTGTGCTGACGCTGTGCGGCGTTCTGCTGACCCGGGAAGAATACGCGCTCGGTGCGGTCGGCGGGGCGCTTGGGGCGGTTCTGTTCCTGTTGGTTACGCGGTATGCGTTGGTTCGATCCGCGTATCTGCACGGAAACGGTGCAAAAAGGCGGAAAAATGTGCGAAACACTTGAAATAACGGCGGAAATATGGTATAATAGGACAACACAGTATGAAACCTGAAACGGAGCGGAATATGAAAGCAGACCGAACGGAAGAAAAGAAACGCGGGGGTGCGAAACGGGATCTTGCGCTTCGCATCGGCGCGGTGGTTGCGGCGGCGCTCTTCTTGGCGTATACGATTGTCGACCCGCGACTGTCCGCCGACGAAACCATGCAGGGACTCCTGAAATCCATCGTTTCCCGCGCCTGCGGGGCGGCGGTATTTCTGCTTGTTTTGCTGTACCTGCGATTCCGATTGCTGTCGAAGCCGACAGCTGCCTGCCTGTCCTCCTTCCTGCCTGCGCTTGCCGTGGTGGTCAACAACTTTCCGTTCCTGTCCGCCGCGCGCGGGGACGCCTATCTTGTGCGCGGCGACCTCGTATGGCTTTATGCCGTTGACGCGCTGATGATCGGCGCGTTTGAGGAACTGGCGTTTCGGGGGATGCTTTTCCCGATTCTTCTGGAAAACCGACGGGGGACAAGCCGACAGATTTTCCGTACCACCGTTACCGTTTCCGCCGTGTTCGGGCTGGTGCATCTGGTCAACCTCTTCGAGGGCGCGGGCATCGGACCGACCCTGTTGCAGGTGGGATATTCCTTCCTCATCGGCGGGATGTGTTCCATCGTCCTGCTGAAGAGCGGGAATCTGCTCATGTGCGTCCTGCTCCACGCGGTGTACGATTTCTGCGGCGGACTTTATCCGACCCTTGGCGCGGGCGTGTGGTGGGATACCCCGACCGTTATCTGGACTGCGGTGCTCGGAACGGCAGTGTTTGTATGGATGATGTACCTGCTTTTGCATATCCGCCCCGAGGAAGCCGACAGACTTTATCCGAAAAAGGAGAAAAAGGAGAAACCGGAATCATGAATACCATTCGCATTCAAAAGAAGCAGACCCAACTGATTGCTCACCGCGGGCTTAGCGGTCTGGAAGCGGAAAACACCCTTTGCGCATTTGTCGCGGCGGGAAACCGTTCCTATTTCGGCATCGAGACCGATGTTCACCGTACCTCGGACGGACAGTTTATCATTGTACATGACAACGATACGGCACGGGTAGCAGGGAACGCGCAGGTGTATGAGGTGGAGCGCACCGACTATGCAACTCTGCGGAGCCTGCCGCTGTTGGATCGGAGCGGAAAGGCAGGACGGGTGGACCTGCGTCTGCCGAGCCTTGACGAATACATCGAGTGCTGTCGGAACTACGGAAAGATCTGCGTGTTGGAGCTGAAGAACCGCATGGAGAAGGCGGATGTCGGAAAGATTGCGGAGCACTTCCGCGCGGCAGGATATCTTGACCGGGTGATTTTTATCTCCTTTTGCCTTGAAAATCTGATCGATCTCCGTGAAATCTGCCCGGATCAGCCCGTGCAGTACCTCGTACGCGAATTGCGGGAGGATGTCTTTGAGGTCGCAAATGCGAACCGCATGGATATTGACACCGATTGGAAAAGCGTGACAAAGGAGTGGGTCGACCGCCTGCATCGTGCGGGACTGAAACTCAATGCATATACGATCAATGACCCTGAGGTTGCAGAGCGATTTGCCGATTGGGGCGTGGACTATATCACCACGAATATTCTTGAGTAAATCACCGAATTTTTCGGTATCCTGTACAAACAGCCCCTGCGTGATGACACGCAGGGGCTGTTTTTGATTCCGACCAAATCCCGCTTGACGGGATTTGGTTCGGAGCAGCCGGAATTCGCAACACGGAATATGGCTACACTCAAAATTTGTACAACATAAAACCAGACCCCAAAATCCAATTGGGTAAAGTTCTTGAAAGTCTTGAAAACTTCTTGAAAGAAGTTTTCAAGTGGGGTGCGGGGCAAAGCCCCGCGACCTTTATCCCTCCGGCGTAATCAGCCCGTAAGCTCCGTCCCGACGGGCGTAAACCACGCAGGTCTTGCCGGTCTCGCCGTTGTTGAATACAAAGAACTGATGCCCCAAGAGATTCATCTGCAGAATCGCTTCCTCGGGTGTCATCGGCTTGACGGGGAAGGTCTTGACGCGAATGATCGTTTCTTCATCCTCGGCTTCGGACTCTTCTGAACCGAAAGTCTCTTCCTGCATCACCTCTAAACCGCCCGTGCGAAGCCGACGCGCCACACGCGTTTTGTTGCGGCGGATCTGCCGCTCGATTGCGTCAACCGCCTCGTCAAGCGCCGTGCGGAAGCTGTCTGCGCCGACCTCACTGCGGAACAGTGTGTTGGCGGCGGAAATCGTGATTTCGAGATTCTTTTCATTATGCTTGCAGGAGAGCGTGACGGTTGCGTCACCCTCGCCCGAAAAATACTTGTCGAGCTTTCCAAGCTTGCGCTCAATCAGATCTTTCATTTCATCGTAAACGTTCATCTGTCTGCCAACTACGGTAATTTTCATGGTTTCTTCCAACCTTTCCTATGGATTGCAAAGGGGATTGTCCCTTTACACTTTCAGTATAACACAAAAATCGCTTCCTGTAAAGATGAAACAAATATTTTTTACATAACGGAAAAATATTTGTAGAACCTGATAGAAAGGAAAGCGGGAAATCTCCGCGTTCCTCTTGACAGAAGCAGGAAAATCTGGTATAATGAAAGATGGACATCGCCGCGGAGAGGACATAAAACGCGGCGAACGGAAAACCGAGGTGCGAAATGAACGAAACCGAACAGACCCTGAAAAAACTGCGGGAGAAGATCGCCTACCATGCCAAGCGCTACTACGTGGACGACGACCCCGAAATTTCGGATTACGAATACGACCAAATGTACGCCGAACTGCTGAAGCTCGAGGCGGAGCATCCCGAGTGGGACGATCCATCGTCGCCGAGCCACCGCGTGGGCGGAAAACCGCTGGAAAAATTCAATAAGGTTACGCATAGCGTGCAGATGAACTCCCTTTCGGACGTGTTTTCGTTTGAGGAGCTGCAGGCATTCCTCGATCGCGTTGCGGCAGTCCTGCCCGACGCCGCCTATTCGGTTGAACCGAAGATCGACGGACTGTCGGTCGCCCTGCATTACGAGAACGGTGTGTTCGTGCAGGGCGCAACGAGAGGGGACGGCTTTGTCGGCGAGGACGTTACGCAGAACCTGCGCACGGTGTTTTCCATCCCCCTGACCCTGCCCGAGGCACTGACCCTGACCGTGCGGGGCGAGGTCTATATGCCGCGCGGAAAGTTTGAAAAGCTCAATGCCGCGCGCGAGGAGGAGGGACAGGCGCTCTTTGCCAACCCGCGGAACGCCGCCGCAGGGTCGCTCCGCCAACTCGATCCCGCAGTCACTGCGGCGCGCGGACTGGATATTTTTGTGTTCAATTTTCAGGAGGGAAATCTGTGGACAGACGGTCACGAGCCGTCCTCCCATACCGAAACCCTCGACCGCCTGCAGGAACTGGGCTTCCATACGCTGGAATTCCGCACCCTCGCGCATACGGCGGAGGAAATCTTCGCGCATATCCGCAAACTGGGAGAGGCGCGTGCAACGCTTGCCTATGATATTGACGGCGTGGTCATCAAGCTGGACGGTCTTGCCGACCGCCGCCGCATGGGCGAGGGGACGAATACCCCCAAATGGGCGGTTGCGTATAAATTTCCGCCCGAGGAAAAGGAAACCAGACTGGAGGATATCGAGATTGCGGTGGGGCGCACGGGCGTGCTGACCCCGACCGCAGTCCTGACTCCCGTGCGACTGGCGGGAACAATGGTCAGCCGCGCCACGCTTCACAACGCAGCGCTCATCCGCGAGCGTGATATCCGTGTCGGGGATATCGTCACGCTGAGAAAGGCGGGGGATATCATTCCCGAGGTGGTGAAGTCCCACCCCGAACTGCGTAACGGGAACGAGAAGATTTTCCGGATGCCGACGGTCTGCCCGTCCTGCGGAGAGCCGGTCTTTTATGACGAGGACGAGGGCGCGGCAACCCGATGCACCAACAGCAAATGCCCGGCGCAGCTGTCGCGCGGGATCGAGCATTTCGCTTCCAAAGACGCTATGAACATCGACGGGCTCGGACCGCAACTGGTGGAATCGCTTCTGCGGAATCGCCTGATTGAGGACGCGGCAGACCTTTACCGCCTGAACCGTGAGGAACTGACCGGCATGGAGCGCATGGGCGAGAAGTCCGCATCCAATCTGCTGGAAGCGATCGAACGCTCCAAGAGCGCAGGACTGGAACGCCTGATCTACGCGCTTGGCATCCGCAATGTCGGCGAGGTTGCCGCAGAGGCACTGGCACAGCACTTCGGCTCGCTTGCGGCTTGCATGGCGGCAACCAAAGAGGAACTTGTGGAACTGCCCGACTTCGGCGAGGTGACGGCAGACTGCGTGGTCAACTTCTTCTCGCACCCGCAGAACCGCGAACTGTGCGAACGGCTGACCGGGGCGGGTCTGCTGACCTCTCCCGTCGGAATGCCGAAGGATGACTTCTTTGCGGGGCTGACCTTTGTGCTGACAGGAACGCTCCCGACGCTCACCCGGGACGAAGCCTCCGACCGCATCAAGGCGGCGGGGGGAAAGACCGCAGGCTCGGTCTCGTCACGCACTTCGTTTGTGGTGGCGGGGGAGAGTGCGGGAAGCAAGCTGACAAAGGCGCAGAGCCTCGGGATTCCGATCATCGACGAGGAGACTCTGCGCGGAATGCTGCGCGACCGAAGCGCCGCGCCGAAGCAGGCATAGCCCCCGACGGAGCGCAATATATCAGACAGACATAAGAAAAGGAGAACAAACGATGCACGCAACACTGGTAGTTCTTGCGGCGGGACTCGGAAGCCGCTTTGGAGGAAACAAGCAGATATCCTGCGTCGGTCCGAACGACGAATGCCTGATGGAGTATTCGGTTTACGACGCCATGCAGGCGGGCTTTGACCGCGTGGTGATGATTCTGAAAGAGGAAATGATCGACATCGTGCGCGAAAAGTTCGGCAAACGACTGGAAAAGCTGATCCGCGTGGATTACGCGGTGCAGGATTTTTCGTCGATTCCCGCATTCTATACCATGCCAGCGGAACGTACCAAGCCGCTCGGCACGGTTCACGCTCTGCTTTGCGCCGCGCCTTATCTGGACGCGCCTTTTGCGACCATCAACGCCGACGACTACTACGGGCGGGATGCGTACACCATTCTGTACCGGATGCTCGGCAAACTCCAAAACGACCGTGAGGCGGTGATGGTGCCGTACATCCTCGGCAATACCATGAGCGAGAACGGCGGCGTGACGCGCGGCGTGTGCCGATTGGCGAACGGGTATCTGGAGGCGGTGAACGAGACGAAAAACATCCGCTATGCCGCGGACCGTTCCATTACCTCGGACGCGGGGGCGCTCTCGCCCGACGAACGTGTTTCGATGAACATCTGGGGCTTCCACCCGTCGGCAATCGGAAAAATTCAGACCTATTTTGAGGACTTTCTGCGTGCGCTTCCTCCGGATGAATGCCGCGCGGAATGCCTGCTTCCGATTATGGTCAACGATTTTCTTGCGGCGGGAACGCTTTCCGTGGCGGCGGAGGAATCGCCCGACCGTTGGTTCGGTCTGACCTACCGCGAGGATATGGCGGAGGTCGCGGAGGAACTGAAGCGACTTTGCGAAACCGGTTTTTACCCCAAAAATCTTTTCTGAACGGAGTAAAATAAGGCATGAAAAAGCGGATGTTGGCGTTCTTGACCGTGTGTGCCGTCCTGTGCGGCAGTGCTTGCGCGAGAAAAGTACCGTCCGGGATCGAACGCGGAACGCCCAAAACCGAATCCCCGGAAGAATCGAAAACGCAAACGTCCGGGGAGGAGCTGTTGCCGGTTTATGCGCCCGAGCGGATTGCCGCGGCTTCCAAATGGGACGGAAATCAGCAAATGGTGACGAGCAAATCCGAAATATACGAGTTTCTGGACGGGAACGGGAAAAAGGAAACGCCTTATCTGCTGAAAAGCGCCGAGGATGTTGCAAGGCTCGCGGCGAACGTGCGGCATTACGGAACTTACCTGAATACCGAGATTACGCGCTACCGCGGCGTGTATTTCCGTCTGGAGTGCGACATCGATATGCAGGGACATCCTTGGTGGGGAATTGGCGGCGGCTCGGATCTGTCGCGTGGCAAAACCTCCTTCATGGGGATCTTTGACGGGAACAATCATGCCATCTACAACCTTGCGTTGCGGGAAGAACCGCTGTCCGGATTCTTTTCCTACATCAGCGACGGTGCTGTTATCAAAAATCTGATTATCGCGTCGGGAACGGTGGAGTTGTCGTCGAATTTCCAACATGCGGGAATTCTGGTCGGAAGGGTTGCGGGCGGGGCGGTGATCGAAAACTGTTCCGTCTCCGTGGAGATGACGGGCAGTTCCGAAAAGCTGTGGACGGTCGGGATCATCGGACACGAAACCGACGGTTCCGTATCCGTGGAAACCTGCGATTTCGGCGGCGTGACGTTCGGCGGCGAGCCGTATGCGATTCCCGGAATCGGATACAAGAGGACAACCGACGCGAACTGATCCGACGCGGATGCGCCCGCCGGCGAAAATCGGGAGAATGCGCGAAAAAATTCGGATTAAGTCTTGACAAACCGGGAAAGATGTGGTACAATAGCCATGAACGGCTGTGACGAAGAAGCCGCGGGACGGAATGCCACAGAGAGTGCGCGGGCGGTGCGAGCGCATGACAGGATGTCCCCACAGGGTATCGCTTCCGAGCCGACAGGGTGAAACCGTGCAGTACAGGCTTTGCGGGAGTAATTTTGTCCGTGTTGTCGCGTTAAGACAGGAGGTTAAGGCAATACCTCGCAATTGTACCATCTGCATTACGCGGGATTACCTTAAAAGACCTGTGAGTGCGCCCCATCCGGGCGAACATGAGTGGTACCGCGGAAAATTCCGTCTCATGGCATGATGCCGTGAGACGGTTTTTGTTTTGTAAAAAATCCATTTAGGAGTGAAGAATATGGCAAAGGATTACACAAGCACACTGAATCTGCCCGTTACCGATTTCCCCATGCGGGCGGGACTGCCGCAGAGAGAGCCGGAAATGCAGAAGTACTGGGAGTCCATCGACCTGTATAACCTTATGCAGGAGAACGGCAAGGGCAAGCCGCTGTTCATGCTGCACGACGGACCGCCCTTCTCGAACGGCAACATTCACATGGGCACTGCGATGAATAAGATTCTCAAGGATTTCATCAACAAGTCCAAGATGATGATGGGCTACCGCGTTTCTTATATCCCCGGTTGGGATAACCACGGAATGCCGATCGAATCCGCCATCATCAAGCAGAACAAGCTGGATCGCAAGAAGATGTCGATTCCCGAGTTCCGCGAAGCCTGCCACAACTTCGCGCAGGATTTCGTCAACCGCCAGAGAGAGCAGTTCAAGCGCCTTGGCGTCAGCGGCGATTGGGAACATCCGTACCTGACCATGAACCGCTCGTTTGAGGGCAGGGAAGTCAGGGTCTTTGGCGAGATGTACAAGCGCGGGTATATCTACAAGGGCATGAAGCCGGTTTACTGGTGTCCGCACGACGAGACTGCGTTGGCGGAAGCCGAGATCGAATATCAGACCGATGCATGCACCTCGGTCTATGTCAAGTTCCGCGTCAAGGACGACAAGCAAAAGCTTGCGGGACTCTGCGACCCGGGCAAGACCTATTTCATCATCTGGACCACCACGACGTGGACGCTCCCTGGCAACCAGGCAATTGCGCTCAGCCCGGTTGACGACTATGTTCTGGTGCGTGCCGACAACGGCGAGTGCTATCTCGTTGCCGACGCGCTTTGCGAAAAGACCATGCAGGCGGGCAAGGTCGGCAGCTACGAAAAACTGGCGACTTTCAAGGGACAGGATCTCGAATACATGACCGCACAGCACCCGTTCCTTGACCGTGATTCTCTGGTTGTGACCGCAGATTATGTCACGATGGACAGCGGTACCGGTTGCGTTCACACAGCGGGCGGCTTCGGCGCAGACGACCATGTGACCTGCCGCCGCTACAACCTGCCCGATCTTGTCCCGGTTGATGACCGCGGCTATCAGACCGCCGAGGCTGGCAAGTTCGCGGGAATGTACTACGAGAAGTCGAACGACGCGATCTTTGCAGATATGCAGGAGAGCGGCGCGCTGTTCGCATTCGAGAAGTTCAGCCACGAGTACCCGCACTGCTGGAGATGCAAGAACCCGATCATCTTTCGCTCCACGCCGCAGTGGTTCTGCTCGGTGGAGGCATTCAAGGATGAGGCGGTCAAGGCTTGCGAGAACGTGCAGTGGCTTCCCGAGTGGGGCGGCGAACGGATCAAGCAGATGGTGCGCGACCGCGCCGACTGGTGCATTTCCCGTCAGCGCCATTGGGGTCTGCCGATTCCCGTGTTCTACTGCGCCGACTGCGGCAAGCCGGTTGTAACCGATGAGACGATTGAAGCCGTGTCGCAGGCGTTTGCCGAAAGCGGTTCCAATGTCTGGTACGAAAAGGAAGCGGCGGAGCTTCTGCCGGAAGGCTTTGCCTGCCCGCATTGCGGCGGCAAGTCCTTTACCAAAGAGACCGACACGCTGGACGGTTGGTTTGACTCCGGTTCGTCGCATTTTGCGGTTCTGCACGACAACCCCGATCTGAAGTGGCCTGCCGACCTCTATCTGGAGGGCGCTGACCAGTATCGCGGGTGGTTCCAGTCCTCGCTCCTGACGGCTGTCGGCGCGGGCAAAGAGCCGATTGCCCCCTACAAGACGGTTCTGACCCACGGTTGGGTTGTGGACGGAGAGGGGAAAGCAATGCACAAGTCGCTCGGCAACAGCGTTTCGCCCTCGGATGTCATTCCGAAGTACGGCGCGGATCTGGTGCGCCTGTGGGTCGCTTCCTCGGATTACCGCGTGGATGTGCGCGTGTCCGACCCGATCTTCAGGCAACTGTCCGACGCATACCGCAAGGTTCGCAACACGGTTCGTATCCTGATTGCCGACCTCTCGGATTTCAACCCCGATACCGACGCGGTTTCGTTTGACCGCCTGCCCGAGATCGACCGTTGGATGATCTCCCGCATGAACGAACTGACCAAAGAGGTTCTCGAATCCTTCAACGACTACGAGTTCCACGCGATCTATCATGCGATCAACAATTTCTGTACGACCGACCTTTCCAAGCTGTATATCGACATTACCAAGGATCGCGTGTATACCGAAAAGAAGGACGGCGAAGCCCGCCGCGCGGCACAGACCGCCATGTATTTCGTGCTGTCGGGTCTGATCCGACTGTTGGCGCCGATCCTTGCGTTTACCGCCGAGGAGATGTGGCAGGCGATCCCGCACAAGGCGACCGACCGCACCGAAAGCGTGTATCTCAACCCCATGCCGACCTACGACGAGGCGCTGACCTACCCCGCTGTGCGTGAAAAATGGGATCGTCTGTTTGAGATGCGCGACGATGTGATGAAGGCGCTTGAACTGGCGCGAACCGAAAAGATGGTCGGAAAGTCGCTCGACGCGAAGATTACGCTCTACACCACCGATTCGGAAATGACCGCTCTGCTTGCGAAATTCGGCGACGAGCTGAAAACCGTGTTCATCGTTTCGGGCGTTGAGGTTCGGAACGGGGAAGCGCCCGCCGAGGCGCATACCGAAGGCGCGAGCGGCGTTGGCGTTCTGGTCTCTCCCGCAGACGGTTGCAAGTGCGACCGTTGCTGGTCCTACTCCGTAAAGGGTCTGCATACCGAGGACGGCGGCTTCCTCTGCGAGCGTTGCCGCAACATTCTGGGGCTGTAACGTGCCGCGTAACATTCCCCGAATCCCCCTTGTCGAAATTTTGGGGGATTCGGGGGAAAGTCCTGTTGATGGCAACTTAGGTTGATAAAAAATATCCCCCCTCATCAGTCGCTCACGCGACAGCTTCCCCCCGAGGGGAAGCCTGCCGTACAGAGTGCTCCTGCTCAAAATGCAGCTTTTGTTGTTCGTTTGATCCAGCTTGTTACAACACTCGAAAGGGTTTTTGCAAAAAAGGCTTCCCCTTGGGGGGAAGCTGTCGCGTGAGCGACTGATGAGGGGGGATAAATCACCTCCTACGAACGGATAATTTTTCAGTCGGAATTTTAGGCTGTTGGATTGCTATACGCGGGCAAAGCCCCGAGGCTTTACGAAAGGAGAAAAACATGACCATGATTCTTGTTCTGATCGGCATCATCCTCGGCTCGGTCGGGTTGGATCAGCTGACCAAGCTGTTGGCTGTGCAGTACCTCAAGCCGATCGGGTCTTATCCGCTCTGGCAGAATGTTCTGCACCTGACCTATGTCGAGAATCGCGGCGCGGCATTCGGAATGCTCAGCAATCAGCGTTGGGTGTTCATGATCTTTTCCACCGTTGCAATCATCGGGTTGGTGGTCTACCTGTTCCGCTTCTGTAAGGAAGGCAAATGGGTCAAGGTCGCGCTTGCCATGATTATCGGCGGCGGAATCGGCAACATGATCGATCGCATCGCGCTCGGTTATGTCGTGGATTTCGTGGACTTCACCCTGATTCACTTCGCGGTGTTCAACGTGGCGGATTCCTTTGTGTCGGTCGGCGCGGTGATGCTGGTCATCTGGTTCGTGCGGTCGATGGTGACGGAATACCGGAACGGGAAAAAGAAAAAAGCCGACGGAACGTCGGAAGAGCATGATGACGGAACAAACTGACCGGCTTGTCTCGCACACGGTGGAGGAAGCGGAAAGCGGAGAACGGCTTGACAGCGCGGTGGCAAACGCCGCAGAGGTAACGCGCTCCGCCGCCGCACGACTGATTTGCGAGGGCTTCGTGACCGTGGACGGTCAGGCGCGCGACAAGAATTACCGCCTGCGCGCGGGGGAGCGGTTGGAAATCCGCCAACCGCAGATAAAGGAATGCGAAGCGACGGCGCAGAATATCCCGCTTGATGTGATTTACGAGGACAGCGATCTTATCGTCATCAACAAACCCGTTGGCATGGTGGTTCATCCTGCCGCAGGAAACCCGGACGGAACGCTTGTCAACGCGCTCCTGTGGCACTGCGGCGAAAGCCTCTCGGGCGTGGGCGGTGTCCTTCGTCCGGGAATCGTTCACCGCATCGATAAGGATACAAGCGGTCTGTTGGTGGTTGCGAAGAATGACGAAACCCACCTCGGGCTGTCGGCACAGCTTTCGGGACACCACATCCGCCGCGTCTATTACGCCATTGCCATCGGGAACCTGCCCGAGGACAGCGGAACGGTGGATGCCCCCATCGGAAGGCATCCGATTGACCGCAAAAAAATGGCGGTTCTGACCGCCGCGGGCGCACACGCGAAAAACGCCGTGACCCATTGGACCGTTGTTGCGCGCGGGGAGGGGGACGGGACCCGCTTTACGCTCCTGCGCTGTGAACTGGAGACCGGCAGAACACACCAGATCCGCGTGCATCTGGCGTCGCTCGGGCATCCTCTGCTCGGCGACCCGCTCTACGGGGGAGACAGAACCCGTTTTCAGGCGCGTCACCGCGAACTGATCCCGGGGCAGATTCTCCATGCCGCGCGCCTGACCTTTACCCACCCGCGTACGGGCGAGCAGGTCAGCTTCGAGTGCCCGCTGCCCGCGAATTTTGAAAGGCTAAACCGCATCTTATTCGGAGACGCTCCCATTTCCGTTTAGGGAAGTTCTTGCGGGGTCTTGGGGGGCTTCTTTCAAGAAGCCCCCCAAGTGGGTTCGGGCAACGCCCGAGACCTTACCCCACGCGCGAGGAAAGCACGAGTTTTTCGGGGATCGGATCGGTGAAGAAAGCGCACAGATCGCGGTCGCTGACCACGTAGTCCAGATCGCGGACGTTGCCCTGATAGAAGGTGGAGGGTCTGCCGAGCTTGCTGGAATCGATGAGCAGAATTTTCCGCCGCGCGTTCTTCAGCATGATATTCCGTACCGCAACTTCTTCGGCGTAGCAATCGTAAAAGTTGCCGTCCTCGGTCAACGCCTGAACCGAAAACAGCACCACGTCCGCGTGAATCTGCGAAAGAAAGTTCTGCGCATAACCGCCGACCAGAACCGCGCGGTTCTCGGACGAGACCAACCCGCCCGTGCAGTAAGCCTTCACGTCGTACCCCGAAAGACAAGCCATTGCGTCCACGCTGTTGGTAATGACCGTTACCCCGCTGACCGAAGGCAACAGTTCCGCCGTGAAAAACGCGGTCGAAGAACCGTCCAGAAATACGATGTCGCCGGGGGCAATGAGCGAGACCGCCGCGCGCGAGATCTGTTTTTTCTGCGCGCTGTTCTCGTGACTGCGCAGGGAAAAGGGAATATGCCGCCCGCTTGTCTGCGTGATCTTCACGCCGCCGTAACTGCGCTGAACCAGTCCGCGCTCCTCGAGGTTTTTGAGGTCGCGGCGGATACTGGAGGGGCTGATGTTCATTTTGCGGGAGAGGTATTCCACCGTTGCGTACTCGGTATCGCTCAAAAGGGAGAGAATTTCGTCCTCCCGTTCACATTTGTACATATTGTTTCAACCTTTCTGCGCGGAGATGCGCATTCTTGCATGATTATCATACCATAAAAACGCGGATTTGTAAAGGGATTTGACGAAAAAAATCGGCTTTCCGCGAGATTTTACGAAAAGACAGGCAGGTTTTATGAAAATTCTTTTTTTTGATATGGAATTCGCAAACGGAAAGATTCCCGGCTCGGTCTATTCCTTCGGGTATGTGCGAACCGACCGGAAATTCCGTCTGACCGAACCGCAGACCGATCTGCTCATCAACCCCGACTGCGAATGGAACGACTATGTGCGCAGGAATATTCTGGCGTACCAAATGTCAACCGTGAAGCAGGCGTCGCTTTTTCCCGCCTACTATAAGCGGATGAAGAAACTGCTCTGCAAGTCTGATCTGGTTGTCGGTTTCGCGGTGAAAAACGACACCACCGCGTTGCGCAAAGCCTGCGAGCGCTACGGGCTGAAGCCGCTTTCCTTCCGCTGTCTCGACCTTGAGCGGGTCTGCCGTTCCCTGCGCGATTATCCGCAGGCGCACGGGTTGGACGGATATGTCCGCGCTTACACGGGAATTGACCCCGCAAACCGTCATCGCAGCGACGGCGACGCGTATGCGACGATGCTGCTTTTGAAGGGAATTTGCGAAAAGCACGGTGTGGACGCGCGGGATGTGGCAAAGATTTACGCAGCCGCGTTTACGGACTCTCTGCCGCAGGAAATGCAGGAAGGGAAAAAGGGCAAACAGACTGCCCGGGAGGGGACAGAGGCAGAGCCGGACAAAACGGCAAAGCGCTGACTGAACCCGTTCAAAAACCGAATTTGATTGGCACAAGGTTTTCCTTGTGCTTTTTTCTTTGCATAAAAAGCGGCGCTTGCGGTGATGATAAGAAAGACAAATTTGCGTTGCCGGAGGAAGCAGGAATGGAAAAGAGCAAATCCGCGGTCGGTCAGCCGCTGTTGGAAATCCGCGATATGACCAAAACCTTCGGTCCGGTCGTGGCGCTTGACTGTGTGGATCTGACCGTCCTATCGGGCGAGATACGCGGCCTGATCGGGGAGAACGGGTCTGGAAAATCCACAATTTCCTCTGTTTTTTCGGGTATGCAGACGGCGGATCACGGCGTGATGACCTTTGAGGGGAAGCCGTGGCAACCGTCCGACATGAGCGACGCGCTCCGTCGCGGCGTTGGCATGATCGTGCAGGAAAGCGGAACCGTTCCGGGAATCACGGTGGCGGAAAATCTGTTCCTTTGTCGCATGGGGCGGTTTTCGGTCTTTCGTACCCCCTCGGATCGCGGGTGGGGATTCGTTTCGTCACGCAATCTTTTCCGCGCCGCACAAGAGGCGCTGGACGGGATCGGCGCGGGGCACATCCGCGCCGAGGCGCTGACGGGGACGCTCGACATGATGGATCGCAAGCTGATTGAGGTTGCCAAGGTCTGGATTTCCCGCCCGCGCGTGTTGGTGGTGGACGAAAGCACAACGGCGCTCTCGCAACGGGGGCGGGAGATTGTCTACGGGCTGATGGAACGCATCAAAGCGGATGGCGGCGCGGTGGTCTTTATCTCGCATGACCTTGACGAAATCATGGAGAAATGCGACACGCTGACCGTCCTGCGCGACGGGCGCATCATCCGCACCTTTGAAAAAGCGGAATTCGAAGCGGGCGCGATCCGAACCGCCATGATCGGGCGGGACTTGCAGGGCGATTACTACCGCACCGATTACGGAAGCCCGCGGGCGGGGCGCGTGACGGTGGAGGTGACCGACCTGTCCGTCGGCGACCGTCTGCACGGCGTAAGCTTTTCCGCGCACGAGGGCGAAATTCTCGGTATCGGCGGACTTTCGCATTGCGGAATGCACACACTGGGAAAGGTTCTGTTCGGCGCGGTCAAGCCGTCGGGGGGGAATGTCCACGTGCTCGGAAAGCCGTTGCACGACCCGAGCGACGCGATCTCCCGCGGGGTCGGCTACGCCTCCAAGGATCGCGACACCGAGTCGCTCTGTCTTTCCGCCTCGGTGCGGGACAACATTTCCATTGCGGGGTTTCCGGTCTTTGCGCCGCGCGGCGTGATTTCTCCCAAGCGGGAGCGCGCCTATGTCCGCAGACAGATTGAGGGGATGCAGATCAAGTGCTTCTCGCAGGATCAGCCGATTGAGCAGCTGTCGGGCGGAAACAAGCAGAAGGCGGTGTTCGGAAAATGGATCGGGGCGGGGTCGCGGATTCTGATTCTGGACTGCCCCACGCGCGGGATTGACATCGGGGTCAAGCAAACGATGTATCGCCTGATGGCACGGATGCGGGAAGAGGGCAAAACCGTGATTATGATCTCGGAGGAACTGCCCGAACTGATCGGAATGTCGGATCGCATTCTCATTATGAAGGACGGAAGAATAAGCGGAGAATACCCCCGTGCGCGAGATCTGCGCGACGCGGATCTCATCGGGGATATGATCTGACCGAAAGGAAGAAACCATGACACAGGAACTCGATTCGGAACGGGCGCGGCTTCGCGGGCGAGCCGTCCGCCGCTCCCGCCTCATCAGTCTGATCCCGCTTGCCGCCTGCCTGTTGCTCGGAGGTCTTTATCTGTTGCTTGCGTGGCAGAACGGCTATGATCTCGGCATCGGGATGGCGGTGGTTGTTTCCAACGCCACCTTGGTTGCGCTGGTGGCAACGGGCGCGACTTTCATCTTCACCGCAGGCTCTTTTGACCTTTCGCTCGGCGCGAATATGTTGGTCAGCGCCCTCGTCGGCGGATTGGTCGGCAGGGCGAGCGGGAATCTCTTTCTCATGCTGCTTGCCACCCTGGGAACGGCGATTTCGCTCAGCGTTCTCGGCGCACTGCTTGCAACCTTTTTCAATCTGCCCGTGTTCATCATGACCATCGTGATGATGAACGTTTACAGCGCGGTTTCCACGCTGATGCTGACCACGCTTGGAACAAACGCCGCATTGGCAGTTCCGACCTCTCTTGTGACGGGACTGAATCAGACATGGTTTCGTCTGCTCCTGCTTGCGGTTTTTGAGCTGTTTGCCTGCGTGCTGTTTTATCTGCTTCCGATGGGGCGGCAGGCGCGGTTTCTCGGCGGGAATCCGGTTTGCGCAAGGCTCTCGGGTATCCGACCCAAGTCGCTGACCGTGCTCTGCTTTGCGCTCGCGGGCATCGGTATCGGGCTTGCGGCGTTTGCCATGACCGTGGAAACCCCGACGCTTTCGGCTTCGTCCGGTTCGTCGGTCGGGATGAATATGCTGATTGCAATGGTGTTCGGCGGAATGCCGATGAGCGGAGGACCGCGCTCCAGAATGTACGCGGCTCTGCTCGGCGCGTTCTCCATGGCGTTTCTGGACGCGTTGATGAATATCTACGTCACGGGAAGTTGGTATCTCCAGATCGTAAAGGGCGTGCTGTTTGCAACGGTGGTGTTCCTCTTTGCCGTCGGGCGGCGAAGCCGGATGCTGGAGCGATAATGGAATGATTGGAAAGGAATGAAAACATGAAAACAAAACTTCGGGTTCGATTGCTGTGTGCGATCCTGCTTGTCTGCGCGCTTCTGCCGCTTGCGGGATGCAAAAAGGGCGCGTCCGACCTCAAAATCGGCGTGCTGTGGGAGGACGATACCTCCGGAGAATCGGCGGCGTGGGCGAAATACCTGCGCACACTGGCAAAGGAATACGGCTTTACGATTGACTTTACCACCACAAACAGTTCGTCCTCCGAGGTGTCGGCGATCAACACCTACGCTTCCAAGGGCTATGACGCGATTCTGTTGCTGTCCGATGACGACATTGTGACATCGGTCAATGCCGCGGCGGCAAAGAAGATGTATATCGTCTGCCCCACGGGTCACCCGACCGACGAACAGCTGAAAGAAATCCGCGGAAACGAGTATTTCCTCGGCTCGGTTGCACCCACCTATGATGCCGAGTATACCGCAGGCTACAACATGGCGCGCTACTTTGTTGAGGAGAAGAAGCAGACCGCCTTTACCGTGTTCGGCGGCGCAACGCTTTACGGTTCGCAGATGCACATTCAGCGCCTTGCGGGGATTCTCGCGTATCTGTGCGAGGACAGCGAAACTTCCTATGACGGCGCGAAAACGCGGGACGAGCTGATTGCCAAAGTTGCGGGAACGAGCCTTGATCCCACAAAATTCGTCAGCGCAAAGTACCGCATTACAGGGTATATGGACGGTTTCGGTTTTGACGACGCGTTCTCCACCAAGCTGACCAACAGTCTGGAGAGCGGAGGAACTTGCATTCTGACGGTCGGCGCGGGCGAGGTCGTGACCAAAATTGCCTACGGAATCACCTCGGCAAACAGCAGGCTTGAGACCTGTACCGTCGGCGGCGTTGACGCGATTACGGCGGATTATGCCGCGTGCTTCGATCTGGGATACGCTTATGACTGCGGCAAGTTCGCCTCGGCAATGGCGCCGTCCATCATCATGATTCTGTGCGCAAAGGACGGGAAGAAAATCAAAGATTCCGAGGGTTACGCGCCGAAACTTGGGCTGAGTTACTGGGTTGCCACAAGCAAGACCGCGCTGGAAGAGATGCTGAAGCGCGACAATGCAACCGACGGGTACTGCTACAACAAGGCGGTTCTGGATCACTATATCGAGGCGGCAAGCTACGATGAGCTGTCAAAACTCTGCGCGGCGGACTACGCAGAGGCGGTCGCCATTCACGAGGCGTATAACAAGGAGTAAGGGAGGGGTGCCGCCGTGCCGACGCAAGCCGAAACGGTTCAAACAAAACTGAAAAGGGTTGGCGGGGTTCTGCTTCTGCCGATCCTGTGCGGGGTCATCATGGCAATCGCCTGCCGCCTTGCGGGAACTGCGCTGTTTACCGGGAGCAGTACGTGGCAGCTGTTCTTTCGCGGCATGGCGTATGTCCTGCTTCTGTCCTTCGGCGTTTCCGTGAATATGCACACGGGGCGGTTTGACTTTTCCACGGGTGCTACCATGCTTCTCGGCGGCGTTGCGGGCGCACTGATCGCTTACGGGAACGGTTGGGGACCGATTGCTATGCTCTTTATCAGTATGTTGGTGGGCTGTGTGACGGGTCTGTTCTCGGGGTGGCTGTATGTCCTGCTCCGTCTGCCGCCGATGATCATCGGACTGACCATGACATTGGTTCTGGAGGGCGTGGTTGCCATTATCACCGACGGCTGCAAGCCTGTCGGATTCGGGACGGACGCGTCCTATTACCGCTTTGCCGTGACCCCGCTGTGGATGTGCCTGATCATGCTCGCGGCGGTGATTTTTATGGTGGTGCTGTTCCACTATACAAAATTCGGCTACGACTACCGTGCGCTTCGGACGGGGCAGAAGATTGCGGTGAGGAGCGGCGTGAACGAAAACGGGAACGCGATTGTCTGCTATGCCGTTGCGGGACTGCTGTTCGGCGCGGCGGGGGCGCTTTCGGTCTGCTCCACAAACGGCGTGACCCCGACCATCAATTTTTCCAGTATCGCCTCCATGTTTTCCTGCTTCCTGCCGCTGTTCTTCTCGGAGTTCATTATGAAATTCTGCAACAAGCAGGTGGCAATTTTTGTGGGATGCGTTGCGTATGAGTTGATTCAGATCGGTTTCGGACAGATCAGCTTTGCGGACGCGGGCTTTACCGCCGACGTTTACAAGGTGGTCGAGGCGGTGATACTGGTTCTGTTCCTGATCTATCTGAACAACGAAGATACCGTCACGGAATTCGTAACCCTGCGGCGGAAGCGCCGGACGGGGGAGAGGAGCGCACACACATGAGCGAGAGAAGAGAGAGGCTGACTGCCGCCCCGTTCCGGCTGGACGGGAAGCAGGCGGATTGGGTGGAGGACACATTGGCTTCCATGTCGACCGAGGATCGCTTGCGCCAGTTGTTCTGCCTCATCACCTACAGCGACAACGAAGAGGATCTGCGTCGCCTTGCCGAGCAGATCCGTCCCGGGGGGATCATGAGCCGCGCTGTTCCCACCGAGCAGGCTTTGCGCACAATCCGGACGTTGCAGGAGTATTCCCATATTCCGATGCTCATCAGCGCCAATCTCGAATCGGGCGGAAACGGGCTTCTGTCGGACGGCAGTTTCTTTGCCCGTCCCATGGCGATCGCTGCGACCGACGACACCGAGCAGGCGCGAAGGTTGGGCGAGATCTGCGGAACAGAGGGCGCGGCAGTCGGTGCGAACTGGTCCTTTGCGCCGATCGTTGACATCGATTACAACTGGCGCAATCCGATTACCAACACCCGCACGTTCGGCTCTGATCCCGAGCGCGTTCGTCGCATGGGCGTGGCGTATGTGACTGAGTTGCAGAAGCACGGCATGGCGGCGTGTTGTAAGCATTTCCCCGGGGACGGGCGGGACGAACGCGATCAGCACATTGCGCCGTCGGTCAACGACCTTTCCTGCGGCGAGTGGGACAGAACCTACGGAATGGTCTACCGCGCCATGATTGCGGCGGGCGTGATGAGCGTGATGATCGGGCATATTCTCATGCCTGCCTACAGCCGTCGCTTTGCACCCGATCTGCGCGACAGCGACCTGTTGCCCGCGTCGGTCAGCTATGAACTTGTAACCAAGCTGCTGCGCGAACAACTCGGATTCAACGGGCTGATCGTGACCGATTCCTCCACGATGGCGGGCGTGACCGCGTTGCTTCCGCGTGACAAACTGGTTCCGATGAGCATTGCGGCGGGGTGCGATATGTTCCTCTTCACCAAAGACCTTGAAGAGGATATCGGGTTCATGACCGATGGGCTGCGCCGCGGAATTCTGACCGAAGAACGGCTTGCCGAGGCGGTTACGCGGATTCTTGCTCTCAAGGCGGCACTCCGTCTGCCAGAAAAACGCGAGGCGGGACGGCTGATTCCGCGCGCCGAGGACGCCGGACGGCAGGTGGGACAGCCGTTGTTTGCCGAATGGAGCAGAATCTGCGCCGACCGTTCGGTTACGCTGGTCAAGGAGGAGAGCGGGGTTCTTCCGCTGACCCCAGAGAGATACCCGCGCGTGCTGTTCTGTCCTTTGGACAACCGGAGTGCGGGACCGTCCTTCTTTACCGCCGAGGGGAGCGCCAACAAACGGTTTCGGGAACTGCTCGCGGCAAACGGATTTGACGTAACGGTCTTTGAGCCGGCGCAGGGCATGGAGGGCTTCATGACCCCCGTGCGGGATATCGTGGAAAAATACGACCTGATCGTGTATTCCGCCGAGTTGGTCACGCGGTCGAATCAGACCGTGGTGCGTCCCGAGTGGAGCAACCCGATGGGGGCGAATGTCCCCGTGTGGTGTCACTCTGTTCCAACCGTGTTTGTGTCGTTTGAGAATCCGTATCATCTGGTCGACGTGCCGCAGATGAGAACCTTTGTCAATTGCTACGGCGGAAGCGAGACGGTCGTGCGCGCCGCAGTGGAAAAACTGATGGGGAAGAGCCGCTTTCAGGGAAAATCTCCCGTAGACCCGTTCTGCGGAAAATGGGAAGCGAAAATCGCGGGATTCGGAATCAAATAAACCTTTATTATCGGCGAGAGATGCCTTTCCGCAAACAAACAGCCCCGCCCCGGAAAAATCCGAGGCGGGGCTGTTTTCTATGTTTTATTTCTCTTTCTTCGGTTCTGCACCGCTCCGCATCTGTGCGATGACCGCGCGCGGTCGCTTGGACTGGAAGATCGCCGAGCCTGCCACAATGACATTCGCGCCCGCGTCCGTGGCGAGTTTCACATTCTCCGGCTTCAGTCCGCCGTCTACCTCAAGGTCAAGCGGCAATCCCTGCGCCGTGATATACCGCCGGATTACCCGCACCTTTTCCAACGTTTCGGGAATGAGTGCCTGCCCGCCGAAGCCCGGGACAACCGTCATCACCAACGCCATGTCAAGTTCCCGCAGATAGGGCAGGATCGCTTCCACAGGCGTGGCAGGGGAGATCGCAAGACCTACCCGTACCTCCCGCTCCCGTATCGCGCGGAGCGTTGCCCGCACATCCGCGCAAGCCTCCAGATGAACGGTGATGATGTCCGCGCCTGCTTTGACAAAATCCCCGATGTAGCGAATCGGCTCGCGGATCATCAGATGAACGTCGAAAATCAGCTTGCTGTTGCGGCGCAACGCCGCGATGACGGGCGCGCCGAAACTGATGTTCGGAACAAACATTCCGTCCATGACGTCGAGATGCAGATAGTTCGCACCCGCGTCTGTCACACGTCTGACACTGCTTTCCAGATTGGCAAAATCCGCCGCCAACAAAGAGGGGGCAATGTAAATCATAACAGAAACCTCACTTACAGAAAAAATACGAAATGTGTCTGACTGCTTTTGTCAGATTTTGGGGAAGCCCCATATACTGTACCGAAAGCCCGCACGGGGCGGCGCGGCAGAATGTCGAAAAATCAGGACGTCCCGTTTGCGTCCGCGTCCGAGCCGTGCTCAGAATAGATCAGCGCAACCGCGTGCGCCGCAATTCCGAGGCGCTCGCCGGTAAAGCCCAAGCCTTCCTCGGTGGTTGCCTTGACGCTGACCGCGCCGACGGAAACCCCGAGCGCCGCCGCAATGTTCTCCCGCATACGGAGGATGTGCGGCGCAAGCTTGGGTGCCTGCGCCAGAACCGTTGCGTCCACATTGCCGATCTCATAGCCCGCGCCGCGGACAACCTCCGCCACGCGCGAAGCAAGCGCCAGACTGTCCGCGCCCGCATAGGTCGGGTCGGTGTCGGGGAACAGTTTCCCAATGTCGCCGAGCGCCGCCGCGCCGAGCAGTGCGTCCATAACGGCATGGACAAGCACGTCCGCGTCCGAATGACCGAGCAGACCGCGGCTGTGGGGAATCGTGACCCCGCCGAGAATCAGCGGTCGACCTTCAACCAACCGGTGCACGTCATAACCGTGCCCGATGCGGAAGGGGAGCGCCGTCATGCTTTTTCGTCCCGATGACGGGCGGCAAGAATCGCACCCGCTATGCGCAGGTCTTCCGGCGTGGTCACCTTCATGTTTTCTTTTCTGCATTCCACCATCTGAACCCGATAACCGAGGTGCTCGATCAGCTCGTTGTCGTCAGTTCCCACAAAGCCGTCGCTTGCCGCACGGCTCTGCGCCGCCGCATAAAGCGCGATGTGGAACACCTGCGGCGTCTGCGCTTCCCAAAGCGTTTCACGATCCAGCGTTTCGAGAATTGCGCCGCCGCGCGATACCCGTTTGACCGTTCCCGTCATCCGGATTCCCGCACTTGCGGCTTTCTTGCGGTATGCCGCGCCGCAGACCATTTCAATCTCGGTTGGCGTAATGAGGCAACGCGCCCCGTCCGCAATTGCAACATAGCGGATGTCAGATCCGATGACCGAGAAGGCGCGGAGCGCCGATTCCTGCCGATTCTTTCCGCCGATGACGACTGCGGTCAGCTTGGTGATACGGTAGTCCTCGCAGAGCGCGACCACCGTGTCCACGTCTTTCTCCCGCGCCGCAATGATGATTTCGGTAATCAACGGGGATTGCTGATAGGCGAGGAGGGTGTGCGCAAGAACCGGAATTCCCCCGAGAGCAAGAAACTGTTTGGAGGTTTCTCCGCCCATGCGCGATGAATTTCCCGCCGCAAGAATCAGCGCGGCGGTACGGTTTTTCGGATTGCTTGCAAGAAGTAAATTCGCGGTCTGATGGGTCACTTGTCCCATAATCAAGCCCTGCCTTTCTGTGCGTGATGCCGGATGTTAACCGTTTACAGTTTACAGTTCGTCCTCTTCGATCGCGCGGATCATATCCACCCGCCGCGCGTGTTTGCCGCCCTCGAATTCCGCGCCGAGGAAGGCGTCTACCAGATCGCAGGCAACGCCCGCGCCCACCACGCGCTCACCGAAGCAGAGCACATTTGCGTCGTTGTGCTGACGGGTCAGTCGCGCCGAGAAGGTATCGGAGCAGACCGCCGCGCGGATGCCGCGATGCTTGTTGGCGGCAATGGACATTCCGACGCCCGTTCCGCAGACCAGAATGCCGAGTTCGGTTACGCCGTCCTGAATGTTTTTGCAGACCCGATGCGCGAACACAGGGTAATCGCAACTTGCTTCGCTGTCTGTCCCCACGTCCAGAACTTCAATTCCGAGTTCCTTCAGATGCGCAATGACCTTCAGCTTCAGCCCGTAGCCCGCATGATCCGAGCCGATCGTAATTTTCGTCGTTTTCATGATATTGTGTTTCCTTTCGGATAAAAAATCAGCTTTTCAAACGTTCCAGACGTTCGCGTTCCGCCTGACAGGGGCGGAGATAAACGGGGGAGAGCGTTGCGTCCGACCCACGTGCGCCGCGCGCATATGCCGCCTCTGCCGCATATGCCACCGCCGCCGCAGAAGCCCGCAACAGCGGCGCGGCAACCGTTCCGACCACGTGCGTGACGGCATCGGTTGCAAGGCGGGAAGCGTCCCCGACAAAAAGGACGGGTTCTGCATAGCCCGCAAGGCGCTCGTCCAACCCGTCGACCGGGCAGACTTCGTCGTCGGTCAGGCGCGTGATCCTGCCGCTCTCGGAGCGGAACAGCGCCGTGTAAACCTGCCTGCGCCGCGCGTTCAGAACCGGACAGATCAAGCCGTCCTGCCCGCGCAGCCCGTAGGCGAGCGCTTCGAGCGAGGAAACGCCGAGACAGCATTTCCCGCTTTCGAACGCCAACCCCTTAACGGTTGCCGCGCCGATGCGGATGCCCGTAAAAGAACCCGGACCTACCGAGACCGCGAACAGATCAACGTCCGCAAGCGTTCTGCCGGTCAGGCGGAAGAGCATATCCGCCATCGGAAGCAGGGTCTCGCTGTGAGTGTTGCCGTTGTCGAGCGTCAGTTCCGCCAACGTGCGCCCGTCCTCGGTCAGCGCAACCGAGGCAACTGCCGCCGCACTTTCCAGTGCCAGAGTGATCATGCGCCCGCGCCTCCGATCTGCTCGATCGTCAGGGTGCGGCTGTCGGGCTTGTCCGCGTCATCCTTGCACAGTGCCACCCGCACATAATCGTCGGGCAGGGCATAGGGGATGTTCTCGCTCCATTCCACCAGACAGATGCCCGGGCGGTCGAGGTAATCGTAAAACCCGATTGAGAGCAGATCATCCTCGTTGGAGATGCGGTACATATCGAAATGGAACAGCGGTCGCGGTTTTGCCTTGTATTCGTTGACCAATGCAAAGGTGGGCGAACGAACCGTGACTCCGGGGGCAATGACCGAGGCGAACCCGCGCACAAAGGCGGTTTTTCCGACCCCAAGATCCCCGTATAGTGCAATGAACGGGGGAATCCCCGCGTCGTCCAGCATTTGTTTCGCCAATTCGGCGCCGCACGCTTCGGTCTCGGCGGTGCTTTGCGTCCGCACAGTCATCAGTTTTTTCATCGGTTTTTCCATCTCCGCTCTCCATATCATTCCATCCTATATTATAGCACAAAAAAGCGGTTTTGTAAAGGGGGTAGCTTATTTTTCTTTGTCCGCTTCGGTTTTTGCTTCTTTTTTGCGGAATTCGTTCAGCGGCGTTCTGGAGCCGTCGGGGCGTTCCACAACGGTGTGATCGAGAATTCCCTGAAAATGCGCGCGGAATTCCCGGATGTATTCTTCCCGCAGAGCCGCCTGCTCGATTTTTTCCTCTTCCGAAAGTTCCGCCTCGCGCGATTTCTTCGCCAGATGGTTCAGGCGATCCTTTTTATGCTGTTCCATATGTTCTTCCTCCTAACATTCTAACAAAAAAACAGTTCCCACATCGGTCAGCGGTTCGTCTGGAATTCCGCAGACCCGCATTCCGTGCGCCGTGATGGCGGCGGTCAGCTTCGCGCCGTCCGGGTAGCGTCCGGGATCGCCGCAGAAAAAGACAATGTCGCACCCGCCGTAGGGCGCAAAAGATGTCGCGCCGCCGATCAAGCCCGTGCTGTAGCCGTCCAGTACGATGCCGCCCGCAGTCAGCCGTACCGTTTCCAAGCCCGCCCGCGCCGCCGCGCCGAGGATGGACGGATCTGCGCTTGCAAGCGTCGCTTCTCCGATCGGGAGAGAAGCGCACTTAGCGTAGCCCTGCTTTACCGCAGCCGTCCGATACGCGGGGTGCGAGATCAGTTCGGGCGCTGTGGCGCGCGGCAGGCAGAACAAAAGCCCGCCGATCGGCAACGCGTCCAGAAGAATATCCTGCGGGTAACGGTTTCCGACCTCTCCCGTAACGGTTCGCAGGGGACGGTCGGCGGCACGGCAGAGCGACTCCAATTCGGTTTGCGCAAGCGCCGCATAGCCCGCCGTTGTATAGATCGCGTCGGGCGCGAAGAAGACCGACAGGTCGGGATGCGCCGCCACAGGTTCGGGCAGGCGCGGGTTGCGGGGGAGACGGAGAACCCGAAAGCCCTCCCGCCCGAGAACCCCGTCAAGCGGCGCGGGCGCGGATTCTCCGATCACAGCCAAGCGCATGGCAGACACCTCCTTTAGGCACCATCGGAATTGTGCGGTGATGCCTTTATAAACAGAAAGGGCAGACACAGCGGTTGGTGTCTGCCATACTCTCTATTTGCCGGGATCGGACTGACGATCTCAGGCTTTCTTCATGGTGCGCAGGCAACGGGAACAAACGTTGATCGATTTGCTGCCTTCCAGTCTGATTTTACGGATATTGGGCTTCCAGCTTCTGTTGGTCTTCCGATGCGAGTGCGAGACGTTCTGACCGAACACAACGCCCTTTCCGCAGATACAGCATTTTGCCATTTTTGACACCTCCTACATTTAACGCTTCACCGTAGCAATACGGGGCAGAACCACTGTACAACAGCAACCATTATACCATATCTTTTCCCGAATTGCAAGTGTTTTTTGAAATTTTTTCTGTTTTTCTCAAGTTTTTTTGCGGGGAGACCCGAAAATCGGCAGAATTTTGCCTCATTCCTTCCCGCAAGCCGCCGCAATGCCGCGCAGGAAAGTCTCTCCGAGTCTGCCCGAAACGGTCAACGACGCGAAGTCCGTCACCGTCGGCGCTGTCTCCCCGAGCCGCAGGATCAGCCCGCCGTTTCCGGTCAGCATCCGCAGCGCGAACACCGTCTGCGCATCCTGCGGGAGCACGGCTTCGGGGCAAAGGATCAGAATGCGCGAGGTCAGAAGCCTGCGCGAGATCGGACCGTCTCCGTCCCGTCCGGTCAGAACCTTGCAGTCCGCGCCGACTTCGCACAATGCCGCCGCAAGCGATACCGCCGCCGCATCGTGGGTGCGGGACAGCACGGTGATTTCGTAGCGGTCGCTCCAGATATATTTTCCGATGCGTTCGGGAAGCGCGAGCGGCTTTTCATCGGTTACCGTCGTCGAAAGCTCGGTTGCAGCCGTCCCGATGCGGGAATAGGGAAGCGTTGTTCCCTCCATAATCAGCCCGAGCGGCAATCGGTGTCCTGCCGATTCCGCGTCCGCAAGACGGCAGGTCAGACCGTTGCCTGCAGTCCGGGCGATGCAGTTGCCTAAGGTTTCGCCGACCGCAAGCCGCGCGCTGAACAGTTTTCCGCTCTGTGCGTGTGTGCGGACTTCGGTCAGAAGCCGCCGCAGGAGCGCGAAGTCGGGAATGCCCGCTTCGGTCATCACGGGTGTCACGCAAAAGATCCCGTTGCCCGCCGCGCGATAGGTCGGCGGGACTACATCCGCGCTCTCCGCAACTGCCCAGACCGTCAGTTCGGGCGCGGTCAGGCTGTCGTCCGCCTCGGCAAACAGCGCCGCCGGCGTTGCGAATTCCATCTGCGCGCGATAGATGCCGAGAATGCTTGCGGCAAGCCCGCTCTCGGATTCCGCATCGGTCGGGGTCGGAAGCCGCAGACCGATTCCCAGACGGATATCCGGGTAATCCGCGCCGGCCGCCGCAAGCGAGAGCAGGGGCGCGAGAACCGTTGCCATTGCCGCGCGGAAGCCGCCCGCGCCGAGCGAGCGAACCGCAGATGCGACCGCAAGTCCGTTTTCCGTGACCCGTTCGGGCGGAATTGCAGGCGATTCCAGATAGGGGGAATCCTTTCCCGCAACGGGAATCCGCGTGATAATCCCCGCGCCGGAATTCTCGGCAGGAATCGCGACCGCCGTTTCCTTTCTCGCGGGAAGCGCGCGGAGCTGTGCCGTGGGAACACGCAGAACATCAGCGGCGGAATAGGCGAACGCCATTTCCTCCCGTTCGGTCAGCGCCGCCGCAGAGACAACCGTCACGCCCGCCTCTTCACAGAGAATCCCCTTGACGCGCTCCGCGTCTTTTCCGTCGACCAGAAGCAACATCGCATGGGGCAACGGAACGAACAGCCGACCGAGCGGGGAGGGCGCGTCGATGCCGTCCAACCGTTCAGGCGCGAAGAGAATTCCGCCGAATTGCGGGAGCAGAGTCGGCAGAATGCCGTGCTCGCCGACCTTTGCGCTCCACTTTGCCGCCCGCAGGACTTCTTTCCGTCCAAGTGTCGCAGAAAGCGCCTCCGCGTTTTCCGCAGAGACCAGAAGCAGAATGTCGCCCGCGGCGGGGCGGTCGTTTTCCCGCTTTGCCGCTGCACTCAGAAACAACGGAGAGCCGACCGCGCCGAAGTGCGTTTCCGCCGATTCCGTTCCGACCGTCAGCCGCAGATGTCCGACGGTCGGCTGTCTGCCGCTCCGCGCAAGGTATGCCGAGGCAAGCCCGAACAGCTCGCCGAGCGTTGGCGGCGTGAGCGCCTGCGGGTGCATTTCGCGCCGTTTTTCCAGCATATCGCCGTAGGTTTTTGCCACCTCTGCGTCGTCGGTGGCAAGGTGCGCTACCCGCGTGGCGGTCCACCCCGCCGCATGATCCCGCAGGCTGCCGAGGAGCGCGCGCTCCCCGTCGGTCATCATCCGTTCCCGCTTTTTGCCCATTGCTCAGTTCTCCTTTTCTTCCGTGACCGTGCCGTTGCAAACGGTTCCGTCGTTTCCTTCTATCCTTACCTGCCGTACCGCGCCGTGTTCGGTTCCCCCGGCAGGCACCGACACTTCGATGAATTCCGGCGTGTGTCCGAAGCGCCTTCCGCCTTCCGCGTCCTCAAACAGAACCGAAAGTACCTGTCCCGTCATGCCGTCCAGAATCTCCCGGCGGATGCCCGCTTCGACTTCCGAGAGTTGCCGCGAGCGTTCCGCTTTGATCGGCTCGGGCACTTGCCCGCTCATTGCGGCGGCAACCGTGCCCGCCCGGCGGGAGTAGCGGAACACGTGAATCATCAGAAAGCGCGCGCGCCTCGCAAAGTCAAGCGTTTCGCTGAACTCCGCGTCGGTCTCCTGCGGAAAACCCACGATCATATCGGTGGTGAACTGTACGCGCGGCATGGCGCGGCGCAGGCGTTCCATGCCCTCCAGTGCCATGCGGCTGTTGTATTTCCGCTTCATCCGCGCGAGCACCGTATCCGATCCGCTCTGCATGGAAAGGTGAAAATGCGGGGTGAGGGTTCGCAGTCCCGCAATGCGGTCGACAAATTCCTGTTTCATCAGCGAGGGATCAAGAGAACCGAGGCGAACCCGTTCCAGTCCTTCCACGCGGTCAACCGCCGCAAGCAGGTCGGCAAGGTCGCAACCGTCCAGATCTCGCCCGTAGGAGGCTGTTTCGATTCCCGTCAGCACCACCTCGCGGCATCCGCCCGCAACCAGTGCGCGAACTTCCTCCAGGACCGCCTCCGGGCGCTTGGAACGAACCGGACCACGCGCGGCGGGAATGATGCAGTAGGCACATCGGTTCTCGCAACCGTCCTCAATTTTGATGTAGGCGCGGGTGCGGTCAAAACGGGTGACCGACATCTCCTCAAATCCGCTTCCGTCAAGACTCCGATGGAAAATCTCGGGAACGGGATTCTTGCCTCCCTGCAGAACCAGTCGCTTTGCCGCTTCGACCACCGCCTGTTTATCGGTGTTGCCGCAAACGAAGTCCACGCCCGCAATGGCGGCAACCTGCTCGGGTGAGGTCTGCGTCAGGCATCCCGTGACCAGAATGTAGCCGTTCGGGTTGCGCTGGATGGCGCGGCGGATCATCTGCCGCGCCTTGCGGTCGGACTCCGAGGTGACCGTGCAGGTGTTGATAACGGTGATGTCGCAGTCGTCCTCGCCGCGGGCGAGAGAGAAGCCTGCGGCGGCAAAGCGTTCGGCGATCGCTTCGGTTTCATATTGATTGACTTTACAGCCGAGCGTGACGAACCCGACCGTGCAGTTTGAAAAATCAGTTCCGGGCATGGTTGCTCCTTTCGGGAAACAATATCTCATTTTATATTTTATCACCTTTTCCTCCGAAAGTAAAGGAATTTTGCAAAAAAAATGCGGGAATTTGCTTTTAGGTCTTGAAAAATCGGGAAAAGGGATGTATAATTGTTACGATAATCCAAAAAGGAGAACTGTTATGAGTGAATTGCACATCATCGACCACCCGCTGATTACGCACAAGCTGTCCATCATGCGGAACAAGAAGACCGGCTCCAAAGATTTCCGCGAACTTCTGGAGGAAATCGCGATGCTCATGGGCTATGAGCTGACCCGCGACCTGCCGCTGGAGGAGGTCAACATCGAGACACCGATCACCAGGATGACCGCCAAGATGATTTCGGGCAAGAAACTGGCAATCGTTCCGATCCTGCGCGCGGGACTCGGTATGGTTGACGGACTGCTCAGCCTGATCCCCGTTGCGAAGGTCGGTCACATCGGTCTGTACCGCGATCCTTCCACGCATCTGCCCGTGGAGTACTACTGCAAGCTTCCGCCGGACATCGACGACCGCATCGTCATTCTGGTTGACCCGATGCTTGCAACCGGCGGCTCTGCCATTGACGCGCTCCATATGCTGAAGAAGCGCGGATGCAAGCACATCCGCTTCATGTGTCTGGTTGCCGCGCCCGAGGGCGTGAAGAAGGTGCAGGAAGCGCATCCCGATGTCGACATCTACACCGCCGCGTTGGATGAGTGCCTGAACGACCACGCATATATTATCCCGGGTCTGGGAGATGCGGGCGACCGGATCTTCGGCACACTCTGAGCGACAAACACCGAAGGAGAGCGGAGAGACGGGTTGCGTCTCTCCGCGCTTTATACTTTATATATGAGAATACTGAAGATCGGAAAGAACGACGCGGGACAGCGGCTTGACAAATTCCTTTCCAAGGCGGTCAGGGGGCTTCCGCAGTCGCTGATGTACAAGTATATCCGCACGAAAAAAATCAAGGTCAACCGCGCGCGGGCCGAGCAGAACCAAATGCTTTGCGAGGGGGACGAGGTACAGCTGTTTATCCGCGACGAATTTTTCGATTCGCCCGAGAAGGACAGCGGCGCAGTCCGGCGGATTGAGCCGAAGCTGGATATTGTGTACGAGGACGAAAACATTCTCCTGCTCAACAAACGCCCCGGAGTGTTGGTTCACGAGGATACCGCCGCAGGGGAGAATACGCTGATTCTGCACGTCCGGGCGTACCTGACGCAGAAAGGGGAATATGACCCCGCCGCCGAGCAGTCCTTCTCTCCCGCGCTCTGCAACCGCATCGACCGCAACACGGGAGGCATTGTGATTGCCGCAAAGAACGCGGTTGCCCTGCGGGAAATGAACGAAAAAATCCGCAACGACGAGGTGCGGAAGTTCTATTACTGCGTGGTGCACGGGAAAATGCCGAAACAGGCGGACACCCTGCACGGGTATCTGCGCAAGGACGCCGCGAACAATACCGTAACGGTCAGCGATACGAAACGGGCGGGCTACAAGGAAATTATCACCAAGTACCGCGTGGTGCGGGAGAAGGGGGATTTGTCCTTGCTGGAAGTGGAACTGGTGACGGGACGGACGCACCAGATCCGCGCGCATCTTTCGCACATCGGACACCCGCTTCTGGGTGACGGAAAGTACGGCATCAACCGTGCGGATCGCGCCAAGGGCTACAAATTTCAGGCGCTTTATGCCTATCGGTTGCAGTTCCGCTTCCGTGACGGAACAGGACCGCTCGGGTATCTGAACGGCAAGACCGTACAGCTTGACCCCGCAAAGATCTGGTTTCTGCGGGAGTTCGGAATGTAAAAACAAAGAGCCGGAAAAAGGAAGGGAGGACGAAACATGACGAAACGGGAAGCGTGGATTCTGCGCGGCTTTCTTGCGTTGGGCGCGGCGCTGACGGCGCTGACGCTGATTTTTCCGCAGGTCGGAATGCTCGAGTGGGTGACCATGATTCCGATTGCGCTGGCGCTCTACCGCCTCACCGACCGCGGCGTGAGCCTGTGGAAGGCTTACCGTTACGGCTTTTTCACCGTGTTCGTTTTCTATTTCATTCTGTATCACTGGTTCGTTTACCTTTACCCGTTGGATTTTGTCGGGCTCGGAAACGGCGCGTCGGTTGCGGTCGTCATTGCGGGCTGGCTCGGGCTGACGCTGTTGCAGGCAATCCCCGGAGGGCTGATGTTCCTCGGCTTCGCGGCGCTGTGCCGGACGCGGGTTGTCAAACGGTATCCGCTTGCAAAACCGTTTCTTTTCGCGGCGCTCTGGGTTGTGTTTGAGTGGTCCTCAACTCTGGCATGGACGGGAGTTCCGTGGGGGCGGCTCTGCCTTGGGCAGATGAAACTGCTGACCGTGTTGCAAAGCGCTTCGCTGTTCGGGTCTTACTTCATCACGTTTCTGCTGGTTGTGTTCAACGCCCTTGTCGCAATGGCGGTCATGCTCAAGCCCCGGCGCGTGGTGTGCGTGACATTGGCAGTTGTGCTGTTTGCCTGCAACCATATGTTCGGGCTTTTGCGGATGAATCTGCAGCACAAAATCGGCACGGTGGAGACCGACGTTGCCATTATACAGGGGAACGTCAACTCCCACGACAAATGGAGCGCCGACAGTTACCGGAATACGTTGGATCTCTATGGCGGAATGACGCGGCAGGCGGCGGAGAAGGGGGCAACGCTGGTGGTCTGGCCGGAAACGGCATTGCCGTATGACCTGAGCCGAAACCACTCGCTGACCGTCTGGCTTGAGGAACTGGCGCGGGACTGCAATGTGACGCTGATCGTCGGCGCACTCTGGACAGACGGGGAGGGGCGCGAATACAATTCGCTGTTTCTCGTGACGCCCGAGGACGGTTTTTCCTCCGGGGCGCGTTATGATAAGCGACATTTGGTTCCGTTCGGGGAGTATGTTCCCATGCGGGAGCTGATTACCGCGTTGATCCCGCCGCTTGCGGAGCTTTCGGCACTGGATGACGATCTGACTGCGGGGAGCGGTTCTGCTCTGTTCGAAACGCCGTGGGGAAAAATCGGCTCGCTGATCTGCTTCGATTCCATCTATGAGGGACTGGCGGTGGACAGCGTGCGGGACGGCGCGGCGCTGATGGTGATTTCCAGTAACGATTCGTGGTTCTACGATTCCGCGGCGGTTCGTCAGCACCTGTATCAGGCGCAATTGCGGGCGATCGAAACCGGGAGAACCTATGTCCGGGCGGCGAACACGGGCATTTCCGATGTCATTACGCGCTACGGGCGCTCCACGGCGCAGATCGGCGCGTTGGTTGACGGCTTTGAGGTGCGTTGCGTGGAATTCCGTACCGACAAGACGTTGTATGTTTGCATAGGCAATCTGTTCGTCTATCTCTGTCTTGCGTTTCTCCTGACCGCGCCGGCGCTGGAATGGATTCTGCGGAAAAAAGAAAAAGATGAAGAACAGGCTTCCTGACGGAAGCCTGTTCTTTTCTGAGACTGTAAATAGAATAGAAAGGTATGGATACCCCAAAAAGTACAAACTCCTTTCACGCTTTTTCTTTGACCATAGAGGCGCAAAGAGAAAAGCACACTTTGCTGCGCAAAGCTGCAAAAAGAAAGCGCCGTAGGGGGATTTCGCCGTCTGCGGACGGCGACGAGGACTCCGCGTCCTCGACCGCGCCGCCTTTTAGAAAAGGCGGGCGAAAACTTTCTCTGCAACGGAAGCCTGTTTCGTTTTATTCTGTCGTGATGAACAGGATATTATACTGGTGCGTCATCGAGTCCCAGACCGCGTCGGTGACAACGCCTGTGGGGGAGAAGGCGTTGCAACGCTGAAACGCCTTGACCGCGTTGGCGGTGGCGGGGGTGAATTCGCCCGTTACCTCCACATTTCCGATCGAGCCGTACTTTCCTTCCAAGCGGCTCAGCATATACTGAATCGCCGCAACCGCAAAACCGCGACTGCCCGTTTTCAGAATTCCTCCCGACGGCGCGCGGGGGAAAATATCCATCCGCTCGCGCGGACCGTTTGCCGTGAGTGACGCGCGATAAGCGTCATAGAGCGCTTCCCATGTGGCTTGATCCGCCATGCCGGTTACAGGCAGATTGTGCGCCGCCTGAAATTCCTCCAGTGACCGTTGGGTCGCGTAGTCAAAGATGCCGTTGACGGGCGGCTGCGTCATTCCCGGAGTGTCGTAGGAAATCTGCCTCAGATAGGTCTGCAGATTCAGAACTGCCGCAATCGGGGTGTTTTCGGTTGATCCCATACTCTCCGCCTCCTTATTGCCCGAGCGCGTAACCCGGGTACTGTCCGTCGTTCAGCCGCGCGCCGATATAGAGCGTGTTGTAAATGTCGGTCACGGCGTTCCAGACCGTTGCGTCCACCACGCCGCCGTTTGCATCGGGCAGACCGAACTCCCGCTTGAAAGCGATGACCGCTTCCTCGGTGCGCGGGCCGAAATAGCCCGTCGGGTTGACCGTGGGAATCGACGGGTAGGATTGCGCAATGTAGTTCAGGTATTCCTGCAACAGGCGCACATAGTCCGAATCCGACCCCACGCGGAGCGGCGCGCCCGGATAGGGGACGGTCACGCCCTCGGTGTACTGCGTCGGAATGGTGCGGATGATGCCGAGATAGGCGTCGTAAAGCGCGTTCCATGTCCGGACTCCGACAATGCCGTCCTCGGCAAGCCCGAACGTCCGTTGGAGCGCCTTGACCGCCGCGAGTGTGTCCGTGCCGAACACGCCGTCCACCGCGATGACGGGGATGGTGTCGTAGTACTGCCCGACATAGTTGAGCAGGTATTGCAGATTGTAGACGTAGTTTCCGCTGTCGCCCTCCTTGAGCACCTCCGGAAAGATCGGCGTGACCTCCCCCTCGGGAATGCCTTCCGCGCTCAGGTCGGTCAGCTTTTTGACCCCGATATAGACGTTCTGGATGGTGTACCATGTCGATTTCCCGACGATGCCGTCGGAATCCAGATTGAAGATTTCCTGAAAACGGCGAATCGCCGCCTCGGTGTCCTCGTCGAATCTGCCGTCGGTGGCAAGAATTTTCGGAATGGAGGGGTAGTTGTTGGAGATTCGGTTCAGCCGGATTTGAACGGTTCGCACATCGTTGTTGACCGTTCCGAGACGGAGCGGCGCGGGCGGGACGCTCGATCCTACGCCTTCGACAGGCGCGTCGCGCACCAGTTCGATGTCGTCGCCGTAATAGGCTTGCAGAATTTCAAACGGCGACAGCCCGCGGTTGGCAAGCGTGACCGTGCCCCACTGGGAAAGCCCGTTGCAGGTCACGGTTGTGCCGTTGCAGTACTGCGCGAACAGCGGCGCAACACTGCCTTCGCGGCGGATATAGTCGTTGAACAGCTCGGATGCAATCCGACGGACGTTTTCAAAGGTTTCCCGCCCGTTTACGAACGCCTGATCATAAGCGGTGTTGTTGGTGATGTCGAAATCGTAGCCGCGCGTGCGGTAGTACTCCGTCCAGACGCGGTTCAGTGCAAACGACACCTGCGCGTAAATGTTGGCGCGGATGGCGTTTTCCGGCCATGTTGGGTAAATCTCGCTTGAAGCGACATTTGCGATGTAGTCAAGAAACGGAACGGTCACGTTGGCGGCGTCCGATTGCGGCGCGCCGAGGTGAACGGTGATGGTTTCGGGAATAACAGGAACGGTCGGCATGGTCGCGAACCTCCTTTCTCAAAGTTCGGGATAACCCGTTTCGGGAAAATATTGAGTGTCCTTCGGGCGCGTTCCGCCCGAGCCGTCCTCGGGAAGCGGAATCAGAACGGCGGACTGCAGGGATGTGATGCCGTCGAAAATCGGAATGCCGAGGTAGCATTGCCTGCGGTAGCCCACGAGAAAGACATCGGCGGAATAGCGGGCGTAGGGCTGACTTGCCCCGGGGCTTTCACTTGCGGCGGCGGGAGGCGCAGGAAGCGGAAGCCGAACCGTGCTGCCGTCCCTGCCGGTTAAGAGCGAGGCAACAACGTCTCCGCGCGTAGCCGGGTCACTGTCTTTTTCCTCCTCACAGGTGCGGATGTCCACCCGCGCGCCCTCCAGCGGAATCGCGCCCCGCGCGGTGCTGACGCGAACGATCAGATATCCCGTTCCCGTTCCGTCGGAGGGGGCTTCCGCCTCGGGTAAGGGGGCGGATGCAGGTTCTTGCGCGGGCGTCGGTACTTCGGGTATGTCTCGGTTCTGTCTTTCCTCCATGAATTTTTCTCCTTTCGTGCGGCAGAAGGGAAAGACTGCCGCGGTATCGTTATCACGGTATGCGGAAAAAGGAAAAATGGTGCGCAAAAACCTTGACAAAGCCGCGCGGATGCGGTATAATAGTAATAATATATACGGAAAGAGGAAGATCCATGAAAATACAGGAATCCGGAGAAATGTATCTTGAAACCATTTTGATCCTGTCGCAGAAAAGCCCGTATGTACGGTCGATCGACGTGGGTGAATATATGGGCTTCAGCAAACCGAGCGTCAGCCACGCGATGGGACTGTTGCGGAGCGGCGGTTATGTCAACATGGACGAAAACGGCTATCTGACCCTGACCGAAGCGGGGGCGGAACTGGCGGGAAAAATTTACGAGCGACATCGGGTGCTCACGCGCATTCTGACCCTGCTCGGCGTGGACGAAAAGGTCGCCGCCGAGGACGCCTGCAAGATGGAGCACGATATCAGCGACGTGTCGTTCGCGGCGCTGAAGCATCATGTGGAGGAAATGGAACGCGGGAAGGCGTGATGATGGTCGTAGCGATAGGGTGACGGATGAGGGCGATCTGTTTCTCCGGTTTGCTTTGCATGACCTTCTTTGTGGGCGGTGGAATATACTGCTCTCGGAGGTGATGACGGATGGGAAACGGAGTTGCGGCTCGGAGATTGGTTGTAAGAGAGGGCTATGCGGTTCTGCTGACGGCGGAATTGTTCCTGTCGATCCCGCAGGAATCTGCGCGGCTGACCGATTTTACCGTGCGGAGCGGCGAGGTGATGCTCCGCAGGCTCTTCCGCGAGGAGGGGGAGCGGGCGAGATCCGATTATCTTGCGATGGAGGATCACGCGGCGCGTGCCCGTTGGCGGGTTCGAAGGCTGCGCGTGACGGCGCGGTGCGAGCCGACAGACGACCGCCACTGCCGCGTTCTGCTGACGGCGGAACTGAACGGAACGGTTCTGCAAAGCGAGGAACGGGTCTGGAATCTGAACGAAGAGACCTTGCTTCCGCCGCGACAGAGCAGGCGGCTGACGCGCGCGGTGGTCAAAAAATGCCCGACTTCGACAAAAAATTAACAAATTTCACCGACCGAGTATCGCAAACCCTCTTGCAAAGCGAGGGGAAATGTGGTATAATAACAAAGATGTCATCAGAAGATGGGAAAAATTCATTTTTTGATATGCGGGGCGGGTCTCCGCGCCGCATGACAAACCGACCGATAGAGAGGGGAGTTTATGTCAAAGGATACGTTGGAAAAAATCAGAAAAGCCGAGCATGACGCCGAGCAACTGGTTGCCGATGCCGAAGAAAAGGCAAAGGCAATGAAGGCGGAGGCGATCCGACAGGGCGAGGAGCTTTGCCGGATGACCGAGAAATCGGTTTCTGCGGAACTTGCGGGAATGCTGGAGCAGATCCGCGAAAAGACCGCCGAACTGACCGATCGGGTCATGGAAGAAACCAAGTCCGAAGCCGAAGAGGTTGCGGCGCGTGCAAGGCTGAACCGCAAGAGCGCGGAAAAAATCGTGATCGGAGGGTTGGACGCGAAATGTCGGTAAGCAAAATGAAAAAGCTGACCGCTTTCGTTTTCCGTGACGATGCCGACCGACTGGTGCGAAGTCTGATGCGACTGCGTTGCGTGCAGGTGCGGAGTCTTGACGCCGAGCGAAGCGCGCAGAAACTCTCGCGCGTGGACTGCGACGCGGAATTGACAGAAGCGCGCAGGCGCGTGGCGGAGGTGGACGCGGTTCTGCCGGTTTTGTCCCGCTACAGCACGCGTAAAATGCGCTTCCGCAGACGGGTTCACGAAGTGGATCAACAGGCGTTTGCGGAAAGCGGTGACGCGGCGCGCGCATGGGAGGCCGTAAAAAAGGCGGAACGTCTGTTGGAGGAAACCCGGGCGGGCGAGAGCGAGCACACAAGGCTTGCGGCGCTCTACGGGTCGCTTCAGCCGTGGCTGGACTATGACGTACCGCTGTCGGACACCGAAACGGAAAAAACGAAAACATGGCTCGGCTCTGTTCCGCTGACCGTTCCCGCAGAGCGTGTAACCGAATCGCTCGGCGCGCTCGGTTGCGCTACGGAAGAGGTCTTTGACGATGAAAAGTACAGCTACTTCGCGGTGACTTTCCTCAAAGAAAAGGAAACAGATGTCGGAGCGGCGCTTGCCTCCTGCGGTTTTGTGCGGCAGGAATTCGCGGGCGTGACGGAAACCGCGCTTTCGGCTTCACGTGAGGCCGAGGGGCGTTTGGCGGAACTGGAAGAAGAGGCGGTCAGACGGGAAGAGAGTCTGCGCGACTGCGCGGAGGCTCTGGACGAGATCGAAATTCTTCACGATGTGGAAGCAACGGGACTGCGCGTGGCGGAATTGAAGCAGAAACTGGCGGCAACCGAATCCTGCGCGGTTCTGGAGGGATGGTTCCCCGAGAACATGGAGGATGCGGTCACGGCGGTTCTCGGCAAATTCGAGTGCGCCTACGAAACGGACGAGCCGGAGGCGGGAGAAAATCCGCCGGTTCTGCTCCGCAACAACAGGTTTGCGCAGAACTTCGAATGGGTCATCGGAATGTATTCCTACCCGAAATACGGCGCGTTCGACCCGACTTTCATCATGTCGATTTTCTATTTCCTGATTTTCGGTATGATGTTTGCGGATGTCGGCTACGGTCTGCTTCTGACCCTTGGCTGTATCGCGGGGATCAGGCTGCTCAACCCCAAGCCCGGAATGCGGCGAATGCTTTCCATGTTCGCATGGTGCGGCGTGTCCTGCGCAATCCTCGGCGTGGTGTTCGGCGGTTGGTTCGGAGACCTGCCCGTTGCCATTATGAAGAATTTCATGGGTATCGAGCATCCCGAAAGCACGAAGATCGGTCACTTTTTCGCAAACGGTCTGTTGTTTAACCCCGTGTCGTCGGCAGTGTCGTTTCTGATCCTGTCGCTGGCGGTCGGTGAAGTTCATCTGGTCGCGGGTATGGCGGTCAATATGGTGGAAACGTGGAAGAGCGGTCACCGCGCGGAGGCAATCTGCGGAACGGTTCCGTTCTGGGTGCTGTTTGCGGGAATCGATCTCGCGGCGCCGAATATGTTCATCGGGATGAAGATGATGGGCGAGGGTATGAGCGACGCGACCAAAGCGATGTTCGCCTCCCTTGCCGGCATTGCAACCTATCTCATGATCGGCGGCGTGGTCGGAATTCTGCTTCTCAAGGGCGTTGGACAGAAATCCTTCGGCGGTTGGCTTGTCAAAGGATTGGGCGGTCTTTATTCGCTCATCAGCTTTGCATCCGACCTCATGTCCTACTCCCGTATCCTTGCGCTCGGTCTGGTGGCGGGCGTTATCGGACAGGTTATCAATATGATAACGGCGCTCGGCTCGTCGGGTGTCGTCGGTTTCGTTGTCATGCTTCTGGTTCTGATTGTGGGGCATCTGTTCAACATTGCCATTAACCTGCTCGGAACGTTTGTTCATGCGGCACGACTCCAGTATATCGAATTCTTCGGCAAATTCTATGAGGACGGCGGCGATATCTTTGAACCTGCCGAACCTTCCTCGGATTACACCGAAGATCCCGCAGAGCCTGCGGAAACCTGATTCAGTTGTCCCAAAATTCAAAATATAACAAAAAACAAAATTAAGGAGACAAAAACCATGTTCAAGCTCATCGAAGAAATGTTCACAGGAACCAACCTTGCCATCCTCGGCGCCGTTCTCGCAACGGTTCTGCCCGGCATCGGCTCGGCGCGCGGCGTCAACCTCGTTGCAAGAGCAACCGCAGGACTCATCAGCGAAGAACCCAACAAGTACGGTAAATCCATGCTGCTTCAGGCGCTGCCGATGACGCAGGGCATTTACGGAATGGTCACCTCGTTCATGATTCTGGTTCAGTCCGGCATCATGGGGAACAAGGCGATCGAACTCACGGTCGGTCGCGGCGCGTACTTCCTCGTTGCGGCTCTGCCGATTGCGTTCGGCGGTCTGTATTCCGCAATCCGTCAGGGCGAGGTCGCCGCTTCGGGTATCTCGGTACTGGCAAAGAAGCCCGACGCTGTCGGTAAAGCGGTTATTTCCGCGTCGTTCGTCGAGCTTTACGCAATTCTTGCCCTGCTGATCTCCCTGCTGATGATCCTGTAAGCCGCAAGGCAGGATCGATCATCAAACGGAAAAGGAGACGGAACGGTGGCAACGAACGGAGTCAATCGGATAACCGATAAAATTCTTGCCGACGCGCAGGCGCGGGCGGACAAAATTCTTGCCGACGCGCAGGCGGAGTGCGACAAAATCAGCGCCGATTACAATGCCCGTGCACAACAGATCCGGGATAAACTTTCGGACGACGCGCAGGCAAAAGGCACCGACCTCATCGCGCGGGCGAAGGCTGCGGCGGCAATGAAAAAACGGAACATCCTGCAGGCGCAGGAAAGTCAGCTGATCGACGGCGTTTTCGACGGCGCGAAGGAGTGGATTCTGGGACTTCCCAAAGAGAAGTATGTTGACCTGCTTGCGGGACTGCTGTCGGCGGCGCTGATCGAACAGGCGGACACCGAGGCGCAGAATCTGGCGACCTACGGAGAGGAGAGCGAACCGATCGAACAGTTCGAGGTGCTCCTCAACAAAAAAGACCGCGAGGGATGCGGGAAGGAACTGTTGGAGAGCGTGAAAAAGCGCTATGCCAACAGCTCGCGCCTGCCTGCGGGAAGGACGGACAAATTGGTTCTGTCCAAAAACACATTGAATATTGAAGGCGGCGTGGTTCTGCGCTACGGCGACGTGGAGTCCAACTGCTCGTTTGAAATGCTTTTCGGGCAACTCCACCGCGAGTTGGAAGCAGAGGTCGCACAGGCGCTGTTTGATGTCAGAAGCGCGCTTTAAGGAGGTCGGCAATGGATAACAATTATCTGTATGCCGGCGCCAGAATCCGCGTACTGGAAAACGCACTGGTCGGGCAGGAGCGGTTGGAAAAACTGCTTGCCTGCGAGAGCGTTGACGCCTGCGCGGCGCTTCTGGACGAATGGAATTTCGGAATTGTCCGGAATCCGGAGACGGGAGTCTTTGACCGCGAGGCAACGCTGACGGCGCGGCTTTCGGACGGCTACCGCGAGGTACTCTCCTCGGCGGACGGCGTTGCGTTCGCGAAGATCTGGCTGTTGCCGTATGACTGCAACAATATCAAATCGGCAATCAAATGTCTGCGGCGCGGATTGGACTGCGACAGGATGCTAATCCGCCTCTGTGGCGGAATTCCGACCGAAACCGTTCGCAAAGCCGTGGAGAAACGGGAATTCGGGCTGTTGCCCGAGCCGTTTGCCACTGCCGCGCGTGACGCCTGCGGACAGCTGGAGCGCACGGGTGACCCGCGCGTGGTGGACAGCGTGCTCGACCGCGCCTGCTATGCGGGAATGCTTGCGCTTGCGAAAGAGAGCGGCGTTCCGCTTGCGGAAAAACTGGTTGTGCGGAGAATCGACCTGACCAACGCCATGATTGCGCTGAGAGGCTGCAGAATGGGCGGCGAGGTCGGACGGCGGACGCTTGGGGAGTTCTTCCTCCCGGGCGGCACGGTCGGAGAAACCGATCTGGCTGCGTGGAGCGAGGCAGGGGAGGAAACGCTTCTTTCCCGTCTGCATCACACCGACTGCGAGCGCTTTGCCAAACGGGCGGCGGAAACCGACGGAACTGCGGCGGCATTGGAGCGCGCCGCCGACGACGAGCTGATGGAGGTTGCGCGCGAGGCGAAAATGGTTTCGTTCGGCGCGGAAATCCTTGTCGGATATCTCATCGCGCGGGAGTACGAGGTCAAGAACCTGCGCATTCTTCTGGCAGGCAAGAGCGTGGGGCTTACGACCGATGCCCTGCGGGAAAGGATGCGGCTGAGCTATGTATAAGATCGGAATTATCGGACGGCGGGACGCGGTGCAGGGCTTTATGGCGCTCGGTTTTGCGGTTCGTGAGGCGGACAGTACTGCCGACGCCGCAAGAGAACTGCACGCAATGGCGAAATCGCAGGAGTACGGCGTGATTTTCATCACCGAGAATTTTGCGACAGAACTGGAAGAGGAAATGGCGAAATACCGCGATTTGCCGATTCCCGCAATCGTGTCGATTCCCGGGCAGGAAGGCTCGATGGGATACGGCATGAACAACCTGCGCCGCGCGGTGGAGCGTGCGGTCGGCGCGGACATTCTTTTCAAGGACACCAATTAACGGAAAGGAATCGTAACCGGAATGGTAGAAGGAAAAATCAGAAAGGTATCAGGACCGCTGGTCATTGCCGAGGGAATGCGCGAAGCGGATCTGTTCGACGTGGTTCGGGTCGGTCCGAAGAAGCTGATCGGCGAGATCATCGAAATGCACGGCGACCGTGCCTCGATTCAGGTATATGAGGAAACGGCCGGGCTCGGAAGAGGCGACAAGGTGGTTTCCACGGGCGCGCCGCTGTCGGTAGAGCTCGGACCGGGGCTTCTGACCAATATTTTCGATGGGATTCAGCGCCCGCTTGAAGCAATGCGGGAAAAGGTTGGTTCGAATCTGGTCAGGGGACTGGATGAGCCTGCGCTGGATCGTGAAAAAGTCTGGCATTTTGAAGCCGCAAAGGGCTTCGGCGAAGAGGTCGGAGCGGGGGATATCCTCGGAACGGTGCAGGAAAACGACGTGATTCTGCATAAGATCATGGTTCCGCCGAAGATGAGCGGCACACTGGTCGAGTTGCGCACGGGGGATTACCGTATCACCGACAGCATCGGGCGCATCAAGCTCCCGAACGGCACAATGGAGGATCTGACCCTGATGCAGAAGTGGCCCGTCCGTGTGTCGAGACCTTACCGGAAGAAGCTGCCGCCCGTTGATCCGATGATTACGGGTCAGCGCCCCATCGACGCGCTGTTCCCGATTGCAAAGGGCGGAACGGCGTGCGTCCCGGGACCTTTCGGCTCGGGTAAGACGGTTGTACAGCATCAGCTTGCAAAATGGAGCGACGTGGATCTTGTGGTCTATATCGGCTGCGGTGAGCGCGGAAACGAAATGACCGACGTTCTGCGCGAATTTCCCGAACTGGTTGACCCCAAAACGGGAAAATCGCTGATGGAGCGCACGGTGCTGATTGCGAACACCTCGGATATGCCGGTTGCGGCGCGCGAGGCTTCGATTTATACGGGCATCACGATTGCGGAGTATTTCCGCGATATGGGCTACTCGGTTGCGGTCATTGCCGATTCGACTTCCCGTTGGGCGGAAGCGCTCCGCGAAATGTCGGGACGTCTGGAGGAAATGCCCGGTGAAGAGGGCTATCCCGCATACCTGACCTCCCGCCTTGCGCAGTTCTATGAGCGCGCGGGCAAGGTGGTCTGCCTCGGCGGAGACAACCGCGAAGGCGCGCTTTCGGCAATCGGCGCGGTATCTCCGCAGGGCGGCGATATCTCCGAGCCTGTCACGCAGGCAACGCTGCGTATCGTCAAGGTTTTCTGGGGACTGGATTCGTCTCTGGCATACCGTCGGCATTTCCCCGCAATCAACTGGCTGAACTCCTATTCGCTTTACCGCGACCGCCTGTCCGACTGGTTCTCGGAACATATTTCCAAGGACTGGAACAACCTGACGGGGCGTTGCCTGAAGGTGTTGCAGGAGGAATCCGACCTGCAGGAAATTGTCAAGCTGGTCGGTATGGACGCGCTGTCGCCCGAGGATCGCATCAAGCTGGACGTGGCGCAGTCGATCCGTGAGGACTTCCTCCAGCAGAATGCATTTCTGGATGTGGACAGCTATACCTCGCTTGAGAAGCAGTATGCCATGATGCATCTGATCTTCCGCTACAACGACGAGGCGCTGCGCGCGGTCAGAGCGGGGGCGGATGTCGAGGCGGTTTGTGAGATGCCCGTACACGAGCGAATCGCGAGAGCCAAGACCGTGCCCGAATCCGACTACAAAGAGGAATTTGCGAAAATCGAGCAGGAGATCGCCTCTGCGGTGGATCGCCTCATCGAGCAGGCGCGCGAGGAGGAGTAAGACATGATTCGTGAATACAGAACCATCGAAGAGGTTGCCGGACCGCTGATGCTGGTGCGTCAGGTCGAAGGCGTGAAATACGACGAACTGGGCGAGATCGAACTGCCCGACGGCGAAGTCCGCCGCTGCCGCGTGTTGGAAGTGGACGGAAAGAACGTGCTGGTTCAGTTGTTTGAATCGGCGGCAGGCATCAACCTCGCAAACAGCAAGGTTCGTTTTTCGGGACACGGCGTGGAACTGCCCGTGTCGAAGAATATGCTCGGTCGTATCTTCAACGGTATGGGCGAGCCGATCGACGGCGGTGCGCGCATCATTCCCGAAAAGAGTCTTGATATCAACGGCACGCCGATCAACCCTGCGGCGCGTTACTATCCCTCCGAGTTCATTCAGACGGGCGTTTCCAGTATCGACGGACTGAACACCCTGGTTCGCGGTCAGAAACTGCCGATTTTCTCGGGGTCGGGACTTCCGCACGCAAACCTTGCCGCGCAGATTGCAAGACAGGCGAAGGTGCGCGGGACGGACGAAAAGTTTGCGGTTGTGTTTGCCGCAATCGGTATCACTTTTGAGGAAGCCGACTTCTTCATTTCGGACTTCCGCAAAACCGGCGCGCTGGATCGCACGGTGCTGTTCATCAACCTTGCGTCGGACGCCGCGATCGAGCGTATCAACACCCCGCGTATGGCGCTGACCGCCGCGGAATATTTGGCGTTCGACTGCAATATGCACGTTCTGGTCATTATGACCGATATCACCAACTATGCCGAGGCTCTGCGTGAGGTTTCCGCCGCGCGCAAGGAAGTTCCCGGGCGGCGCGGTTACCCCGGCTACCTGTACACCGACCTTGCAACGCTCTATGAGCGCGCGGGGCGGAAAATGGGATCTGACGGCTCCATTACCATGATTCCGATTCTGTCGATGCCCGAGGATGACAAGACCCACCCGATTCCCGACCTGACGGGGTATATCACCGAGGGTCAGATCATTCTGTCGCGCGAGCTTTACCGCAAGGGATGCCTGCCGCCCGTGGACGTTCTGCCGTCGCTGTCCCGTCTGAAAGACAAGGGAATCGGCGCAGGCAAGACCCGCGAGGATCACGCCGACACGATGAACCAGCTTTTCTCCGCCTATGCGAGAGGCAAGGAAGCAAGAGAGCTGATGGTGGTGCTCGGCGAGGCGGCGCTTTCTCCCGTCGACCGTCTGTATGCGAAATTTGCGGACGCGTTCGAGGCGGAGTATATCAATCAGGGCTTCTATGAGAACCGCTCCATTGAGGAAACGCTGGATCTTGGTTGGAAGTTGCTTTCCATCCTGCCGCGCGGCGAGATGAAGCGGATCAAGCCCGCGCTGTTGGATAAGTATTGGCAGAAGCAGGAAAAGACCGAAAACTAAAGCGGGAGGAACAGCGGAATGGCAGGCGTACAAGTCAACCCGACCAGAATGGAAATGAAGCGGTATCAAGCCCGCTATCAGACCGCACGTCGGGGACATAAACTGCTCAAGGACAAACGCGATGAGCTGATGCGCCGCTTTATGGATGTCGTCAGAGAGGATAAGGCGTTGCGGGAAAAGGTGGAAAAATCGCTCGCAACGGTTTACGGCGGCTTTACGGTCGCGGGCGCGGTCAACCCGCCGCAGATGTTGGAGGAGGCGCTGATCTGCCCCAAAAAAGAGGGAACGCTCGATGTCTCCTTCCACAACTGCATGAGCGTGGATGTTCCCGTTTTCCGGTTGCAGGTCTATGCCGAGGGCAATACCGACAGCTACAATTACGGTATGGCGTTCACCACAGGCGAGTTGGACGCGTCGGTGCAGGCGCTGAACGGGATTCTGGAGGATCTGCTCCGAATGGCGGAATTGGAAAAGACCGCACAGCTTCTTGCGGAAGAGATCGAGCGCACCCGCAGACGGGTCAATGCGCTTGAGTATATTCTGATGCCGCAATATCTGGAGGTCATTCGCACCATCCGGATGCGCTTGGACGAAAACGAGCGCGGAAACACCACGCGGCTGATGAAGGTCAAGGACATGATGCTGGAAGCACAGCTTGCAAGACCCGAGGATGAGGACGACGAGGACGACGAGGACGAAGCGGAAGCAGATGCAGAAGCAGAAGTCCGGGCGGATGCGGCGGATACGAGCGGAAATGCATAACGCATCAATAATTAGAACAAAATCCCTTTTGCGCAACGCGCAAAAGGGATTTTTATGTGCAAAACGTAAATAAATATAGAAAATATGCAGATTCGCACCCCGTTTTGGCAAAAAATATGGTATAATATACAAGAAGGTGATGGGATTCCGAATTTCTCATGACAGGAAAAGAAAGGGGTTGTGACGATGTTTGCAGTCGGTGAGTATGTCTATTACGCTTCGGAGGGGGTCTGCCACGTTGCGGATATCTGCTGCGCGCCCCTGTGCGGGATGCCTGCGGACAGGATTTACTATGTGCTCCACCCGTTCCGCAACAACGGCGGGGTGCTGTATGTGCCAACCGACAGCGAGAACGTTTTTCTGCGCCGCCTGCTGACGGCAGAGGAGGCGAACCGTCTGCTGAACGAGATTCCCGCAATGGAGGCGTTCGAAGAACCGAATGCAAAGGCGTTGCGCCTGCGGTATACCGAAGCCATGCATACCCACACGCCCTCCGAATGGGTGCGGGTCATCAAAACCGTGCGCGAACGGGTCAGCCGCATACGCGGCAGTTCGCGGGCACAGCGTATCTCGGAAACCGAACGCGGCTTTGCCGAGGACGCAAAGCGGTATCTCTACGCCGAGCTGTCGTTGGCTCTCGATGTTCCCGTCGGCGAGATGGAACAGTATATCCGCAACCGTATTGAAATCTGCTCTGCCTGACAAATGTCAAAAGCCCACCGCGTGGGCTTTTTTGTATGAAATCATCAAATCAGGTTGACAAAACGGTTGTAATATGCTATAATAGAACAGAAATCAACAGAACGGAGCAAACCACGTCTATGTTTATTATCCGCCTTGCCGAGATCCGTATCCGGATCGAGAACCGATATGCGTTTATTGAGCGGCAGTGCGCCGGTTACATCTGCCCGGGGGACGAGTATGCTTTTTCCGTCTCGGCGAGCGAGGAGGAATTGCAGGAGGAGCAGAAGAACGGCGATTTTTCCGCCGCCTATTGCGAAAGCATCTGTCTCTACCGTCATATCTGCGAGACTTTGCCGAACTACAATGTGTTTCTGATGCACGCCTCAATCATTGAGGCGGACGGAAACGCCTACGCCTTTACCGCTAAGAGCGGGGTCGGGAAATCCACCCATACGGCGCTGTGGCTGAAAAATATTCCGAATGCACGGGTTCTCAACGGAGACAAGCCGTTGCTTCGCGTGGAGACGGACGGCTCGGTGACGGCGTTCGGGACTCCGTGGAACGGGAAGGAAAACTGGGGCGAGAATATCTCCGCTCCGCTCCGCGCCATCTGCTTTATCGAGCGCGGAGAGGTCAATTCCATCCGGCGGGCAACGCAGGAGGACGCGATCGGGCGGTTGGTTCACCAACTTTACCTGCGCGGAACGCGGGCGTCGGTCAACAAACAGCTGACGCTGATGGACGCATTGGTGCGGGCAGTGCCGTTCTGGGTTCTTTCCTGCACGATTTCCGACGAGGCGGCAAAGGTCGCCTATGAAGCCATGAAATATAACGGTCAGTGACCGAAAAGGAGAAGCATATGCGAATCAAAAAGGATTTTACCATTCAGAAGGTCGGCGATTCCTACATTGCCGTGGCAGTCGGGGAGACGAGCAAGACCTTTCACGGGATGGTGCGGCTGAACGAAACCGGCGCGTTTCTGTGGAAGAAGCTGAGCGAGGCGGATATTACGCTTGACGAATTGGTGGACGCCATGCTGAAAGAATACGAGGTAGACCGCGAGACTGCGGCACAGGACGCGGCACGTCTGGTGGAGCAGTTCCGCGAGAACGGAATTCTCGAATGACGGAAACCGCAGAGTCGAACGGCAATATCGAGCGGCAGCTTGCCGAGCAGGGCTTTTATGTCAGCACAACGGTCGGGTGCAGTATGCGCCCCATGCTCCGCAACCGCCGGGATCGCGTGATCGTCCTGCCCATCGGGGACGAACGGCTGAAAAAATACGACCTGCCGCTCTACCGCCGCCCCGACGGGAAATATATCCTGCACCGGATCATCGGCGTGCGGGACGGGGAATATGTGATAAGAGGGGACAATACCTATGCAAAGGAATACGTCCCCGACGCGTGGGTGCTGGGCTATGTCACGGAGTTCTACCGCGGGAAACGGCACGTCCTGTCATCGGCACGGTCTTACCGTTTCTATGCGCGCGTGTGGAATCTGATCTATCCCGTGCGGCGCGTCTTTCATGCGGGACGATCTTTCGCCGCCCGCGTGTGGCACAAACTCAAACCCAAAAAGCACTCCGTATAAAATTAGTACAATTAAATCGGCAACCCCGATACCCCTTATAGGAAAGTTCTTGCGGTCAAGGGGCTTCTTTCAAGAAGCCCCTTGTGGGGTTCGGGGCAAAGCCCCGAGGTCTTAGCCCCGAGGTCTTAAAAGGAGGAAAACATGGCGGAATTGTATCCGACGGCGCATATCGCCGCAACCCCCGCAGATTTTGCGCGTACGGTCCTGATGCCGGGCGACCCCCTGCGGGCGCAAATGATCGCAAAGGAGTGGTTGGAGAACGCAAAACTCATCAATAATATCAGAGGCGTGCAGGGCTATACCGGAACTTACCACGGCAAGCGCATCTCGGTTATGGCAAGCGGAATGGGAATGCCGTCTATGGGGATCTATTCCTATGAACTGTTCCGCGTGTTCGGAGTGGAGAATATCATCCGCATCGGAACTGCAGGCGCAATCAAACCGAACGTCCGTGTCCGCGACCTTGTGTTCGGTATGGGAGCGTCGACCGATTCCAACTACGCGGCTAACTTCGGACTTCCCGGCAGCTTCGCGCCGATCTGCAGCTACAGTCTGCTCGCCGAAAGCGTGAAACAGGCGGAACTGGCGGGCGCAACCTACCATGTCGGCGGTCTGCTCTCTACTGATGTGTTCTACGGCGACGATCCTGCAGTCAATGAAAAATGGGCAAAAATGGGCGTGCTCGCAGTGGAAATGGAAGCGGCGGCACTCTATATGAACGCCGCAAGACTCGGGAAAAACGCGTTGGCAATCTGTACCGTTTCCAATCATATCCTCACGGGAGAAGAGACAACCGCAGAAGAGCGGCAGAACTCTTTTGGGGAAATGATCCGGCTGGCACTTGAGGTCGCGCCGGAATAAAAAAGAACCCCGGATTCCGCGTGTCAGTCGCGGCGTTCGGGGTGCTTTGGCGCATATCCGCCAAGAATTTGTGATGAAAATCAATAAAAAGGATTCAGAAAGCTTACTGAAAAACGGTTGCTTTGTGAATTCTTTTAAAAAAAGAAAAAAAGTACTTGACAAAAGAAGAAGTCTGTGGTATACTGGTTTTAACAAAAGCGAATACTTAGCAAAACCGTCGTGAGGCGGCGACGCAAAGCCTTGGGGACTTTTCCGGAAAGGGAAAGTCAGCCCGGTTGCAATTTGGATGGATGATACAGGTGTATCATCTTCCTTTGCAACCGGGCTTTGCTTTTTATCTGCATTTAAAAGCGGTAAAGGAGGGTTCGGAATGGCGAACAACAACCAAAACAAAAGGGTCGGCTCATTTGCCGCGATCAACGGGGGCGTGATTGAAGGGTGCTCGGCGAATGTACAGCTGAGCGGATGCCCCAACGGTGCGGGCTTTGTGTTCGGAAACAGCGGCGTGGTAAAAAACTCCGTTGCAATGCGCGTGGGGCGCGGGAAGGGCGTTACGGGCTTTTACAAGCGGAACACGGGCACGATCAATTCCTGCGGATATCTTGCAGACCCCAAGAAGCGCCGGATTGACCGCAGCGGCAACGTGACGGTTGCAACCGGAAATCCCGAGTGCTTCATGCCGAAGGGAACGCCTTCGGATCAACTCTATCATAAACTCGGACTTCAGAACCTGTGGAAGAACGAGCGCACCAAGCGCGGCTTTGTTCTCGAGCCTGACCGCTTCCGCAACCGCGCGGTGCTGTTCGGTGCGCAGGAACGCGTGATTCCGATCAAAACGGCGGCGGATCTGACGCGGATCATTACCGCTGTCAATTCGGGCGACCGCGCGGCGGCTTCGGCAAACTATATGCTGGAAGCAAGCATCAATATGCGCGGCGCAAAACTCGAGCCGATCGGACTTTCCGAAGCGCTCCCGTTCAGCGGTTGCTTTGACGGAAACGGCAAGACGATCTACAATTTCAAGATCGACTGCACGGGAATGGAGTACGGCGGCTTCTTCGGCTACACCAAGAACGCAAAGATTGCGAACCTCACGCTTGACTATGTCCTGAAGGGCAAGCGCGGAATCGTGACGGGCGGAATGATCGGAAACGCGGTCGGCGGCGGCGTTGCAAACTGCCATGTCCGCGTGGGCATGACGGTTGGAAGCTGCGCAGGTGGCTTTGTGGGGAAGAATACGGGATATATTCAGAACTGCTATGTCTGCGGCAGTGTGGCAGGACCTGTTCCGGTGTTGCCGATTGTGACCTCAGTTGCGGCGGTTCTGCTGGCGGCAACCGTTACGACTTCGGTTATCGTGGTGAAGAAACTGACCTCGGACACGGTGTTCAGCCCCGAGGTGATCGACCCGAACCAGAAGCCCGCGCCGCCCGAAAAGGATCAGCCCGATCCGTTGCCCACGGGAACAAGCCGCCTGAGTCTGCGGCTGAATCAGGACGTGGACGTCAGCTACGCAACGGGCGTTGGCGTAATCAATTATGTCAATCCCGCATCCAGTACGCATGATATGGTGATTCGGCTCTGCATCTCCGACACGGAGCTGAAAAAAGCGGGGATCGACCTGATCGCGGCGGGAGTCCGCAAGCAGTCGGAAACGGAAGCCGATGGCTACGATCCCGACAAGGCATTGACAACCTTTTACCAGTCGGGCAGAGTCCAGATCGGCTATCAGTTGGAGAACTGCAAGATCACCGCGCTTCCGGGCGGCGACAAATTGCCTGTAGGAGAATACAAAGCCGTGATGGTGATCGAGCCGTATGACCCGAAAACCAACGAAAAATCAATCGTGAACGCGCAGGCAGAGATCACCCTTCGCATCCTCAATCGGTAATCCCTGCGCAGTCGAAAGTCGAAAAATTGAGAGGAGGTGGGGAGAATGAAAACGAAATTCGGAAAGTGGATTGCAGGCGCGGTCGCGTTCTGCATAGTACTGGCAACCGTGTTGGCAGTTCCGTTCGGTTTCCTTCTTCCCTCGTCTGCGGAGTCGGCTTTCGCAACCTTTTCTTCCGGCGCTGTGCTGATCGATTCTTCGTACAACGGGAAAAATGTCATCATCAAAAACGGCGTTTTCTCGGTTACGGTTGTCGGAGCGACGAATGTCACACTTCTGTTTGAAGGCGCGACAATGAACCGCAGATATGCCGATGATACGGAAAGCGGAAAACAGATTGAGGGGCTTTGGGCTGTTTCGCAGAAACTCGGATGGAACAACAAAGCGCAGGTCTGCCCGCTTCTGATTACCGGCAATTCGGAAGTCAAGGTGGCATTCCGCGGAGCAAACTATTTCTATGCGGGGGTCAATGGTTGCACCGTAAATTCGAGCAATTACTATACAAAGTCGCAAAGCGGCGGCGGATTTGCTGGCATTCAGGTTGACAGCGGTTCGACCCTGACGATTGAACAGAGCAACGGCTCGGTAGCCGCCTATGGCGGTCACTGGGTGAATGTAAACAACTCCTCCAACAATCCGAGTGATTCCACCAATTTTCCAAATGGCAGGGAATGGGAAGGTTACGGATCGCCCGCCGGAACTACAGCCAATAGTCTTGCAGGCGGCGCCGGAATCGGCGGCGGCGTGTCCGGTACTACCACAACCTGCGATAATACGGCGTATACACAGGGCACACCGGGAACCATCATGATCAACGGCGGCGAAATCCATGCGTTCGGAGGACATCAGGCGGCAGGAATCGGCGGCGGTGTAAACGGCGCGGCAACTTCAACTTCCATCACTGTTACCGGCGGAACAATCGAAGCCCACGGCGGACGTTGGGCGGCAGGGATAGGCGATGGAGACTCGCTTCCCTATCACCCGAGCAATCAGTTTTCAAAATCCTATTCCGTCAATATCTCGGGCGGAACGGTGACCGCCGTTGGCGGGGTTGGATGCGCGGGCGTTGGGTGTACCGATGATGTGAAAAATTCCGGAATGACAATCGAGCTGTCCGGCGGTAACATCACGGCGCATTCCGGCTATCCGGACGGATTCGATCCGAGCACCGGCACTTACAGAAACAACAAAGCACTGTCGGACAGTGATCCGACTCCGGCGGGTATCGGCGCAGGAAACAAATCCAAAATGGCTGAGCATTCGATCATCATCCGGGAGGGAACGCAAATTACAGCCGCTTCCTTCGGCCATTATTCCATTACGGAAAACGGATTGAACCAGAGCCAAGTCCCCAATATTTCTCTTGAGCAGTGCAGAATGTACAACGGTCGTTTTCCGAACCTGACCTCTTCTAAAGACCGTACCTTCCGGCTTCTGGAAGCGCAGAGAGAAGACATTCTTGTAAACGGAAAGGTCGGAAACTACATCAAATTCATTACACAGCCGAGCGACGGTTCTGAAGGAACGGTTTATTACTACGATTCCGATGAATTTATGCTTCTGAATGCAGACAAAACCGTTTATCCGCTGTCGGATGACTTGGAGACGCGCGAAAAGGAACTGTTGAAGCTCTTCGAGGATCATCATATGACGCTTTATGCCGATAAAACCTCAAAAGAGACGAGGCGCGTTGTGGCGCGGAAGCATTTCAAATCCATTGCAATGACGCTTCCCGATCCCGCATTGCACGGCGGCATTTACGCATTGGAAATCCCGACCTCCCAGTTGGTGTCAGTCCCCGACGGGGTAACCTTTCCGGAAAGCGAAAAGGTCTACATCACGATCAGCGCGCTGACCCCCGGAAACATCTGGGGCGAAATCGATTATCCGTTCAGCTACAACATGAAGCTTGACGCGGTTTCCTCTCCCTTTGAAAATCTCGACGTTTATCCGAGCGCAGATTGGCAGGGGCGGGACGACGGCTACATCGGAAACAAATATTCCGAAAGCCTGTTTGCCTACACGGTCTACATCGAAAGCGACGCAACCGAAACCTACGTTTACGCAATGTTTGTGATGGAGGACGGCGTTACCTACACGGTGAAGCTTGACAATGTGCTTCAGACAATCGAGACCGAAACGAAAACCGTGGACGGCGTGACAGTCAAAATCGGCCATATCATGATGAAAGTCTCCATGGCGGGGGTGACCCAAAAAGTTCTGCAACTGGAAAAGCAGGACACCAACAACACAGTAGCCGCGCACTCCATCATTTACAAGATCACCATCAACCGCAAGGCAACCTACACCCTCAGCCTGAAAGACCTCAGCAAAACCTACGACGGCAACCCGGTTGTTCCCTCGGTTGAGGCGGTGCTGAACGGGAGCGGCGCTACGGCGGAAAAGGTGACTGTCCCGGAAGAGGATCTGAAGAGCGCAACCTTTACCTACGGCGTTGGTACAACCACGGGTCTGACCGAAGCGCCGAAGGACGCAAGCAACGGCGAGAATGGCTATTCCGTAACCGCTACAATCAACACCGAGACCTATACGGCAACGGGAACGGCTTACTTCTCCATTTATAAAAAGCAACTGTCGGTTACGCGCATCGGAAACTATCTGCTGTACGTCAAATCGAGCGACTACGAGAAGTGGAAAGATCAGGGCACTTACCCGATTTCCGACCCGGGTGCGATTTTCCTTTCGGGGCTTGTGAAGAATGAAAGCGTGACGTTGACCCACGGAAACGTTTACTATAACGACCTTTCCATTGGCTACGGCGCAACGAAAATCACGCTTGAGAATGTGCAGATTTCGGGCGACGCCGCAAAGAACTACACCATTGACCCAACGCAGACCGTGTTCGGACAGATCAACTATTCGCTTGACGGCGCAATCTTCCGCTCGGAGGACGGCGGGTCATGGGACAAGTTCTATCCGATTGACAGTGAAAACCCCGTAAACGGCACGAGCGCGGACTACCATTCGCCCAAAAACGCGGACGGAAGCTACACTTCGCACGCGGAGTATGTCTGGGCGAGAACGCAGGGCGGCGGCACGGCGCAGGCAGTCTATGCAATGGAAATCGAGTTCGGCGCAATGTATTTCAACTATACCAAGGAAGTCTGGAATACCGACTCCATGAAGTACGAGCAAGCCGAAAACGGGGAATCCTTCTGGATCGGCTTTGACGGCAAGAACAACTGCGTAACGGTTGTCAACCGCTCCAATGCGGCGATCTTCTGCAACGTCAAACCCGAAATTTCCTTCATCTACGCCTCGCATGACGGCGGGCAGAGCGGCATTGTGGCAAAGGTTTACACCAAGAACGAGGCAAACACGAATTACCTTGTAACCGAAACCGAGGATGTGACCATTCCACAAGCGACCCCGCCCGAAACCGTGACGGGGACGGGAACTGCCACGCGGCAGTCGTTCTACCTGATCCTCTCGGGAAACCCGCAGTCAGGCAATACCGACAGATATATCGCCGTTGGCGATATGATCGTAACCGTTAAGAAATCTTCCGATTGAAAATTGAAATCGGTTGATACATAAAAATTTTTTGCTTTTGAAAGGAGCAGAATTATGAAAAAATTTCTTTCCCTTATGCTCGCAGGCTTGATGTCCGCATCCCTGTTCGTCGTTGGTGCAGCGGCGGATACTTTGAAAGATGGTGTTGTCGGTCCGAATCATGGCGTTTTGGAAAACGAATTTAACACCCCTGTCCAAGACGGTGGTAACAAAATCAATGTCAAGGTTGAGAAGGTGACACACAAGTATGCGGTTGATTTAAAGTTTTCGTTTGGCGATTTGACAATCGGCCATCTTGAATGGAATGTCGATACCATGCGTTATGACACTGTAAAAGGCGAGGAATTGAAGAACACAACCAGAGAAATTACAGTTTCCAACCGTTCCGACCTGCCTATTCAAGCGTATGCAACCGTTTCTCCTGCTGCGGACAAAGCACCCGATTTAACTATTGGAATGACCGGAGAAGGCGATTCGGAGACGAATAAGCTGACTGTGTCAGCGGCGAACAAGGGTCAAGGAGAGGCGAATGGAGAGCCCACCACGGGAACGTTGACGGTCAAGTTGGAAAGCAATGCATGGGGTTCGGTTGCGCAACATTACATCGATATGCAGTTTGCAACACCCGATAGTGAAAAGACATACACAGTTGCAACCGTTACGGTTATCATCAGCAAAAGCGCACAATAAAAACGCCTTCAAACGGTTACTCCGTCCCCCTCGGGTGACGTGGTAATAAATGGGTTCGACATTTTCGGAGAAAGGAGGATAAAAGGATGAAAAAGATTCTTGTTTGTATGATGGTTCTGGCGCTCTGCCTCTGCGCAACGATTTCGTCGTTCGCAGCGGGACAATCCGAGGGTGAATATACCGGTCAGAAGGAAAATCAGGATGTCAATGTTACAATCTCGGGTGCTATTGTTCATACCTATCTGGTTGACATTGAGTTTGCCAATCCGACTTTCACTTATTCTACCGGTTCGGTCTGGAATCCGGAGAAGTATCAGTACGAGCCGAGCACCGAGGCTACGTGGAATGGTACAGGCGAAGTGAAAATCGTCAACCATTCCGACCTGCCTGTTACTTACAAGGTAGAAGCCACGGATGTTGTGGACACCTACGGCACGCTGACCATTCCCGTGACGAACGGGGACGGCACGATTGCAAAGTGCGCAGTCGGCGATGCTCGCGGCAGCCACAACGCAACCGCGACCTACAAGGTTGAGGGAACTCCCACGGTTTCGGAAATCACCGCGCAGAAGCTCGGTTCGATTCTCGTAACCATCACAAAGTAAGAACCCCGCCCGGCGGGAACTGTAGCCCTGCCGTGTAGGATTCGCAAGGAAAGGAGAAGCAGATTCGTGAAACTGAGAAGAATTTTGGTACAATTGTTCATAGCGACCGCGGTTTTGCTTCTCCCGGTACTTGTTTTCGCCGAGCCGATTCAATCGGTTGGCGGGGGAGCGGATGTCGTGATTTCCGTGATCGACAACCGCAAAACCGTGCGCTATGAAGCCGATGTGGTATTCCGCAATACCACATACACCTACAATCTGGTCAGCGTTGCCGAAAATGTGGAAACCGGCGAACGCTACATCAACAGCGGCTTTTGGCGGGAGGCAAGCGGTGTGGAGGCGGATTCGTTTACCGTTTCGGTTAAAAACCGTTCCAACCGTGCCTTAACCGTTGAAACAGAGCCGAATACCGCCGACTTTGACCGATGCGGCGCAGGGGTGACCCTGTATGGGGGAGGAGAAATCACAATCCCCGAAGTCGGGCAGGCAGACGGCAAAACCGTTGCTTACGAGAATGTGTTTGAAGCCGTGTTCGGTCGGTTTCCGAGTCTGGATTCCTACAAGGGAGTCAAACGGATTACCGCAACCGTGCGCCTGAAGCATTCGTGAAGCCGATAAAATCGCGTCGAAAAGGAGGAGCTACCGGAACATGAAAAACAGAATCTTCCAGTCTATACGGGCTCTTTTCGCCGCCGTTTTGTCGGTTTCGCTCACCGTTTCGGTTCTTTCCGCCTTTCCTGCCGCCCGCGCGGAGGAAACGGGAAGCACTGCCGGAACAAAGACCTATCAATATTCCGTTGAAATCGAGTTCGGCGCTATGACCTTTTGCTATGACTACGGGACATGGAATCCGTCCAATCTGCGCTATGAAGCCGACGAAACCGAAAATCCCGGTGCGGGAACGGTTGCGGGCTACCCGGGGTGGTACGGTTTTGACGGAACGGCAAACAAAATCAGCGTGAAATACCACGCAACCGAAGCCACCGGGGAAGCAAACAGCCTGTTGCAGGTCATGCTCTCTTACCGTGCGCTGACCGCTACCGACGGAGGCACGTCCATTGCGGCAGGCGTTGCGGGCGTAAAGTCCGAGTTATATGCCGATACGGCGCTGACCCAAAAGCTCGGCGATCTCGACGGGGACGGCATTGCGCTGTCGGTTGCAAAGAACGGTTCGGCTGAGGTCTGGCTGTCGCTGAAGGGCGAGCCGATGGTGAACGGCAACCCGTTCACGTCTCAGAACTTGATTCCCATCGGAATGCTGACCATTGCGCTTGCGGGATTTACAACGGATGGAGGAAACTGAAATGCACAGATACAGCACAACCCAATTGAAAAGGATTCTCCCCATCGGAGCTGTCTGCCTGCTTTTGGCTGCCGCCGTGGTTGCGGGAGTGGTATTCGCCATCCTGTTCAAACCGGAAATCTACGAGAAGCAAGCCATGGACGGCGCGCCGCAGGAACTGCCCGAGAGCTACGGTTACGTTTCCTACGAAACCGAGGGTGTTTGCAAGGTCTTTCTTGCCTGCACGCCCGCGTTTGACGGAACGTTTGCAGGCATCAATCTGACCAACCCCGTGGAAAACAACGTTTTGCTCAAAGCCGAGCTCTACTCGGTCAAGGTGGTGCAGACGGGTGACGGAAAAGCCGATTTTGCCCCCGATAAAAAGCTTGGAGAGACGGGATTCCTCCGCCCGGGCACTTATGTGGAGAATGTCAAGCTGAGCGGTCTGACCGCGGGCGAAGAAAACCGCGTGCTGGTCAAAATCGCCACCATGAATGAGGAGAACCGCACAAGCAACGGTTTCTTCTACATCCGAACCACCATTTCCTGATTACGCCTGCCGGCACACATCTTCTCCGTGTGTCGGCTTTTTTTGCCTTTTTTCGGAAAAACGGTTGAAGTGCGGCGCATTTCATGGTATAATAATACGGTATACAGAAACGGACCGCGCTGTGCGGCTGTGGGAGGTTTTTTATGTTGGATTTTATACGGGTTGCGGCGTGCGTGCCGACGGTTACGGTCGGGAACACCCTGCGGAATACCGAGGCGATTCTCGGAATGGCGCGGAAGGCGGCGGAGAAACAGCCGCAGCTGACCGTATTTCCCGAACTGTCGCTGACGGGCTACACCTGCGCCGATCTGTTCTTCCAGTCCGCGCTTCTGCAGGGCGCGAAGGATGGCTTGCGCGAGATTGTCCGTGTTTCCGCCGCGCTTTCCTCCGCTCTGGCGGTCGGCTTGCCGTTGGAACTTGGCGGGAGACTGTACAACTGCGCGGCAATCGTCGCGGGCGGTCGGCTTCTCGGTCTTGTGCCCAAAACCTATATTCCGAACTATAACGAGTTTTACGAAAAGCGGTGGTTCACCCCGGGTACGGAGCTGGCGCTCTCTGAAGTCAGCGCCGAGGCTCTGGGGCTTGGCGACCTGCAGGGGGAGACTGTTCCGATCGGAACGGATCTGATCTTTGACGCGGGCGCGTTCCGTTTTGGCGCGGAGATCTGCGAGGATCTCTGGGCAACCGTTCCGCCGAGCGCCTACCTTGCCATGGGCGGCGCGGAGGTCATGCTCAACCTCTCGGCAAGCAACGAGACGATTTCCAAGCGCCGTTACCGTCGCTCGCTTGTCTCCGCACAGTCGGCGGCGCAACTGGACGGCTATGTCTATGTATCGGCGGGCTGTACCGAGTCCACAACCGATCTCATTTTCTCGGGGCACAGCATGATCTGCGAAGCGGGCAGGATGATTGCCGAGAACCGCGAAACGATTGACGGGGACTATATCCTCTTTGGCGACATCGACCTCGGCAAAATGCGCGTGGATCGGCTTAAAATCAAGACCTTCGCGGACGGCGCGGCGCAGAACGCCCGCAGCTTCCGCCGCGTGGCTGTCCCGCTGGAGATTCCCGAAAACGACCTTTCCTATTATCCCGTCAGCCGCCTGCCCTTCGTGCCGGACGCCAGGAGCGACCGCACCGAGCGGTGTATGGATATCTTCGAGATGCAGGTCATGGGACTGAAGAAGCGCATGGAGGTCACGCACGGGCGACCCGTGATCGGCGTTTCGGGCGGTCTGGATTCCACGCTGGCGCTCTTGGTTGCCACTGAGGCGGCGCGGCGCATGGGGAAGCCCACGACCGACGTGGTGGGTATCACCATGCCGTGTTTCGGCACGACCGACCGCACCTACCGCAACTCCCTTGAGCTGATGCGCACGCTCGGCATTACCGCGTTGGAGATTCCGATTGCGGCGGCGGTCGAACAGCATTTCCGCGACATCGGGCAGAATCGCAACACCCTTGACCTGACTTTTGAAAATGCGCAGGCGAGAGAGCGGACGCAGGTTCTGATGGATTATGCGGGCAGAATCGGCGGCTTTGTTGCCGGGACGGGCGATTTGAGCGAGTTGGCGCTCGGTTGGTGCACCTACAATGCCGATCACATGAGTATGTACGGAGTCAACTGCGGCGTGCCGAAAACCTTGGTTCGCTGGATGATCGACAGCATTCTGCAAAGCGACCGTTTCGCATCGTCCGACGCTGTTCTGCGGGATATTCTGGATACGCCCATCAGCCCCGAACTGCTTCCGCCCGACGCGGAAGGGAAGATCGCGCAACAGACCGAAGAGATTGTCGGTCCTTATGCCCTGCATGATTTCTTTCTCTACTATACAGTCCGTTTCGGCTTCCTGCCCGAAAAGGTGTTTGCTCTGGCAGTCAAGGCGTTTTGCAACGATTTCGACCGCGCAACGATCAAAAAGTGGCTTCTGGTCTTTTACCGCCGCTTCTTTACGCAGCAGTTCAAGCGGAGCTGTCTGCCGGACGGCGTGAAACTGGGAAGCATCTGCCTCTCTCCGCGCGGCGACTGGAGAATGCCGAGTGACGCCTCGGCGGAGCTGTGGCTCGCGCGAACCGAGCGCATTGAGGTCTGAATGGGAGAACAACGGAAATGAGTGCAAAGCAATTGACTCTGAAACGGAAACAGCAGATTCTGATTGTAATTGCCTGTCTCGTCTACAGTTTTGCCTATACGGGGCGCTACAGCTACAACGCAAACATTGCGCCGATCATGGCGTTCTACAATGTCACGCGCGCGGAAGCGGGGCTGACGGGAACTTTCTTCTTCTTTGCCTACGGCGCGGGACAGCTGATTCATGCGATTTTCTGCAGGTTCTATCCGAGAAAGTATATCATTCCGGGCGTTCTCGGCGTGTCGGCAATCCTCAATATTGCGGTGTTCTGCGGCGTGCCGTTCGGAGCGATCAAGTATCTGTGGCTTCTCAACGGAATCTGCCAGTCGGTTCTCTGGCCTACGCTTGTGTTGGTTCTGAGCGATACCATGGATTCCGTGATGATGAAGCGGGCGGTGTTTGCCATGAGCCTGACGGTTGTCATCGGAACGGTGATTTCCTATGGCGGAAGCGCGATCTTCAATCTGTTTGATCTCTTTCGCGGCGCGTTCCTGCTCGGCGCGGTTCTGATGCTTGCAATCGGTATTGCGTGGCTGATCGGCTACGACACGCTGACCCTCGAAAATGCCGGTTTGGCGGAGGCGCACGCGGCAAGCTCCGAAGCGACGACTGCCGGGGGCGGATCGCGGAAGCGCGCCGCAAACGGGGCGCTGATCGGACTGTTCGCTGTGTGCGGGCTGTTCATAGCGGTGGATAACTTCGTCAAGGACGGGCTGAACACATGGACACCCGTGATTCTCAAGGAGCGCTTTGGGGTGGGGGACAGTCTTTCCATCGTTCTGACCGTTGCCCTGCCGTTCTGCGGCGTTTTCGGCGCGATGCTGGCGCTCCGGATGAATCGGAAGATCAAGGATTTCCGAGCGCTCAGCGGCAGCCTGCTCCTGCTGCTTTCCGTTTGCATTTGCGGAATCCTTCTCAGCATGAAACTTGAAAGCATGGTGCTGACCGTTGCCTTTCTCGGCGTGGTCTCCTGCTTTGCGCACGGGATCAACTCCATTATGACCAGCATCATGCCGTTTGCCATACGGGATAAGGTCAACCCGGGCTTTCTTGCGGGACTGATGAACAGTGCGGGTTACGTCGGCAGTACTGCCAGCGCCTACGGGCTTGGCGTAATTGCCGACCGAACCGACTGGAACACGGTGATGTACATCCTGCTATTCGCCTCGGTCGGCGTGACGCTGCTTGCGTGGGGGACGGTTCTTCTCGGGCATCTGCGGAAGCGCAGAACCGGACAGAAATCATAAATGACCCGTTCCCGACGAAGGTCGGGAACGGGTTTTTCAGCTTGGGACTTGTAAATCCGCCCGCTTTGTGCTATAATAAAAGCAACAGATCATTCGATTCGGAAGGAGTGTTTGAAGATGGACGAAAAGGCAATTCTGGAGTGTATGGAAACCAGACGTTCGGTTCGCGCGTATCTGCCGAATGCAGTGCCGGAGGAGAAACTGGAACGCATTCTCCGCGCAGGGCTTTATGCGGCAAGCGGAATGGGGCGGCAGAGCGCGATGATTCTTTGCGTAACCGACAAGGCTTTGCGCGACCGCCTGATGCGGATGAATGCGGCAATCATGGGAACTCCCGAAAAAGATCCGTTCTACGGTGCGCCCTGCGTGTTGGTTGTTCTGGCGGATCGCAGCATTCCGACCGCAGTATATGACGGCAGTCTGGTGCTCGGAAACATGATGCTTGCCGCGCACGCGGAGGGCTTGGGAAGCTGCTGGATTCACCGCGCCCGCGAAGAATTCGATTCGGACGAGGGCAAGGCGATTCTGCATGACCTCGGTGTCGAGGGGAATTATGAAGGCGTCGGACATCTGATTGTGGGCTATGCCGACGGCGCAGAGCCGGAAGCGAAGCCGAGGCGCGAGGGGCGGGTTCTGCGCGTCTGAATCTTTGGGGGAGAAATACACATATGAAAGAGAACAAGAAGCTGATCGGAGAGATCATCAAGGATATCCGGCATGATATGACCGACGAGGAGGTTCTGGCACTGCTTGCAGGCAGCCGTGTGTCAGTCAATACCGAAAAGGAAGCAAAACGGGCGTATTCCGTCGGGCAACGCGCGGCGGATGCGATTGCAAAGTTTGCGGGAAGTTGGGCATTCATCTTTTCGTTTGTCGGCGTGTTGGTCGGTTGGATGATTCTGAATATTCTGCTTGCAACGGGTGCGTTTGATCCGTATCCGTTTATTCTGCTGAATCTGGTACTTTCCTGTGTTGCCGCCATTCAGGCGCCGCTCATCATGATGAGCCAGAACCGACAGGAGGAAAAGGATCGCCGCCGCGCGGAAAACGATTATAAAGTCAATCTTAAAACCGAGATCATGATTGAAGATCTGTACGATAAGGTGAATCGCATTCTGGCGCGGCAGGAGGAACTGTCACGTCTGCTCGGCGGGCAGGCGGAAGGGAAGAAGCATGACGGAGAATGAGCCTGTACTTCTTCCCACCGAGGCAGTAGAAGCCCTGCTTGCATGGTATGGCGCTAACCGGCGGGATCTGCCGTGGCGCAGGACAAATGACCCGTACCGCATCTGGATATCGGAAATCATGCTCCAGCAGACCCGCGTGGAGGCGGTCAAGCGATATTACGCGCGGTTTCTGGAGGCGTTCGGGGACGTCGCAGCGCTTGCAAACGCGCCGGAGGAACAGCTTCTGAAACTTTGGGAGGGACTTGGCTACTACAGCCGCGCCCGAAACCTGCAAAAAGCGGCAAAGGTCATTGTCTCGGATTACGGCGGCAAAATGCCCGCTGATGTAAAGACTTTGCGTGCTTTGCCGGGAATCGGGGACTACACGGCGGGGGCGATCGCTTCCATTGCGTTCGGATTTCCCGAACCTGCCGTCGACGGGAATCTCTTGCGGGTTCTTTCCCGATTTGACGGTTGCACGGATGACATCTCGCTTCCCGCCGTCAAAAAAGCGTGGAGCGAACGGTTGCGATCCTCGATTCCGACCGAACCGTCGCGCGCCGCTACCTTTACGCAGGCGATGATCGAACTGGGGGCAACGGTCTGCGTTCCGAACGGCGCGGCACGATGCGAAAGTTGCCCGTTTGCGCCTTGGTGTCGCGCGAAGGCGGAGGATCTGACCGACGCATTGCCCGTCAAGGGGGAAAAGCGCCCGCGCAGAATCGAGGAAAAGACGGTTTTGCTGATTCGCGACGGGGAGCGAACCGCTCTGCACAAGCGCCCGGATAAGGGGCTGTTGGCGGGGCTGTACGAGTTGCCGAACGTTGCGGGGCATCTCGATGCGGATCGCGTAACCGAACTGATCCGAAGCTACGGGTTTGAGCCGTTGCGCGTGACGCGCGCAGAGGACGCGAAGCATATTTTTACGCACATCGAATGGCATATGATCGCGTATGACGTGCGGATTGCCGCCGAGGAAGCGGGATTTCACGGAAAATCGGGGCTGAATCTGGTCGGAAACCGGGAGTTGCACGAGTGCTATGCCATTCCGTCCGCGTTTTCGGCATATACGAAATATCTTTGAGGGGTTGCAATCCGGCGCGTTTTGTGATATAATAAATGTAGTTTTGAATACGGAGGCTTGCAGATGAAGCACATTTTTATTCTGAATCCTGCGGCGGGGCGCATCAATTCCTTCGGAACGATTGAGGCGGAGCTGAAGCAGGTCTACGCGGCGGGCGGATTGGATTATATGATCTATGAAACCAAAGCGCCGGGGGACGCGACCGCATATATCCGCGACTACTGCCGCGAGAACCCCGAACCTGTCCGCTTCTATGCCTGCGGTGGGGACGGAACGCTGAACGAGGTTGTCAACGGCGCGGTTGGTTTTCCGCAGGCGTCGGTCGGGTGCTATCCATGCGGCTCGGGAAACGATTTTGTCAAATACTACGGCGGGCAAAAGCTCTTTCTGAATCTGCAGGCGCAGATCGACGCAACCGAGCAGACCATTGACCTGATCCGGGTCGGAAACCGCTATGCAATCAACGCCGCGCATTTCGGGTTTGATTCCTATGTGGCGAAAACCATGATGAACATCCGCCGGAAGAAGCTGATCGGCGGAAAGAATGCTTATACATCCAGTGTGATTGCCGCGCTCTTCAAGGGCATGAAGAATCAATGCCGCGTAACGGTGGACGGAAAGCTGCTGAATCCCTCGGACAAGATATTGCTCTGCACGGTTGCGAACGGGCAGTATGTAGGCGGATCTTTCCGCTGTGCGCCGCGTTCGGTGGACTGCGACGGGCTTCTGGAGGTCTGTCTGGTTCGCCCGGTGTCACGTATCCGATTCATGCAGCTGATTAAGGATTACACCAACGGAACGCATCTGGATAACCCGAAATTCGACGGGATTCTGGAGTACTGTCGCGGGAAACGGATTGACGTGGAGGCGCCAGAAGGTTTTATCTACTCGTTTGACGGCGAGCTGGTAACGCAGAACAACTTCACCATCGAGGTTGCGCACCGTGCAATCCGCTTTGCCGTCCCGTGGGGCGCAAAGCCGATCGTTGACCCGAAGTACATCACCCCCGAGGCGGTGGAGGTTTAAGACACCATCGGAATTGTGCGGTATTGCCTTAAGCCCTTTATCCCAAAGCATATCAAAAGGTCGCGGAATTTCTCCCGCGACCTTTTTGGTTTGTTTCAGATTTGCACTTTGCGAGGTCTTAGTCTTTCTTCTCTTTCGCAAGCACGATGTTTGCAATGATACCGAGGATCAGCGCGCAGGCAACCGAAGTCAGGGTCACCTTGCCGAAGGTCAGCGTCATGCCGCCGATACCAGCAATCAGAATGATAGAGGTAACGAACAGGTTGCGGTTCTTGTCGAGGTCAACCTTCTGGATCATCTTCAGACCCGAGACCGCGATGAAACCGTAGAGCGCGACGCACACGCCGCCCATTACGCAGGCAGGAATCGAAGCGAGGAAGGCGACGAAGGGGGAGAAGAAGGAGATGATGATGCAGAGGATCGCCGCAAGACCGATGGTGCTGGTCGAAGCGTTACCCGTGATTGCCACGCAACCGACCGACTCGCCGTAGGTGGTGTTCGGGCAACCGCCGAAGAATGCGCCCGCCATAGAACCAACGCCGTCGCCGAGCAGGGTGCGATGCAGACCCGGCTCTTCCAGAAGGTCATGGTCGATAACCGTGGAGAGGTTCTTGTGGTCGGCAAGGTGTTCTGCAAAGACCACGAATGCAACGGGAACATAAGCAACCGCAACCGTGCCGATGTAACTCGGGTTGTCCGCAAGCGCCTTGAAGCCGCCGTCAAACGCGGTGAGGAAGGTGAAGTCGGGGAGTGCGATAAAGGTCTTGACGCTCACGCCGCCGTCAACAAGTGCCTTAAAGGGGGCGAAGCTGATGATCTTCATAGCTTCCACATCTGCCGCAGTTCCGATCAGGGTCAGAACCAACGCCAGCGCATAGCCGCAGAGGATACCGATGATAAAGGGGATGAGCTTGAGCTGCTTGGAGCCGTAGGTGGACACCAGCATGGTAACGAACAGCGTCACCAGACCGCAGAGAACCGCAAGGTAGCTGACCGGGTTAGCAGAGCTCGAGGTATTGGTGCTCAACTGGGTGATTGCGTTACCCGCAAGCGACAGACCGATGATTGCAACGGTAGGACCAATGACAACCGCAGGCATCAGCTTGGTAATCCACTTGACGCCGACTTTCTTCACAACCAGTGCGATGACAACATACACAAGTCCGGCAAAAATCGCACCGAAGATCAATCCGAGATAACCGAGCGCCATGGAAACGCCGCCCGCAAATGCCGCCGACATTGAACCGATGAATGCGAACGAAGAACCGAGGAAGACAGGGCTTTTGAATTTGGTAAAGAGCAGATACACAAGCGTTCCCACGCCTGCGCCGAACATTGCCGCCGCAGCGGTCAGTCCGTTTCCGACGATTGCCGGAACTGCGATGGTTGCCGCCATGATCGCCAACACCTGTTGAAACGCATAGACGAGATTCTGTTTGAACTTCGGTCGTTCATTTACCTTGTAGATGAGCTGCATTGTTTGATCCTCCCGAATCATTTTATTTATCCGCACGGTCGGTGACCGCAAAGACCAAAAGAAAAAGCTGTCGGGGAACACGGATGCCAAAAAAAGCAAAGGTTCGCCGGCAGGCTACAGGTACAGCAACAAAGGATATTCAGTTCTGTCACATACGCATCTGCCGTTTGTGTTCCGCCCGTAAGTATACCATATTTTCCGCGTTTTGTAAACCCCTTTTTCAAAAAAAAAACACATTCCCGTCAATTTATCTTTTTTTTACAATTTACGGGTCGGAAAAGAGCGAAGAAACGGTGATTCCGACGGATCGGGGCGGGAGCGCTTGACTTTTGCCGTCGGATGTGCTATAATGATAGCTCGGAAAGAAAGCGGGTGGCTTATGAAATCTTCTGTATCGCCGTATCGGTATCGGGACGGCTTGCGCGACGGTATGCCGATCGGGCTTGGTTATTTTTCGGTTTCGTTCGGATTCGGCATTTCCGCCGTCGGGCAGGGGCTGCTGGCGTTGGAGGCGGTTCTCATCTCCATGACGAATCTGACTTCGGCGGGGCAGGTTGCGGGCGTTGCGGTGATTGCCGCAGGCGGAACCGTGATCGAAATGATTCTGACCCAGTTGGTCATCAATCTGCGATACGCACTGATGGGGATTTCCATCACCCAACGGCTGGACGACCGCGCAAAGCCAATCTGGAAGAGGATGCTGCTTTGCAATGCATTGACGGACGAGATCTATGCGGTTGTCATGACAAAGCCCGATTCCGTCGGTTCGTCCTACATCCGGGGCGTGCTGACCGTTCCGTACCTCGGTTGGGTATGCGGAACACTGCTCGGCGCAGTGCTTGGCGCAATTCTGCCCGCGCGGTTGGAAGCGGCGCTCGGAATTATGCTCTACGCGATGTTTCTGGCGATCATCGTGCCGCCCATGCGGCGGGAACGGGGTGTTTGTCTTGTGGTTGCGCTGGCGGCGGGCTTCCGTTGCCTGATGACCTATCTTCCGCCCCTGTCCCGCATTTCGGAAGGCTTTGCCATCATTCTTTGCGCTGTGCCTGCGGCGCTGATCGTCTCGGCATTCTGCCCGACAGCGGAGGAGAAAGTCCATGATTCCAACTGAACATCTTCTGCTCGGCGTTGTAATGGCGCTGACAACCTACCTGATCCGTATGCTCCCGATGACCCTGTTCCGCCGGGAAATCAAAACGCGTTTTGCAAAGCGGTTCTTTCATTATATCCCGTATGCGGTTCTTGCGGCAATGCTGATTCCCGCAGTGTTTTCGTCCACGGGAACGCTGCTCACCGCCGTTGCGGGCATTGCGGTGGGGCTTGTGCTGTCCTTTTTCAATCAGTCGCTGATCGTAGTGGCGTTGGCTTCCGCGCTGACTGCGTATCTTGTCTCGTTTCTCGTGTTCTAAAACCGGATTTCCTCCCATATACTGTACCAACATCGGATCAGTTATGGGAGGTTTTTGTATGCCTGATTATTCCATCTATAAGGACATTGCCGAGCGGACAGGCGGCGACATTTACGTCGGTGTGGTCGGACCGGTTCGCAGTGGAAAATCCACATTCATCAAGCGGTTCATGGAGGCGGTGGTTCTGCCGAACATCGGCACAGGCTACTCCCGTGACCGCGCAAGAGATGAACTCCCGCAGTCGGCGGCGGGAAAAACGGTCATGACGACCGAGCCGAAATTCATCCCCGAGGAGGCAGTTCCCGTTACGTTGGACGGAAACGCCGCTCTGCGCGTGCGGATGATTGACTGCGTGGGGTATCTTGTTCCCGAGGCGATGGGTGCATTGGAGAACGGTCAGCCCCGCATGGTGCGCACGCCGTGGCAGGAAGAACCCATGCCCTTTGCCGAAGCCGCCGAAATGGGGACGAAGAAGGTTATCACCGAGCATTCGACCATCGGAATGTTGGTTACGACCGACGGAACGATCGGCGAAATCCCGCGCGCTTCCTATGTGGAGGCGGAAGAGCGTATTGTGCGCGAGCTGAAGGAGATCGGCAAGCCGTTTGCCGTGGTTCTCAACTCCGCCGACCCTGCGGGCGAGGCGGCGCACGCGTTGGCGCATGAGTTGGAGGAGAAATACGGAGTCCCCGTGGCGCTTGTCAACTGTCTGGAGTTGGACGCGGAGGACATCCGCCAGATTCTCGGCCTGGTTCTGGAAGAATTCCCGGTTTGCGAGGTAACGGTAAAACTTCCCGCATGGACAACTGCGCTGAACGCCACGCACCGCATCCGCACCTCGCTGACAGGTTCGCTCTGTACCTGCGCGGGAAATGTGACCCGCATGGGCGACGTCCGCGCGGCATATGAAGCTCTGGCGGAGAACGAGTATGTGGGGAGCGTTGCGGTCGACCGTCTGGACATGGGCACGGGCAAGGCGGAGATAACCCTTGGGTTGCGGGACGGATTGTACTATGAGGTCATCAGCGAGATGACAGGACTGACGATTGACGGTGAATGCGCGCTGATCGGGCAGCTTCGCGAACTGGCGCAGACGAAGAAGCAATATGACCGCGTTGCCGAAGCGCTCCGTCAGGTCAACGAGGGCGGGTACGGAATCGTGATGCCCGAGGTGGAGGATCTGCGGCTGGAAGAGCCGAAGATCGTCAAGCAGGCGGGCGGCTACGGTGTGAAGCTGCGCGCGGCTGCGCAGTCCATTCACATGATCCGCGCGAACATTGAGACCGAGATCAGCCCGATGGTTGGAACGGAGCAGCAGTCCGAGGACATGGTGAAGTATCTGCTGAAGGAATTTGAGGAAGATCCGCGTAGCATCTGGGGGTCGAATATGTTCGGAAAATCGCTTTACGAGTTGGTCAACGAGGGCTTGCACACCAAACTGGAACATATGCCCGAGGAATCGCGCAAAAAGCTTTCCGAAACGTTGGAGCGCATCATCAACGAGGGCAGCAACGGTTTGATCTGCATTCTGCTCTGACCCGCTTCTCCCGCTGTGTTTTCCCCACACCTTGACAAAATCCGTCGTTGGGTGTATAATAGGGGAGAGAACACAGCGGGAGATGATTTTTTATGGCACATCCGATCCGACATTTCCGAACCATTACCAAGCACCGCCACAAGGTGATTGCGCACTGTTTCCGTGCGGGCATCGGTTGGCAGGGGTTATTTCATGATCTTTCCAAGTATTCGCCAACCGAATTTTGGGCGGGCGCGAAGTACTATCAGGGAACTCGAAGTCCAAACGAGCGGGAGCGCGAGGAAAAGGGCTATTCTGCGGCGTGGATGCGCCACAAGGGGCGGAATCGGCATCATTTTGAGTACTGGACGGATCTGAATATGCAGACCAAGCTATATGAACCGGTGAAAATGCCTGTGCGTTATGTGAAAGAGATGTTTTGCGACCGTGTTGCGGCGAGCAAGATTTATCAAGGCAAGAATTATGCCGACTCGCACCCGTTGGAATACTTTCTGCGCGGCAATGCGCGCCAAAAGATGCACCCCGAAACCGCCGACCTTCTGGAAAGCTGGCTTCGCCTTCTCTCCGAACGCGGCGAGCGCGAGGCGTTTCGCTACATTCGATCGGTGAAGGGTTAAGACCTTGGGCTTTGCCCAAACCCACAAGGGGCTTCTTGAAAGAAGCCCCTTGACCGCAAGAACTTTAACCAAGGGGGATTTTCCCCTTTTCTTTTTGTGGTGCTGATTCCTTATGTAGCCATTTTTGCTCTACGAATTCCGGCTGCTCCGAGACCAATTCCGTTAACGGAATTGGCACGACTGTCGTCTCTCTACGCTACCGGATAGAAAGAGTTCAGGTTAGTTATTGAATGGTGCGGAACGACACGCGGGTCGTTCCGCGCGTCCCACACCCCAAACGGGCGCGATAGCCGCACTCTGCAAGAAATCCCCACCTCCCCAAACGACAAAAACTTCCCCCACGACCCCGCCACTTAAAAAAGCAAATCAAATTCTTGCTTTTCAAATGGCGGGGTCGCGGGGGAAGTTCTCGATGAGTGAGGGAGGTTTGGAGGGAGAGAGCCCCATCTTTCAAGAGGGGGCTCTCTCCCTCC
>URHR01000003.1 GCA_900547725.1 uncultured Eubacteriales bacterium
ACTCTGCCTCCGCGCTGACCCCTGCCCCGGTTCACCGTGAGCGGGGAAGGGGAAGTAACCACCGGAAGGCATACGGTTGGGGAAACAATGTCACTATGTACCCCAAAAGTATTTCAGGCATCACCGCGCAATTCACGATTGACACACTCACTCGCGCCTTTTCCGTGATCCTTCACAAAAATCCTTGCCTGCAGTCCGGCTACAGCCTGCGAATTTTTGTATCGTCTGACGAAAAAAACGACTCTTCAGGTTGTGATTCGTGCCATCGGAATTACGCGGTAATGCCTTAACATTTGGGGTGCACTTCAGTTCCGCTGCGTGTTCTTCACATTTTCATATCAGGACTCCAAAGAGCCGGATGGGCGTTTTGCCACCCTCGGCGTGCCGTTCCGGATAGATCCGGATTTCCCGGACGGGAATCTCTGGGCGGGGATTGGAGAGCGTCCAGCCGTACACGGTGCGTGTGCCGGTGTCGGAATCCGGCAACGGAATGACATCCGTAAAGTAAGCCAGTGCGCCAATCCATTCATCGCGTGGGATGACCGCGGTCGGCCGGAAATCCGAAGCGGGGATCTCGCCCTCCGTGTCGGATTCGTCCTCCACATTTTTTATGAAACCGGACGGCAGATCCGTCCCGAAGCCACCATGTAGGTCTCCGGTTACCACGCCGTATTCCATAGGGTATGCCTGTGCGATGCCGTCCTCCCAGATCAGGGTGCAGAAGCCGAGGATGCGCGGCGCGGGGTCACGGAAAAACCAGGTATAAACACGGGAGAATGTCGCAGTTCCGTTCAGATCAGCCGCTTGCAGCAGGGTGATTTTGGCACAGCATCGACCGACGGGAACGGTCACATGGGAATCTTCGCCGCAGAACGGAACCGACAGCCGTGTCCCCGGCGATTCTGTTCCGTCCAGAATCACGGATCCTGCCGGTGTCAGCAGCGTTTGTTCCTTCTGAGGAATCGGTGTCGGCAGTCCGCGCACCATTGCGCGAAGCATCGGCATCATCCGGTTGGTGTCGGACATCCATTCGTCCCGTACCGCATCGCAGAAATCAGTTCGCCAAAGCACTGCGGCGGAGAAGGCGAATTCAAAAAACCAGCCGTTCCTGCCGATCTCGTTTTCGTCCGCAACGCACCAGGTGGAGACCTCCGCACCTGTGACATTCGGACGGCGGGAGCGCTTTTCCCATCCTGTGACCGTTGTGCCGTGGAAGTTCCCGTAGATCTCGCGAAATCCGCGATCGGCAAATTCCTGCTCGGAGTGGAAGGAGGAGGTATAGCACCAGTCCAGCATGGTAATGTCCCGTGGGATGCGATCGATTGCGCCGAAGCAGGCGGGCTTTTCGTAATGCCGCCCGTAACAGCCGTCCTTCACAATCGCGTCCCCCATGCGCTTTCCGCCGGGCAGTGCAAAATTTTGCAGGGATTCACCCCACATGAACAGCCGGACGCCAAGTTTTTCATAAATGCCGTGCAGGCGGTTGATTTCGGTTGCCAGCAGTTCCGCGCCGCTGTGCGTCCGGCACTTCGGGCAGACGCCGAGAATGCGGATTTCGTCATGACCGATGGAAACACGGTCAAAGCCGATCAGGCTGTGTAGCTCGGTCGCAATGTCGGTGTAGATCCGGTAGGTCTCCTCATTCAGCGGGCAGCAGGTATCGGGGTATGTCTCATACGGAATTTCCGCGATTTCCGGATGCGCGAGGGTCAGGTAGTAGCTGTGACTGAGCGCCTGAATTTCCGGAATGACCTCCATTCCGAGAAACCGGGCGTGGCTGACGATGCGCATCAACTGATTCTGGGACAGCACATCGCCGCCCGCCAATTCGATGTGCGTGGAGTCCTTCCACCAAATCTGCGAGCCCTGCAGTCCCTGCGGTCCGCCGGGGTAGTTTTTTGCCTCTCTGCAAAAGCGCCTCCAGGCATCGGCAAGCTCCGGGTGACTGCGGTATTCCACCCCGCCGCCGATTTCCAGAAAGACCGTGTTGTATTTCAGGTACGCCAGAGCATCCAGGATGCGGCAGAACATATCGATTCCGTCCTTGGGCGGCAGATAGAAATGCGCGCCGCGCAGGGGGAGATACGGCTCGTCCGAAACGGTCAGACACGGGAGCGTGCGGTCGGGGCGGATCAGCTGGGACAGGGTCGCGGCGGCAAACACGAAGCCCCGGCGACCGCTTGCCCGAACGGTTACGCCGTCCTTTCCGCAAAGGATTCGGTAAGCGTCCGTGTTCCGCGAGGAGTCCCGCTCCAGTGTCAGATTGCCTTCCCCGCAGTGAAAATCCGAACGCCGGAGGATGTGCAGAAACGCGCGGGCATCCTCTGCGCAGTCCGGGGGCGCGGCGATGCCGCCGTTCAGTGCCGTAACCCCGTCTGACGGGGTGATGTGTCGGGGGAGAGGGAAGATCGGAGGGAGTGTCATGATTGCTGTTCCTTTCCGTTGCGCATACATTGCATTTGATATTTTTTCGGTGTGACACCGGTGATTTCCTTGAAGGATTTGGAGAAATAAGCGCTATCGTTGAACCCGCACGCCATTGCGACATCGGTCACGCGGCAGTCGTTTTTGGAGAGCAGTTTCTGCGCCGCCGTAATGCGGGTGAGCATAATGTAATCGTTCAGCCCGATCCCCGTAACTTTTTTGAATAGCTTGGATAGATAGCCGCTGCTGATGGCGTATTTTTTGGACAGGACATCCAGATTCAGCTCCTGCGAGATGTTGTCGGCAATGTATTTGGCTACTTCCATAATAATCCGGTAGATCTCCGGGTATTGGGGCGGTTCTTTTGCCTGATCCTGCCGGTAGCGGGAGATCAGGATGAGTAGCTCCTGCAGATACAACTTTTGCATTTTCCGGTAATCCTGCGGGTGTCTGCTACTTTCCTCTTCTATGAACGCCAAGAGCTTGCGAATGCAATGGAGGTACTCCGGGCGAATCCGGATATGCCGGTTTTCCGACATCTCGCGGATGTAGCGCAGATACTCCGGACCGACGAAATCATCGTCAAATACCAAAATCATTCGGCTGATGTCCGTGTGGTTGGAGCAGTCCGTTTGGTGATAGATTCCTTTGGGGATGAATGCGAAATCGTTCTGTTCCAGATAGTAAAGGTCATTTCCGATCAGATAGGTTACCTTCCCGCGCTCCAGAAAATACAGCTCATGGTGGTTGTGAAAGTGGATCACCGGCATTTTGGTTCCAACCGGATATACCTTATGTTCAAAGAAATCAATCTTGTCCGTATGGAAAACTGCCATCTCTGCTCCAATCCCTCCGGAGGCCGTCCGGAGAACCTTATTGTTTCTATTATAGCACGCCTTTTTTGAAAAGTCAACCAATTTTTTGTTTTTTTCTCTGAAACAAGCCTGAAAAGTACATGAAAACAGAAAAAAATAGTTGTATAATAAGATCAGTTAGCATGGGAAATTGGAGGGTTTTTTATGGTTTACCGTGACGGAAGGGCGGAACAGGTGAAAATCGCTTACATCGGCGGCGGCTCGCGCGGCTGGGGCTGGGGGCTGATGAGCGATCTCGCGTCTTGTGGGGATATGTCGGGAGATGTTTATCTTTACGATATCGATTTTTCCGCAGCGCAACACAATGAGGTGATCGGCAACCTTTATCGGAACGCCGAGGGCGCGCGCTCTGTGTGGAATTATCATGCGGTGCGGAGCGCAGGGGAGGCACTGACGGGAGCGGATTTTGTTGTCATCTCGATTCTGCCGGGTAATTTTGACGATATGGAATCGGATGTTCACGCGCCGGAAAAGTACGGGATTTACCAGTCGGTCGGAGATACCACGGGACCCGGCGGAATCGTCCGGGCAATGCGGACGCTTCCGATGTATGAGGAGATTGCCGCGAATATCCGCCGGTACTGCCCGGAAGCCTGGGTTATCAGCTACACGAACCCGATGTCGCTTTGCGTCAAAACGCTTTACCGGGTGTTTCCGGAAATCCGCGCGTTCGGATGTTGTCATGAAGTATTCGGCACGCAGAAGGCGCTGGCGGTGGCTCTGCTGAAATGCCGCGGGGCGGAAGCCGAGCGGCATGAGATCAAGGTTAATCCCGTCGGTGTCAACCATTTTACATGGCTGACGCACGCCCGATACCGCGACCTGGATCTGTTTCCCGTCTGGCGGGAATTCGCGGAGCGCTATGCCGCAACCGGATATACCGAAAACCTGGATAAGAACTGGATGAACAATTCCTTTTCCTGCTCCAACCGGGTCAAATTTGATCTGTTTCTGCGGTACGGTGTCATTGCCGCCGCAGGAGACCGGCATCTGGCGGAGTTTTGCGAGGGCGGGTGGTATCTGCGGAATCCGGAGACCGTCCGGGAATGGGGATTCGGTCTGACAACGGTGAAATGGCGCAAGGAGGATCTTGCAAAGCGGCTGGCGAAAAGCGAGGGCTACCGCAACGGAAGCATTTCGGTTGCAATCAAGAACACCGGCGAGGAGGGGGTGGAGCAGATGCGCGCCATTCTCGGACTGCGGGAACTGGTGACGAATGTCAACCTTCCGAACGTGGGACAGATCCCGAACCTGCCGCTGGGGGCGGTTGTGGAGACCAACGCGGTGTTCCGCTCCGGCAGTGTCACTCCGGTGTTTGCAGGGAATGTGCCCAAAGCGATTTACCCCTTGGTGGCGCGCGTGTCCGGGCAACAGGAGGCGCTGTCGGATGCCATTGCACGGCGGAACGGAAAGGATGTTTTCAACGTTTTTCTCAACGATCCGCTGACGACCTGCTCCTATGACGATGCCAGACTGCTTTTCCGCGAAATGGTCGCCAATACAGCATCCTATCTGTCATCCTACGATCTGACGGGAATCTGAAGAACCCGCAGAACGGATTGGGGGAGGTGAGAAAAGCCCTTGGCTGAATTTCAGTGTCCAGACTGCCTTGCCTGAAAAAATCAGAACCGGTCTCCGGAGAACGGAGAGAAAGGAAACAAAATGAAAAAAGTAATGAGATGCCTGATAGCCCTGCTCCTGTGTGCATGCCTGTTGCCGTCCGCTGTTGCCTGCAAGAACAACAAACCTTCGATAGAATCGGGGAACTCCTCCGATGTTGAAACAAAGCCGGGAAACCTGCCGGCGGAGACGGATGAGGACGGGTATGTACTGGATGATCTGCCGGACAATCCCGCATTTGACAAGACCGTTCGAATGCTTTACTGGGAGGATGTGGAGAATGTTGAATTTGATGTGAGCGATCCTTACGGCGACCGCATCAGCAACTCCATTTATATGCGCAATCTTGCCGTAGAGGAACGACTGGGAATCAAACTGTCCTTCCATGGGACGGCCGGCAATTACGGAAACCTGGACAATTTCCTTGCAACTGCACAGGCGGGCTCGATTTCCGGGGATTATGATCTGTTTGCGGGCTACAGCATGAGCGGCGCATCCCTGGCGATCAACGGGCTCTGCCTGGATATGAAAACGCAGAAATATCTGAATTTCGAAAAGCCGTGGTGGCCGGAGTCCCTGACCTCGGAGACGACAATCATCGACAAGCTGTTCTTCGCCTCCGGCGACATCTCCACCAATCTGCTCCACATGATGTATGTGGTGTTCTATAACCAGGAAATGATCGATGCCGTCAGTCTGGAGAATCCGGTGGAGCTGGTGGATGAGGGCACCTGGACCTATGAAAAAATGTTCGATATGGCAAAGGGAATGTACTTGGACACCAATTCGAATGATATTACAGATCAGGATGATCAGTACGGTTTCAGCGCCGGAAAAATGCACTATGAGGCCTTATTCACGGGTGCCGGAATCAAGACCATTGAGAAGAACAATCTGGGCTGGATGATTGTTTCCCCAACTTTCAACTCCGCCAAGACCACCAAACTGCTGGATGACATCTGCACGTTCGTCCACGGTTCGAATGACGGCTTTTACGGTACCACCTTTGAAAAAGGACACACGCTGTTTGCCATTGACCGCTCCTACTATGCAATGATCCACAAGGAAGAAATGTCCTTTACCTACGGCATTGTGCCGATTCCGAAGTATGACACGATTCAGGAGGGCTATGCCACCTGTCTGGGCAATCCCTTTACGGTTTACTCGATTGCCAAGTCCAGTGTCATTCCTGATATTGCAGCGGCAACGCTGGAGTGCCTCGCCTCGGAAGCGTACCGGAAGGTGACGCCGGAGCTGTTTGAGGCAACGATGAAATACCAGTACAGTGACGTTCCCGCTTCCGCGCGGATGTACGATCTGATCCGTAATTCGGTTATCATTGATCTCGGAAGAATTTTTGATAAGGAACTGGATGGCTACCCGCACACGCTGTTCAGTAATCCCATTGCCAAAAACGCGCCCGAAAGTTTTAGCAGCAGTTACAGAACGGGTGAGGAGACCATGTTGGAACGGTTGAAAACCAACATTAACCCGGCATTCTCAAAATAAAAGGAAACCGATATGAAATTACTTCCGGAAGGATATATTGCAGTGCAGAGCACTGCGGACGGAGTTCTGCCGGACAGCTTCCGGTTCGGCGAAACCGTTTGGGCGGTACGCCCCGGCATTAACATTTTTGCCACTGCTCAGGAGGCGGCGGATCACGCATACGCCGCCCCGACCGAACAGCTCCCCGGCATGCCGGAGCTGTCCGGGTGTCCGACCCTGCTTTTCTCTGCGGGAGAGCACCTTGTGGACGGTCTCCGAATCAGTCGATCGGTTGCGCTTTTCGGTCAGGGGGCCGGCATCTCGCCGAACCGTTCCTTTGACGGCGAGACCTGCCCGCAGGAGAATCCGGCGCGCGGGGAGGGAGAATCCGTACTGACGGGAACATTCTACCGCGGCATGATCGATCTGACCGAGCCGGAGGTCCGGACATTGATCTTTGACGGCTTTACCTCGCGCGACGTCCGATTCCGCGACTTGCGGACAACGGGCGGCGAGGCGCGCCTGATTTTCCGAAACCTGATTCACCGTGGACCGTGCGGGCATACGCTGTACTACTTCTCCAAGCCGCGTACGGATGGCGGAATCGTCAGAAACGTCATGTTCTCGGATATCCGGCTGACCGATTTCGACGATTTGGACTACGGTAACTGTTTTGTTCAGCTGACCGCTGCGCGGGCGCTGTTCGAGCGGGTCGTGATGGATCATACCGGGTTGTTCTTCGGTCTGACCGATCTTGTCGGCTGTTTTTCCAATGCGGTGACCAATGTGCCGGTGGCGGAATATACGTTGCGGGGCTGCTGGTTTGGCAATCTCGGCGGGGGCATCCGTACTGCCTGCCGCGAACTGCTGACACGGGGAGCACCGGAAGTCGGCATCTGCCTGACCGTCGAAAATACCGTATTTTATCGCGTCGGGGGCGGTGAAGAGCCGGTTCTGTCCCTGATGCTTGCCAATTCCGCCTGCCGGGTCTCTTTGCGCGGCGTGACCGTTACAGATCCGACCGGCGGGAGAGCCGCGGCAATCCGGGTCTGCGGAAAAGGCAGGGAACTGGTGATTAGAGAGGACTGCCGGTTTGACGGATTCCGGGAGCGCGTTGCCTTTGATCGGCTGTATGACGGGGCGGTTCCCGTCTGTGTGGAGACCCGTTCCGAAGCATTTCGGACGCAAACGGAGGATTCGCATATCGTGCGGGCACTGTGCGATGCCGATTTTGCCGGGTTGGAGCGGCACTACGCCGGGAAACGGGCGTATTATGGCGATCTTCATGTGCACACGCAGTGCGGCGGGACCAGCGACGGAACCTACCCGATGGAAAAATGGGTCGCGGAGATGGATCGGCTAAAGCTGGATTTTGCCGCGGTTGTGGATCATCGGCAGATGCGCGGGTACTTTCTCCCGGAGTGGAGCGAGGAGCGTTTTATGATCGGCACTGAGCCTGCCACACGGCTGCAGGATCTTCGCGCAGGGCGGAGCGGACAGAACGAGTTGCATTATCTGATGCTGTTCCCGCACAAATATTCCCTTGCCATGGTGCTTGCCAATTTCCCGGAGTTCCGGTTTCACGGGGATGAGCTGACGGGGCGCTTCCGGTATCCGGATTTTACACGCGAACGGATGGCGGAGCTGAGCGCATACGTTCAGTCCATTGGCGGTATTCTCGTTCACGCTCATCCGAAGGTGATGATGGCTTCGGATGACCCGTTGGACTACGATCTCGGCGAAGGAACGTTCATCGAAACGATTTACGGAAATCCCGAATCGACTGCATCTCTGAAGGATTATCAGCTTTGGGAAAAGCTGCTGGCGCTCGGAAAGCGCATCCGTATCTCCGGCGGATCGGACACACACGGCGGAGTGAGCAACCGGGCAGTCTCCACGTTTTATACGGCGGAGCGTTCTGGAAATACGTTTTTCGAGCAGATGCGTTCGGGAGATTTTACCGTTGGCGCCTTCGGCTTGCAGATGATGATCGGAGACACCCCGATGGGGACATCTGTCGCTTACCGGGACGATCTGATTCTGGCACTGCGTGCAGGGGATCCCTTCCGGCCAACCTTTTCTGCGGGAGATGCGTATGAATTGCGGATTCTGACTGACCGCGGTGTGGCGTATGCTTCGACGTGGGACGGAGAAGCGCCGCAGCGGGTGGCTTTGCAGGTTGAGCGGCGTGCCTTTTACCGGGCGGAGATTTTTGATCTGACCAAGGGCTGTCGCGTTGCCATCGGCAATCCCATTTGGCTGGATTCGTGACAGAAGGAATATTTGCAGTGGGGAAGCGGCCGGGAATGCGGTCGCTTCTCTTCCAAAGGAGAATGTTACACATGAAAAAAGTATTGCAATACGGCGAGGGAAATTTCCTCCGTTCGTTTGTGGATCTGTATTTTGAAACCCTGAACCGCGAGGGCGGGGAATGGGCGGTGGAGATTGTCAAGCCGATTCCCTTCGGCTCTCTGGACACCTTTGCGCGACAGGAAAATCGCTACCATGTGATTCTGCGTGGCGTGAAGGACGGGAACGCCGCCGAGACGGTTTACCCCGTTTCGGTTGTGGAGCAGGCGATCTCTCCGTTTGACGACTTCCCCGTATATGCGGCGTTGGCGGCCGACCCCGCGCTTGCCGTCATCGTCTCCAACACCACCGAGGCGGGCATCTGCTACCACGAAGGGGACAGCTTTGACGGCTTTGCGGAGATTACCTATCCCGCCAAGCTGACAAAATTCCTGTATGCGCGGTTTCGGGCGGGGCTTCCGGGTGTGTATCTGCTCCCCGTGGAGTTGATCGGAAACAACGCCGACGAGTTGTTCCGCTGCGTGGAGAAGTACATCGACCTCTGGCAGCTGCCAGAGGCGTTCCGCGAATGGAACCGCACCGAAAACTTCTACTGCAATACGCTGGTCGACCGCATCGTTTCGGGCTTTCCGCGCGACGAGGCTTTCCGCGAAAGGCTTTGGAAACTGGTTGGGGAGCGGGACGATCTGCTGTCGGTTGCCGAGCCGTTCGGGCTTTGGGTCATCGAGAACAAAGGAAAGATCGCCGATCTGCTCCCCGCAGGACACCATAACATTGACATCATCCTGACCGATGACATTGCCTACTACAAGAAGCGCAAGGTGCGGGTGCTCAACGGCAGCCACACGAATCTGGTGGCGGCCGGACTCCTGTCGGGCGCAGAGACGGTCTACGACTGCATGACAAACGAAACGCTTTACCGCTTCTTCCGCGCATCGCTGGAGGAAATCGTTCCGTTCGTTTCCTCCGACCGCAGCATGACCGAGCGATTTGCCGCCGATGTGGAAGAGCGCTTCCGCAACCCGTACCTGAACCATCAGCTGACGAGCATTGCACTCAACAGCATTTCCAAGTGGCGGGCGAGAGTCCTGCCAACCTTCCGCGATTTCTTCGCCGCAAACGGGCGGATTCCCGAACACCTGACGGTCGGCTTCTCCTGCCTGATGCACCTGTATCGAACGAAGTATGCGGAACTGAAGGACGATGCGGAGGTGCTGTCCTTCTTCGCATCGGGCAAACCGCTGAAGGACTTCCTGTCCGACCGCACGGTCTGGGGCGAGGATCTGACCGCTTACCCGCAGTTCCTTGAAACCGTGACCGCGCAGACCGAACGGCTGGCGCGCGGGGAGAGTCTGCTATGACAAAAGACGGACTGTTGGTCATCAACCCGCGCGATAACGTGGGCGTAACGCTGACCGCGCGCGGAGAGATTCCCGCAGGGCATAAGATTGCACTGCGCGACATCGACGAGGGCGAAGCGGTCATCAAATACGGCGCGGTCATCGGCAGGGCAACAAAGCCGATTCACGCGGGCGAGTGGGTGCATACGCACAATCTGCGCACCCATCTGGACGAGGCGCAGACCTATCCCTACGAGCCGAAGCCGACGGAACAAGCCCCCGCACAGCATGGAACGTTTCAGGGCTTTCTCCGTCCGGACGGTCGGGTCGGAATCCGCAACGAGATTTACATCATTCCGACGGTTGGATGCGTGAACGGAATCTGCAAACGCTTGGAGCGTGTGTCGCAGAAGCTGATCAGGGGGTCATTGGATGGCATCTATGCCCTGACCCATCCGTGGGGATGTTCCCAACTGGGGCAGGATGCGGCAAACCTGCGGGAACTGCTCTGCTCGATTGCGCGCAACCCCAATGCCGCGTTTGTCCTGTTTGTGGGGCTTGGCTGTGAGAACAACCGCCTGTGCGACATCCGCGAGGAACTTTCCGACCGCGACAATGTTGCCTACCTGACCTGTCAGGAGGTGGAGGACGAACTGACCGAAGGCTATCGGACGCTCTGCGATTTTGCCGACCGCGCGGCGGAACTGTCGCGGGAAACGGTGGGATTGGAGCAACTCTGCATTGGTCTGAAATGCGGGGGAAGCGACGGCTTTTCGGGACTGACCGCCAATCCGCTTGTCGGGCAGATGTCCGACCGTCTGGTCGCCTGCGGCGGGCGCGCGGTTCTGACCGAAGTGCCCGAGATGTTCGGCGCGGAACAGCGGCTGATGAACCGTTGCCGCGACCGCGAAACCTATGCGCGCTACTGCAGGCTGATTACCGATTTCCGCGATTATTACACGGCGCAGGGCTTTCCCGTTTACGAAAATCCCAGTCCCGGAAACCGCGCGGGCGGGATTACAACACTGGAGGAAAAGTCTCTCGGTTGCATCGAAAAGGCAGGGCATACCGCAATCTGCGACGTTCTGCCCTATGCGGGGCGCGTGAAGGAATCGGGAGTCAGCGTATTGAACGCGCCGGGGAACGACCTCATCGCCGCAACCGCGCTTGCCGCCGCAGGATGTCAGCTGGTGTTGTTCACAACAGGCAGGGGTACGCCGTTTTCTACCTTTGTACCGACTCTGAAAATCGCAACCAACAGCGCACTTGCCCAAAAGAAGTCCGGTTGGATTGACTTCAACGCCGAGCCGATGGATGCGGACGCGCTCTGGTCGCTGATCCTCCGCACCGCAAACGGCGATTATCGAGCGAAAAGCGAAGATTTACGGGAAATCGCGTTTTTCAAAACAGGCGTCACGCTGTAAACTATCAGAACAACCCAAAGACAGAAGAATCCCCCTTTGATGAAAGTTCCTGAAAGTCTTGAAACCTTCTTGGGGGAAGTTTTCAAGCAGGGTTTGGGGCAAAGCCCCAAGGTCTTAAAAAAGGAGAAACCATGAGTTACCTGAAACGAAATTTTTTGCTGTCCAACAAGACGGCGGAGCGACTGTACTTCGACTATGCCGAGGGGATGCCGGTTTTTGACTACCATTGCCACCTGCCCGAGAAGGAAATCCTTGAAAACAAGCCGTTTGACGACATTGCAAAAATCTGGCTTGGCGGCGACCATTATAAATGGCGGCTAATGCGGAATTACGGCGTGGACGAGGACTGCATCACGGGCAACCGTCCGTGGGCGGAGAAGTTCGGGGCGTATTGCCGCGTGCTCGGCACTGCCTACGGCAACCCGCTTATGCATTGGTCGCAGACCGAACTGGAAACCTATTTCGGCTGTACGCTCGAGATTAACGAAAAGAACGCCGGGAAAATCCGCACACAGTGCAATGCGTATCTGAAGGAGCATCAGGTCACGCCGCAGATGCTGATCGAGCAGTCGGGCGTAAAGCGGGTGTTTACCACCAACGAAATTTTCGACGACCTTTCAACCTTTGAAGCCATCGCAAAGAAGGGCTACGCCTTCAGGGTCACGCCCGCATTCCGCGCGGATAAGATCATGAACGCCGAAGCCGAAGCGTACCCGTCCTACATCGACCGTCTGGCAGGGCTGTGCGGGAAGATCGCCAATCTGGATGACCTCGAACGAGCCGCAGAACAGCGCCTGCAGGCGTTCATCGCGGTCGGCACTTGCGCAAGCGATACCGCACTCGAAAGCGTTTATCCCATCGCAGACCGTGCCGAAGCGGATCGCATCTTCCGTGCCGCGAGAGAAGGAAGGGGCATCAGCGCGGACGAGGCGTGTCGCTTTAAGGGGTACTTCACCTACTTCCTGCTCGGTCTGTACGCGAAATACGACATCCGGAGCGAGTTGCACATCGGCGCAATGCGGAACAACAACACGCGAATGTTGGAAAAACTCGGCTTGGATACCGGTTACGACAGCATTGCACAGGACATCGGCATCAAGGAGCTGTCGCGCCTGCTGGATCGGTTGGAGCGGGAAGGCAGACTGCCGAAAATGGTGATCTTCAACCTCAATCCCGCGATGAACACAGAAATTCTGACATTGCTCGGCTGTTTCCAAAGCGGGGAGGCAAAGGGCAAACTGCAATACGGCGCGGCTTGGTGGTTCCTCGACAACAAGGAGGGGATGGAGAAGCACCTGCGCGATCTGACCTCGCTCGGGCACCTCGCAACCTTCCTCGGTATGCTGACCGACAGCCGCTCGTTCCTGTCCTACCCCCGCCACGGGTACTTCCGCCGCATCCTCTGCAACTTCCTCGGCACGTTGATGGAAAACGGGGAGATGACCGATGACATCCAAGCCGTCGGCGAGGTGGTAAAGGATATCTGCTACCGCAACGCAACCGCGTGGTTCGGGGTTGATGGCTGAAATTCGCAGAGAAAGAGAAACCCCAAATGCGGAAACCGAATGATCTGACTGACGAAATCAAAGTTTTGCCGGTTGCGGTGATTCACAGCGCGGGCGAAACGAAACCGATGCTGGAGGCGCTCCGTGACGGCGGCATCCCGGCGGCGGAGATCACCTTCCGAACCCCCTGCGCGGCGGAAGCCATCCGCATCGGCTGCAAAGCCTTCCCGGATATGCACATCGGCGCGGGGACGGTGATCAACACAGAACAGGCAAGGACCGCCATCGCGGCGGGGGCGGAATTTGTCGTGTCTCCGGGGCTGAGCGCGGGGGTTGCGGAGGTCTGCCGCGCGGCGGGCGTTCCGTACTATCCCGGCTGTGTGACCCCGACCGAAATTATGGCGGCGCTGGAACTTGGCATCACGACCGTCAAGTTCTTTCCTGCGAATGTCTACGGCGGCTTGGCAAGCATCAGGGCGCTGTCGGCACCTTTCCCGCAGGTGAAGTTTCTGCCCACCGGCGGAGTTGACCTTTCCAATCTGGCGGAGTACCTTGCGTGTGACCGCGTTGCTGCGGTTGGCGGCAGCTTCATGATGAAGGGGGACATCCGCGGGAACTGCCGGAGAATCCGGGAGGTGATCGGATGAAAATCGTAACCTTTGGCGAACTGATGATGCGCCTGACCCCGCCCGGCTATGCGCGCCTGACGCAGGCAAGATCGTTTGAGGTCACCTTCGGCGGTGCAGAAGCGAATGTGGCGGTGTCGCTTGCCTGCATGGGCGAGGATGCGGAGTTCGTTTCCAAAATTCCGGCAAACGACATCGGTCAGGCGGCGGTCAACAGTCTGCGCGCATGGGGCGTGGGAACTGCGCATCTGCTGCGCGGCGGCGAGCGGCTGGGAACTTATTACATGGAGCGCGGCGCTTCGCAAAGACCTTCCAAAGTGGTCTACGACCGTGCCGGTTCGGCGGTTGCGCTGGCAAAGGCGGCGGAATTTGACTGGGCGAAAATTTTTGACGGCGCAGACTGGTTTCATCTGACCGGCATCACCCCGGCGCTGAGTGTGGAACTGGCGAATGCCTGCGAGGACGCCTGCCGCGCGGCAAAGCGGAAGGGAATGACCGTTTCGTTCGACCCCAACTACCGCGCCAAGCTCTGGAGCGTGGCGGATGCGGCAAAGGCAATGCGGCGGTATCTGCCGTATGTCGATGTGCTGATTACGAACGAAAATCAGGCGGCGGATCTGTTCGGGGTGCGTATTCCGGCAGGCGAGGTGTCGGGTGACGATGTGACCGAGCGCGGCTATCTGGCGCTTGCCGAGGGCATGAAGGCGCTGTATCCGCGTCTGCGCTATGTGGCGCTGACCGAGCGGCGCACCTTTTCGGCAGAGGTCAACAGCTTCTGCGCAAAGCTGTATGACGGGGAGAACCTGTACAGCTCGGAGAAATACCGCATGGAGATTGTCGACCGGGTCGGCGGCGGGGATGCGTTTGCGGCAGGATTGATCTATGCCCTGCGGAACGGGAAGAATGCCCGGGACGCGGTGCGGTTTGCAGCGGCGGCAGGCTGCCTGAAGCACACGGTGGAAGGGGACATGAACCCCGCAACCGTTGCCGAGATCGAGGCGCTTGCAAACGGCAACGCAACCGGGCGCGTGCAGAGATGAAACGGGAGAGAGGCACGGCATCCCGCGCCGGCAGTACAGGCGACAGCGGCAGACGCAATCGGTTTCCGACCCGTATCCATACGAAAAAGGGCAGAAGTGCGCTGATTTTACGCGCCTTCTGCCCTGAAAAACGGGAACGGACTTTCTGACCGTTCCTACGTCACGTCCTCACTGTCCCCATTCCCGATTGCCTCCGAGAACCTTCCCGGTTCGGTTTTGGGAAAGATGAAAAGTGAAAAAAACTTCCTGTGCGAAACTCAGGAAGGCAGCCTGTAGACCAAAAGGCTGTCGCATTGATCAAGTACCCGCTTATATGGTATCTTATTCGCCTTCCTCTTCAAAAAAACTCTCGCCCCGCTTTTTGTGCTTCGGTGTGAGTGGTTTTGGAGTCTGCAGGTTGAGCCGGGCGGTTGAGGCCGTCCGGCTTTTGCGGTTGTCGGAATGATGTCGGCTCTCTGCCTGTTACAGCGCGTTCAGAATGGTTCGGGCAATGATGCGGTGTCCCTCGTTGCCGGGGTGGAGACGGTCGGTGTTGACGTTGCTGAAATAGGCTTGCGCGCTTCCGTCAAAGAGCGGGAACAGACCGCTGTTGCGGTACAGGTCGATCAACTCAACCGACCAGATGTCCGCCGCCTGCCGCTCCGCGCGGATGTATTCATCCAGGAAGTGCCCCGATTTGTTGGAATAGAGCTCGTTCGGCTGAATGTTCGTTCCGCCGAAGTATGCATAAGCCCGGTGAAGCGGGGTCATCAGGATGACCCGCTTGTTGTAGTACTGCCGCTTTATCCGCTCAAACACGCGGTTGAGCCTGCCGCAGAAGGTGGCGTTATCCATGATGAATTCCCGCTTGGCGCGGGTCGAGAATTCCGTGAACACACCGTCCGCATTGCTGTTGCAGGGAAACGGCTCGGAATGCACGGTCCAGAAATCTCCGATCGGAACGCCCGCATTGAAATCGTTGGTTCCGATGAACACAAACAGCGTGGTGAAGCGGATTCCAACCTCCGCGTCCATCCGATCCATCTGATCAAACAGCCCCGTGGTCTGCGCGCCGTTCTTTCCGTAGCGGTAGACCGGAATTCCGGTCGCCTCATGAATAAAATCGATGTATGTTTTGGTCGCTCCGACCCCCTCGGTGATGCTGTCACCCAAAAAGCAGAATGTTTCTCCGATTCCTGTCATGCCAAATTACTCCTTCTTTTTTTGTTCGTACAAAGTATAGCATAATGTTGCGTTCAAATCAAGTGGTTTTCGGTCAAAAGATCTGAAAAAACGGACTTTTTGGTTCTCTGTCTGCTTTCTCTTTGCCGGCTGCCGGCTGACAACAAAACAATAATTTACAAAAATAAATTCGAACTGGTCTAAATCATTATATTATTTGCCGAAAGAATATGATACAATACAGGTAAAGCAAGCATGTATGACCGTAAAAAGTGCCCCGGCAACCGCAACCGGGTGTCTCTTGCGGACGGTCTGACGTCTTGCGAAAAAACATTCAAGGGTGGAGGGACATGATGAAAAGATTGCTATCTGTATGCTTGACCTTTTGTATGCTCTTTGGCACGGTCTTCGGACTCTCGCTTCTGACCGAAGCCACCGGATCTGCGGTTTGGGATGGCAGTGCGGACACCTCATGGTACAACACGACCGATACCGTTTTTACCCTGACCGACGGTGCCGACCTCGCAGGTTTTGCGGCGATTGTAAACGGCACGGCAGAAGGAATTGAGCAGACTAATTTCGAAGGAAAAACCGTGCGTCTCGGCGCGGATATCGTTCTGAACGATGGCGATGCAAAGACATGGGGAACATCGGCTGCGGGACTGCAGGCGTTTCCGATGATCGGAAACCTGAAGGGATCGACTTATGCAGAAACCGATGAGCCGAAATATTTTGCGGGCGAATTTGACGGGCAGGGATATACGATCTCCGGGCTGTTCATCAATCAAAAAGTGAATTCCCGCGGCGAGGGGTCGGCACTGTTTGCAGCTGTATACGGTTCGGCAAGCCTGCATGATTTTTCCCTTGTCAATTCGTACATCAGGAATCCCAACAACTATGCGGCAGCGGCAATTACGGCATATGTAATGCCGAAATCCTCCGCTGAGGCGGACGCGTTCCATATCTATAATATCTATACCGATGCAATCGTAACCGCATCGAACAATAAGAACTTTGGCATTGGCGGCATTGTCGGACGGATCGGATATGCCTGGAGCGATGCAAAGATCAACGACTACAACACAATCTCCTCCTGTGTGTTTGCGGGGACGATCATTCACACCGGCACGGGGCTTGCCAATGCAGGCGGAATCATCGGGGATGTCTATGACCATGGCGTCAATGTTTCGGACTGCCTGAATCTTGGAATCGTACAGAGCGTCAACAACGGAAACTACATTGGCGGCATTGTCGGAAGAGGAAATCCGAATAACAGTAAAATTACGGTAACAAGTTGCGTAAATGCGGTTACGCCGGATACCGCAAACGCAACGGCAGCCGAAATTCTTTCCATGGAGAACAAATCGCCCCGCCCGGATTTTGCAGTGAAGGATTGCTTCTATGTGGGAAACAAATATGCGGTCAACCGCGCAACGACGGATCTTGGCGCGAAATTTCCGAAGGTGATTACCGCAACCAAAGTCACCGCAGAGCAACTGACCGGGCTTGGTGTTTCCGGGGAGATCACCTCCGGACTGAGCGGATGGATTCTGCGGGACGGACAGGTGATGATTCCTGCGGGCGCGGCGGCGGTTGTTCCGTCCGAACCGTCCCATTTCGCACCGGTCACGGAGGGCGGCGTGGCGTTCCGCGGCGTACAGAATACCGAGGCAAAGGATGGAAGCTTCAACCTCCGCTTCATCGGAACGGTGGATTCCCTGCATTATTCCGTTCTCGGGTATGATTTATCCTGCACTTGGGCGGAGGGCTCGAAGCCGGAGGCGGAGTTTACGACCGATACTGTTTACAAGACCATTACCGCAACCGAGAACGGAATGACAAAGCAGTACACGGCAGAAGGTTTTTCGGCAGAATATATCTGGGCGGTGACAGTGGCAGGCATTCCGGCAACCGGTGACATGACCTTTACCGTCAAGCCTTTTTCCTGTGATCTGGAAGGAAACAAGACCACGGTCGGCGTGTACACACTGGTTTATCGGGACGGACAGTTTGTCAGCCTGACCCGACAGAAATAAGGAGGGGAGACTTATGAAAAAGCAATATTCGGCACCTGAGATGATCTGTCACAACATGGAATGGACGGATATTCTGACCACTTCCCTCAATTCCCAAACATCCGGGGAGGGGAAATCCTACAACTTTAACGAATGGGGGATAACATCGTTATGAAAAGCAAGAGCCTGATTTGTTTCATCCTGTTTTGCGCCCTGCTGGTTACGGCAGTCCTACCGGTTTCCGGAGAGGATTCCTCGCCGGTGGCTACGGCATGGGACGGAAGCGCGGATACTTCGTGGTACAACACAACCGATAACACCTTTACTTTAACAGACGCTGCCGACCTTGCCGGCTTTGCCGCCATTGTAAACGGCACGGCGGAAGGCATTGCACAGTCCAATTTTCTCGGAAAGACTGTCCGGCTCGGCGCGGATATCCTGCTCAATACGGGTGATGCAGCGTCTTGGACGCCGGAAACCGAGGGCTTGCAGGCGTTTCCGATTATCGGAAACATCAGCGAAAAAGACGGTGCCGCGGATGCCAGCCTGCAGTTCAGCGGGGAATTTGACGGACAGGGACACACCATTTCCGGTCTGTACGTAAACGGTCGGTCCGACTGGTGGGAAGGTTCGGGACTTTTTGCGGCGATATACGGTCCCGCAAAGCTCCACGATTTTGCTCTGGTCAACTCGGCGGTCTTTCAGCCCGGTCGTTACAATGCCGCTGCCGTCACAGCATATGCGTTTGTCAAGTCCGGTGAAGAAAAGGATGCCTTCAGCATTTATAACATCTATACGGATGCAATGATTACTGCGTCTGGCGAAAAAACCGGAATCGGCGGGATTGTCGGTAAAATCTCCGACCCGACCTACAAGAGTGTGACGAACGCTTACGGATCGATCCGTTCCTGCGTGTTTGCGGGAAAGATCACCCAAACCGGAAACTGTGCGGCTTATTCGGGAGGCATTCTCGGAAACGTGAACGATGTCGGCGTGCAGATTTCCGACTGCCTGAACCTCGGAACCATTGTCAGCCTGAACAACCGGGAGTACCTGGGCGGAATTGTCGGAAAGGGTGACACCAACCACTGTACCATCCGCATCAACCGTTGTGTGAGCGTGGTGGATCCCACCTCTGCCAGCCGAAAAGTCGGCGGAATTATTTCCTTCGGCAATAAGCCGATTGACGATGACGAATTTTTGGACTGCTTTACCGCCGGCGAGCGTTATGCCGTTTGCAAGGAGGGGAACGAGGCAACCGGAGACAGCATCCGGACGGGGAAAACCACCCTGCGGGAGCTGGTCGGTGCGGATGTCCCCGAAGCCGTAAAGACAGCACTGACCGGCTGGGTCACGCGTGAGGGCGGAATCATCATTCCTGCAGGCGTTGCCGCGCTGACGCCGCTGTTCGGCGATGTGCCAACCCCTCCGTCGGGGGAAAACACGACAGAGACGCCGACCGAGAAGCCAACGGATGCTCCCACGAAGCCGAACAATCCGCCTACAGGGGAAAAGCCCGCGCAGGATTCTTCCACACAGGAACGGTCGGCCGGCACTGCGGCGGAAAAGCCGGCTGAAAAAGGCTGCCAAAGCGCCGTTGGGATTGCACCGCTCCTGGCACTGATACTCTCCGGCATTTACGTCGCGGAGAATAAGAAAAGAAACCGTTGAAGATGAAAAAACTGATTACAATTGCTCTATGTATTATGCTTGCGGCAGGACTGCTTTTGTCCTGCCGCAACGGAAACGATCCGGCTTCCCCGACAGATGACGGGACGGAGAGCAGTACCGTTGCGCTCCGCCCGGAGGAGTGGACTCTAATCCGTCCCCAAAAGGCAAGCCCGGCGTTGACGGCGGAGATTAACCGCCTCAAGCGTGCTTGGGAGTCGGCAACGGGTGAAACCATTGTGCTGAAAACCGATGCCGATCCGGAGGGGGCGCATGAGATTCTGATCGGGGAGACCTCCCGTGCGGCGTCCAAAAGCGCGCGGGATGCATTGCAGGGGGATCGGTATGCGCTGACGCATGACGGAAATCATATCGTGATTGTCGGTTCCTGTGATGCGCTGACGGCGGAGGGCGTTCGCTATTTTGCCGAGACGTATGTCGTCAGTGCCCCCGCGCTGACCCTGCCGGACGGATTGCAGTATGTCAGCGAGGAGTTGGACGTGGTTTCGCTGACCAACGGAACCCGTTTCCGGTATCCGGTCATCTTTGCGGACGGACTGGATAATACGCCGGACAAGGGGAATCAGAATCGTGTGGATTACACCGTTCAGCTGGCGCGGGATCTGCGAAACCGGTTGGAGGCGCTGACAGGTGCCGTTCCCAACCTGAAGTCCGACTGGGTCAAAATCGGAACGGATACCGCAGACACGTATGAAATTCTGATCGGAGACACGGCGCGTCCCGAATCGGCACAGGCAAAATCCCGCTTGAGGGGAGCACAGGATTACGGCGTTTTCTTCATCGGAAACAAGATTGTCATCTCTGCATGGACGGAGCAGACACTGGGCAAAGCGGTGAACCTGTTTCTGGAGAACCTGGAACTTTGGCGCGTTTCTGCGGAGGGGCAGGTCGCGGATATCCGCCTGCGGAAAACGGATCTGACGGATGCATACCGCGGCTGGCAAACGGACATTCCGCTCCCGGAGCGCGGCAAGCTGACCGGATGTGTGACCTGCGCAAACGATCAGCTGGAGTATGTATGGACCGATGTACGATCCGATGATTTTTCCGCCTATCGGAAGAAGCTGGAGGCGGATGGGTATACCCTGCGGGACGAAAACCGGATTGGCGAGAATCGGTTTGCAACGTATGTCAAGGGAACCGCATTTCTGCACGCATCCTTTGTCCCGAACGGCTCGGCAGGAATGCCTGCCATCCGGGTCATTACCGGGGTGACGAACAAGGCGCCGTATCTGCCGGAACCGTCATCGGTCAGGCAGGAGTATGTGAAAATCACGGAATCCAAGCTGACGCAGATGGCGCTGGATTATCAGGCGGGCGACTACGGAATGTGCTACGTTGTTACGCTGGAGGACGGCAGCTTCCTGATTGTGGACGGCGGTGCAAATATCGGAAAGACCGACCACACCCGGCTTTGGAATCTGCTGAAGCAGCTGAACGAACGCCCGGACGGGAAAATCGTAATCGCCGCATGGCTTTTGACGCACAATCACGCCGACCATTATCAGGTCTTTGAGGATTTCTGCGCCGAATACGGCAGTCAGGTGACAATTGAACAGTTCGTCTGCAATGTGCCGGACAGCATTGTGGCGTATAACTCCACCGACCCCGGAACGCATTATCAGAACGGTTTTTCAAAATCGTCCCTTGCGGCAGGTGGCATTCGGAACATCAAGCCTTACACGGGGATGAAATGGTCGGTGCGCAACGTGGAGCTGGAGGTTCTGTTCACACAGGCGGATCTGTATCCCAAAAAGCTGACGCTGTACAATGATTCCTCCATGGCATTCCGAATGACTGTTGCGGGACAGACCATGCTTTGGCTGGGGGATATTCAGACGAACGCTTCCGATGTGATCTGCGCGATGTACGGAGAGAATCTGAAAAGCGACATGGTTCAGGTTTCTCACCACGGCGGAAACGGCGCCACCGAGCAGCTTTACACGCTGATCCGCCCGACAGTTGCATTTTGGCCGTGCGACCGTGCGAATTATCAGGGGTACATCCGCCATTTTCCCGCAAGCGACCTGCTGGCAAACCAGTTGGGTGTGAAGAAAAATATTGTTGCCGACCCTGACCATACCCTGACTTTTCCGTTCCTTTCCTGAAAAAAGCGGAGCGCCCGCAGGACGCTCCGCTTCGACATTTTCTACCTGGAGGTAATCATATGTCTGTTCTTTTGGTTGCGGTGCTGATTCTCGTATACACAGCCCATTCACTGTTTGCAAGTCTGTTTTCCAAGCATTATCCGGGGGAGCACGGGGAGGCATCCCGCGTTTATTCTGTTTACTATGGGCTGATTGTGTCGCTCGCAACGCTGGCGGCATCCGGATTTGTTCCCAAAATCTCCTGGCTGACGCTTCTTTTGGGGATTGCCAACGGTGTTGCGGTCATGCTCTATAATCTGTCGCTTATCGGTGCCGCAGAGCGAGGACCGTATTCGGTTGTCATGGTATTCTCGCTGTTCGGTGGAATCCTTGTTCCGCTGGCGGTTTCGGTCGTTGCCTACCGGGAGCACCTGACTCCGGTGCAGTGGGCGGCAATTCTCATCATGTTGGTGGCATTCGTTTTTCTGAACATCGGAAAAAAAGGAGAGAAGCTGAAGGACAGCGTGAAAAAGGGCTTTTTTGCGCTCTGTCTGCTCCAGTTCTGCGCAAACGGGGCATACGGAACCCTGCTCAGCGTTCAGGAGCGGCTGACGGAGGGAACGGAAAACAACGGCATGACCGTTGTGACCTATGCGGTCGTTTTTCTGCTGTCGGTTCTCCTGCTTGCCGGCCGGAGGCGGGAACGGACGATGGCAGATCTCCGGCTGAACCGGAAATCTGTCGCTTGCCTCATCTTCTGCACCGGTTCGGTGACGGCGGGAATCATGATTCTGATGCACTGCCTGTCACTGATGAACGTTGCGGTGCTGTATACTGTCGAAAACGGTGGTGTCCTGCTCCTCTCGGTCATTCTGTCGGCTTTCCTGTTCCGGGAAAAAATGACGGTGTCGAAGGGGATCGGAATTGTGCTGTCGGTCGTAAGTATGGTTTTGCTCGGCTTGCAGGGATGATTTTTCATACAGGGAACGTCCGACGGACTCTGCCGGGCGTTCGGACTGCAGACAAAGTATATCTTCAATGTATATAATACGCTTGCGCCTGCCAAATATGCGAGCGTTGGGCGGGAGTACCGATATTCGTTGCCGGAGACGAAGAAATCATAAACAACCGGAATGGTTCGGTTCGTATTTACAATTGAAACAGCTTGCAGAAGTGGCTGTGAAAACCCAAAACGGATTTTCACAGCCACTATCTTTGTAACATTCGGGATAAAGCCTCTCTTGACCTGTGGTCTGCGAATTTTTTCTGCCTGCAAAGCGCTTGGGATTGAGTTTATGTCGGCGGCTGGCTGCAAAAAGAACCCCGTCTCCGAAGAAACGGGGCAAGAATTCGTAACATTGAAAGCGGGGAGGACATCAGCAGAAAATGGGCAGTTGCAAAAAAACAATTTTCCTGCCAAGGCGGATGTCCGTCCGCTGATCCCTGCCCCGGTTCACCGTGAGTGGGGAAGGTGACGTACCCGCTTGAAAGAATCCGGTTGGGGAGAAATGCTCTAATATTTTTTACTCTGCAACGCTGCCTCGGTGTTATAAATTGCCTGCTTTGCGGCTTGATCGGCGTGGAGGACGATGTAGGTATAGATGCAGTCGATGATGGCGAGCTGCGCCAAGCGGGAGTTCATGGCGAGGATGGAATGCTCGGTCTCTCTGGAGCGGGTGAACAGGGCATAGTCCACGGACTCCGCAAGCGGGCTTTTGCCGTGGTTGGTGATGCAGGCGGTGGTTGCGCCGTAGAGCTTGCACAGCCGCATGGCGTCCACAATATCCCGTGACGCGCCGGAGTGCGAAATGCCGATGGCAATTCCGCCGCGCCGCAGATGGGAGGCGATGATGGCTTGCAGATGGTTGTCACAGCATGCCTGCGCGTCAAGTCCCAGGCGCAGAAATTTGTGCGCCGCGTCCTGCGCAATGGAGGCGGAATTTCCAAGCCCGAAAACAACGATCCGGTTGGCGTGAAGCACCGCCTGTGCCACTGCCTCCAGCGTTTTCTCGTCCAGAACCGATTCGGTTTCCCTGAGAGATTCCGAAATGGACGCGATCCGCTTCTGATAGATGCGGTAGCAGTTGTCGCTTTTCCGAATCTCCTCGTCGATCCCCGATGCCGAGCCGATTTCTGCGGCAAGCCGCACCTTCAGCTCCTGATAGCCGTTCAGTCCGAGCCGCCTTGCAAACCGTACCACGGTTGCGTTCCCGCAGGAGCAACGCCCGGCAAGCTCCGAGATCGAAATGCCGAGGATTTCCCCGGTGTGTGCCAGAAGGTAGTCCGCGAGCTTTTGCTCCGCGAACCCCATGCGGTCGTAATTTTGCCGGATGCTGTGCAGAACCGATTCCATCATACCTCCGAAAACGGAAATTATTTTCATTTATTATACCATATCCGAAAGAAAAAGTCAAGCATTCAGAAATTATTTTCTCATCCGTCTTGCAAAACCCACCGTGATATGCTAAAATGAAGACAATACGGCAAAGGAGAAAAAACGATGCAATATCAAATGAACGATTTTCTGTTCTCCATGATTCTGACCGAACTGGAGGACGCGGTGGGAAAGGAAAACTGCTCCACGCGCCCGATTGACAAGGTGACGCACAGCGTGGATTACTACTGGCTCTCGCGGATGTGGGCAGACCGGGGACAGCGGATGCCGGAGGCGGATTTCGTGGTCTGCCCGCTGGATGCGACCGAGGTCTCCAAGGTTGTGAAAATTGCGAACTATTATAAAATTCCCGTGACGGTCTGGGGCGCGGGCGGCGGCACGCAGGGCGGCGCGATTCCGGTCTGCGGCGGCATTCTGCTGGATACCAAGCGGATGAACCGGATTTATCAGGTCAATACCGAGGGAATGTACATCGAATGCGGCACGGGTGCTATCTACAAGCACATTGAGTATGCCGCAAATGAGGTGGGCAAGGCGACCATGCACTACCCGTCCTCGCTGACCTGCTCCACGGTCGGGGGCTTCCTTGCGCACCGCGGCATCGGCGTGGTGTCCACGAAATACGGCAAAATTGACGATATGGTTCTGCAGATGGAGGTTGTGCTTCCGAACGGGGACATCATTCTGACTTCCCCCGCGCCCAAGCACGCGGCAGGTCCCGACCTCAATCAGATTTTCATCGGCTCGGAGGGAACGCTCGGCATCATCACCAAGGCGCAGATCCGCATTTTCGACCAGCCGGAGGAACGGCGCTTCCGCGCATTCCTGTTTAAGGATATGCACGGCGCATTTGTCGCGTCGCGGGAACTGCTCCAGAAGTTCAAGCCCTCGGTCATGCGGCTGTATGACGAGGCGGAGACCGCTTCGCTGATCAAAAAGGTGGTCGGCGTGGAGCGCAAGGGCGCGTTCATGAACATTGCCTATGAGGGTTGCCGCGAGATGGTGGAGGTGGAGGAGAAAATCCTTTTGGACACCTTCAAAAAGTACGGCGCGGAGGATCTCGGAAGCGAATACGGCGAGAAGTGGTGGAAGGAGAAGATTACCTTCTTCTATCCCGGCTACATGATGGATCTGCCGCAGATGTTCGGCACAATGGATACCATTGCCCCGTATGACAAAATCGAGGAGATCTATTGGGCGATGAAGGAGGCGATTGAGACCAACTTCCCGCAGGCGAAGTTCATTGCGCATTTCTCGCACTGGTACGAGTGGGGCGCGATGGTCTACGACCGCTTTATTGTGGACGGCAAGGATGTTCCGCAGGACCCGGTCGAAGCGCTCCGGCTGCATCAGGCAATCTGGACCTGCGGCGTGCGGACGGCTTTGGCGCACGGCGGCGTGGTCAACGATCACCACGGCGTGGGCATCAAGCTCGGCAGACTGATGAAGGAGCAGTACGGCCCTGCCATGCAGGTGTTCGAGGGACTGAAAAAACAGCTTGACCCGAACGGGATCATGAACCCGTTCAAGCTGGGACTCTGAGGAGGTGGATGAGATGAAACTGTCGGAAAAGGTCAATCAACACGTGGATTCCTGCCGGTTCTGCTGGATGTGCCATCACATCTGCCCGATCGGCAATGCAACGGGACACGAAAGAAGCACCCCCCGCGCAAGGGCTTTGGAAATTTCCCTTGTCACGCGCGGCGCGCTCCGGCTTGATGATATTATGGACAACATTTACGAATGCGCCGGATGCGGTGCGTGCGTGCAGGTCTGCGTCACCGGATGGGACCCCGTGATGTTCACGAAAGCCGTCCGTGAGCAGGCGGCACTGGAGGGAAAGCTGCCGGATTATATCCGGAAATTGGTTGCAAACTGCCTCTCAAGCGGAAACGCGTACGGAATGACAGACCCGGCAGGGGAATTGCAGGCGGCAATCGGAAGGCATTCCGCCAAGACCGATACGCTCCTGTTCCTCGGCTCGGACGCAAGATACAAAATGCCGGAGCAGGCGGTGAAAATGATTGCGGTTCTGGAGCGCGCGGGAGTAGACTTTACCGTGCTTGCGGAAGAGCCTGCGTCGGGCGCGCAGATGGATTACCTTGTCGGGGCACTCAGGGAAACGAAAGCGCAGATGCAGGCGTGCGCGGCTGTGCTGAACGGCTACAAAACCGTGATTGCCGCCGACCCGACCGATGCAAAGGTTTTGCGCAGAACCTACGCGGAATACGGCGTGGAACTCTCCTGCCGCGTGGTGACCTTCCCGTCCTATGCGCTGAAACTGCTGCAATCCGGGAAACTGACCGTCCGAAAGCGGGAGATGCCTGTCGTTTATCAGGATCCGTTCCAGCTCTCGCGCGACCTCGGAGAAACCGAAGAACCCCGTGCGCTCATCTCCGCCTGCGCCGACCTTTCCGAAATGCTTCTGCACGGGGAGGAGACGGTCTGGGCAGGAAATCTGCTGATGGCGGAATGGATGCCGGAGGTCATGCGGGCAGTCGCGGCAAGAAGAATCTTCAACGCGGAGAGCGTTGGCGCAAAAACAATCGTCACGGCGTGCGTGGGCGAATATGCCGCACTGAAGGCGGCGGAAACAGACGGGATGAACATCCTGTCCATAGAAGACCTGATTCTCGGAGGAAACTGAAATGCTTGTCAATCTGCAAACAATCATCGGGATGGCGGAGGCGGGCGGCTTCTGCGTTCCGGCATTCAATGTGTACAACACCGAGACCCTGATGGGGGTGATTGCGGCGGCGGAGGAAGCGCACGCACCTGTGATTGTGCAGGTCTACCCGCGCCTGATCAAAGAGGAGGTCGGTTTTTACATCTGTCCCGCGGCGGTTGCGGCGGCAGGACGGGCAAGCGTGCCGGTCTGCCTGCACCTCGATCACGGACCGGATTTGTTCTCGGTACAGCGTTCCCTGCGCTGGGGTATGACGGGCATCATGCTGGACGGCTCTACGCACCCGTTGGAGGAAAACATCGCATTGACGAAGCAGGTGGTGGACCTTTGCGCGGCGGTCGGCGTCGGCGTAGAGGGAGAAATCGGTCATGTCGGAAGCGTCAATGATGCCGCGATGGACGAATTTACGTCTCCCGATGAGGCGGCGGAATTCGTCAGACAGACCGGTGTGACCTGTCTGGCGGTCCTCATCGGCAACGCGCACGGGCACTACAAAAAGCCGCCGAAGTTGGATATCGAGCGGGTCAGAGCCATCCGCAAAGCTACGGGCGGCATTCCGCTTGTTCTGCACGGCGGAAGCGGCATTCCGGACGATCAGGTTCGGGCGGCAATCGCGGCGGGCGTGCGCAAAATGAACATCGGCACGGATGTCTGCTGTGCCTTTGCGGACGGAACGCAGGAAACGCTGAACGATCCCGCGCGCAGTCTGGCGGTTGACCTCTTCATGAAGAAGCCGATTGAGTCCGTCAAACGCTTGGCACTCTCCAAAATTGCCCTGACGGGAGCTGAGGGGAAAGCATGAAGGCGCAGATTGTCGGGATCGGCGCGTGTGTTGCCGATACGCTGTGGTGTCTGCCGACCTACCCGACCGAGGACACCAAAATGAAAGCGGAAGAATCGCGGCAGGCAGGCGGCGGACCTGTTGCAACGGGCTTGGTCGCCGCCGCAAAGCTGGGCGCAGATACCGCATTCATCGGGAATCTTGCCGATGATGCAAGCGGGCGGTTTCTGTATTCGGATTTTGAAAAATACGGCGTGAGGACGGATCTGATTACCACGCTGTCGGGCTACCGCTCCTTTTCGTCCGCGCTCCTGCTTGCCGGGGACAGCGGCACCCGCACCTGCGTGTTCGACCGCGGCAATTTGCCGCCGACCGTACTGAATGCGGCGCAAAAGACCGCCATCGCGGAAGCGGAAATCCTGATGGTGGACGGAAACGACCTGGATGCGGCGGTGGAGGGCGCGGGCATTGCCCATGCCGCAGGGAAACGGGTGCTGTACGATTGCGGCGGGAACTACCCGAACATCGCGCGCCTGCTGGCGGTCTCGGACATCCTGATTCCGAGCGAGGAATTTGCGCTTGCCGAAACGGGTTGCAAAACCGCCGCCGATGCGGCGAAAGCGCTGTTTGACACCTATCATCCTGCCGTGGTGGTCATCACGCAGGGCAGGCGGGGCGGCATCCTGTTTGACGGGACGAAACCAACCGCCTACCCGATTTATCCCGCACGGGTGGTGGATTCCAACGGGGCGGGGGACGTGTTCCACGGCGCGTTTGCGGCGGCGCTTCTGCGCGGGTATGACTTCCTGACCTGCTGTCATTTTGCGTCCGCAACCTCGGCGCTCAAATGCACGGGCATCGGTGCGCGGGAGAGCGTGCCGGATTTTGAAACGGTCAGAACCTATCTGAAGGAGAACGGCTATGAACTTTAAGAAAACCTATCACCCCGCAAAGGGGTATACCGAGATCTGCAAAATTGGGGAATGCAGTCTGCACCGCCTGTCGTTCGGGATCATCGAGCTGGACGCGGGGGACAAACTGCCGTTTGAAACGGGGGACAAAGAGACGGCGTTCGTTATGCTGTCGGGACACTGCAATGTCCGCTCCGGTGAAGCCGAATGGCGAAACATCGGCAACCGCCAAACGGTATTCGAGAACCGCCGCGCCGAGTGCGTCTACCTGCCGCGCGACTACTGCTGTGAGATTGAAGCCATCGACCGTGTCAAAATCGCGGTCTGCGCAACGCCGGTTGACCGCAAGACCGAGCCGCAGGTTCTGCGCGAGGACCATGCGGTTCTGAAACGGTTGGGACGCGTTCCGTTTGAGCGGGAGACGAGTTTTCTGGTGGACGGCAACAGCAACGCGCTGAAACTGACAATCGGCGAGGCATACTGCACCGAGGGCAACTGGGCGGGCTTCCCGCCGCACAAGCATGACACCGACGATATGCCGCGCGAGTGCATTGCCGAGGAAATCTACTATTTCCTGTTCGAGCCGGAGCAGGGCTTTGCGGTGCAGTGCGTCTACACGGCAGACGGTAAGGTGGACGAAGCCTACCGCGTGAAGAATGACGAACTGGTGGAGTTCCCGTACGGCTACCACACCACCGTTGCGACGCCGGGTTACCAAACCTACTTTCTGTGGCTCATGTCCGGTGACCATCAGGGCTTCAACCGTTCGAACGACCCTGCGCACGACTGGGTGAGGTAAGACCTTGAGGCTCTGCCTCAAACTCCGTTCAAGGAACTTTTTGAAAAAAGTTCCTTGAAAATCTTCAAAAACTTTCACTGAGGGGGGCTCCCCATACAAAAGAAAGCACTGAACATGGGTTCTGCATACGGGGAGCCCCCCTCAGTGAAAGTTCTTGGGGGTTCTCAGGGGACTTCTTCCAAGAAGTCCCCTGAGCAGGGTTTGGGACAGCGTCCCAAGGTCTTAAGGAGGAGATATGAGTTATCAGGAATTAAGAAAGAAAAATCCGGGACTGCCGCTGATCGATGTGTCCTCGGCAGAGTTTTCGGACTACGGGAGACTGCTGGCGCTGGACTGCACGGAGATTCTGGCGGCGGCGCGGGAGATTCCCATGCCGGAGGGCGGCTCGGTCTATCTGCCGGGGGTGGAGGCGTTTGAGCGACTGCCGATTGCGAAAACGGTTCGGGATACGGTGTTCGGAACGCTGGATACGCAGTTGGGCTACTGCTACGGCTTCAACGACCGGCTGAATGCAACCGAATGGCACGCGTCAAGCGAGGTCAACATCGCAGTGACCGATCTTGTGCTGATTCTCGGCAGACGGCAGGAGATTGACGCACGGGGAATGCTTCATTCCGCACGCATGAAAGCATTTTTCCTGCCTGCCGGGAGCGCTGTGGAAATCTATGCAACCACGCTCCACTTCTGCCCCTGTCAGGCACAGGCCGGTGGCTTTGGCTGTGTGGTGGGTCTGCCGAAGGGGACGAATCTGCCGCTTGACGAAAAGCCGGACGATCCGCTTCTGTTCCGCCGCAACAAGTGGCTTCTGGCGCATGAAACGAATACCGATCTGATTGCACGCGGCGCGGTCGCGGGCATTACGGGAGAAAACCTATGCGTTATACATTAGGCATCGACTTCGGCGGCGGAGCGGCGAAAGCGACCCTGCTTTGCGCGGACGGGCAAATCGCCGCCACCCATACCGTGGAGTATCCGACCGCACATCCGACCGCCCGCGCGTGCGAGCAGAATCCCGCCGACTGGTGGCGGGCGCTCTGCACCTGCACGCGGGAGGTTCTTCGGAAAGGGAACATCCGGGCCGGGGAGATTGCCGCAGTCGCATTGGATTCCGCCACGCATTCGGCGGTGGTCTGCGACGGGAATATGACCCCCCTGCGCCCCTGCATCCATTGGACGGACAGCCGGAGCGCGGAGCAGGCGGCAGGACTGCGGCAGACGCACGGCGCGGAGATTTTTGCAAAAACCTACCACAGCCCCGACACCGTCTGGACGCTTCCGCAGTTGTTGTGGCTGAGGGAAACCGAGCCGCAGATTTACGAAAAAATTCGGTATGTTCTGTTTGAAAAGGACTGGCTTCGCTACCGCCTGACCGGAGTCCTCTGCACCGACCGCATCGAGGCGGCGGGGAGTATGCTTTACAACTGCGAACGCGGAGAATGGGATTCCGACCTGTGCGCGCTTGCCGGGCTGACGGCGGGACAGCTCCCGCCGCTCTGCGCGCCAACCGATTCCGCCGGAACCGTCACCGCGACAGCCGCCGCAAAAACGGGGCTGGCAGAGGGGACGCCCGTCATCTGCGGAACAACCGATACCTGTATGGAAATTCTGGCATCGGGAGCGGTCCGCGAGGGGAACATGACCGTCAAGCTCGCCACGGCAGGGCGCATCTGCGTGATCACCGACCACGCCTGCCCCGACCGTCAGCTGGTCTGCTATCCCCACGCCGTGCGCGGGCTGTGGTATCCCGGAACAGCAACAAAAGCCGCCGCGTCCGCTCTGCGCTGGTATCGCGACACCTTCGGGGGCAGCTACCGGGAGATTGACGCCGCCGCCGAAACGGTTTCCGTCGGCTGTGAGGGGCTGATGTTCCACCCGTATCTCAACGGCGAACTGACCCCGTATGCCGACCCCGCCCTGTGCGGCAGTTTCGTCGGCGTGCGCTCCACCCATACGAAAGCCCACTTTGCCCGCGCGGTACTGGAGGGCGTTGCGCTCTCGCTTCTCGATTGCTACCGCTATCTGGAAACGCTCGGCATTCCGCACGGGAATACCGCCACGCTCATCGGCGGCGGCGCGGGCAGTCCGCTGTGGGGGCAGATTGTTTCGGATTGTCTGGGATTGACCCTGACCGTCACCGAAAACAGCGATTCCTCCCTTGGCTCTGCCATGCTTGCGGGTGTCGCGGTCGGGCTGTTCGGCGGCTATGACCAAGCCGTGGCGCACTGCGTCCGCACGGTTCGGACGCTGACCCCGAATGAAGAGAACACGAAGCGCTACGCGGAACTGTACAAAACCTACCGCCGCGTGCATGACGCACTGGCGCCGATCTACAGCGGAGGGGAGACATGAGGATTGCGGTCTGCGTGCGGCAGGGACTTGACGGCGAGTTGAACCCGTTTGACGCATCGGCATATGAGATTGCCCTGTCGGAAGCGGGTGCGGAGGTGATTCTCGTCAGCATGGGCGTTCCCAAAACTGCCGATCTGCTCCTGCACCTGACCCGTCTCGGCGCGTCCCGTGCGATCCTGCTGTCCGATCCGATCTTTTCCGGTTCGGATACGCTGGCAACCGCCTATGTGCTGTCCCGCGCGATGGAAAAGCTGAAGCCCGACCGCATTCTCTGCGGCAGAAAGACGCTGATCGGAGACACGGGGCAGGTGCCGCCGATGCTCGCGGAGATGGCGGGCTATGAATTCCTGCCCGATGTGCTGACCGTTGCCGACGGGAATGCCGTGACACGCGAGGGAAACCGCAGACTTCCGCCCCGCGCCCTGCTTGCGGCGGAAAAGCAGGCGGTTCTGCGATTGCCGTCCCTGCTGTCCCGCGTGGGAACGGTGGAAACATGGAACGCCGCCGACATCGGGGCTGACCCCGTGCGGTGCGGGCTGAACGGCTCGCCCACACGGGTGCTTGAAACCCGGGAGAACACCGCAGGCAGACGGAAATGCCGCATTCTTCAGCCGCGCGACCTGCCGGAAATCCTTGCCGAAGCCCTGCGGGAGAGACGGGAACAGAGCGCACCGCAGGGGAACGGGGAAAAGCTTCCGTGCGTTCTGTCGGTCGGCTCGGAAGCCATGTCCTTTGCGCGGACGGTCTGCGACAATCCGCAGGAAATTCCGTTATGCTCTGCCTCGGAACTGGCAGAAGTCATTGCGCAAAAAAAGCCGGATGCGGTGCTGTTCGGGAATGATCCCGCATCACGGGAGACTGCCGCGAGGCTGGCGGCGAGGGAAAAGCTCGGACTGTGCGCCGACTGTACCGCCGTGACCGCAGAGAACGGGAGGGCTGTTCTGTACCGCCCCGCGTTGTCGGGCAGTCTGATTGCAAAGATTGTGTCGGAGACGACACCGGCACTGGCAACCGTCCGATGCCGCACCGAGCGGAGCGCGTCCCTGATCGTTGCGGCTGGCTACGGCGTGCGGAAACAATTGGACACGGTACGAGCCATGGCGACCCGCCTCGGCGCGGACTTTGCCGTCTCGCGCAAACTGGTGGACGGCGGCTTTGCCCCGTACCGCGAGCAGGTGGGGCTGACCGGAAAGACCGTTTCCCCTGCGGTTTATCTTGCCGTCGGCATTTCGGGCGCGGTGCATCACCTTGCGGGAATGGATCGCTCCGGCACGGTCATCGCCGTCAATCCCGACCCGCACGCGCCGATTTTTGATTATGCGGATTACGGTATCCGCTGCTCATTTGAAGAATTGGAGGATTTGTATCATGCTTGACTATCGGGTAAAAATCGGTCTTGTCGCCATGCGGCGCAACACCACAGACCGCCCGCGCGGAACTTTTCTGACCTGGTATTCCGCCGAACAGCGGGAGAAAAAGAATCTTGATTATATCGAAAGCCACTTTGCAGGTGATCACGTCAGCTTTACCGATCAACGCGGACTGGGACACAACGATCTGATTTTTGACGCGGCGAGTGCGCAGGCGGTCGTTGAGCGGTTTCGCAGGGAAAATGTGGACGCGGTGATGATCATCAACTGCAATTTCGGAAACGAGGAAGCGGCGGCGGACATCGCGCAGGCGCTCGGCAAGCCGGTTCTTCTGTGGGCGCCGCTGGATGACGAATACTATGCGGACGGAATGCGTCCGACCGACTCGCAGTGCGGGCTGTTCGGCGTGTCGCGGCAGCTGCAACGGTTCCGCATCCCGTTCTCGCATCTGCCGTGCTGTCGGGTGGAATCTCCGGAATTCCGGGAGGGCTTTGAGCGCTTCGTGCGCGTTGTCTGCATGGTCAAAAATTTCCGCGGGATGCGCATCGGTCAGCTTGGAACGCGTCCCGCGCCCTTCTTCTCGGTCATCTGGAACGAGGGCGAGCTGATGGAGCAGTTCGGGGTGAAGATTGTTCCTATCAACTTTGCCACGCTTGAGCAGAGAATGAAGGAAGCGCCGGAGAAGTATGCGGAGGAAATTGCGGAATACGAGCGGTATTTCACCCACAACTTCCGTCTCGATGACCTGACCCCGCCGCAAATCAAACCCATGGCAACGCTTGCGGCAACCTACCGCCACCTGTTTGAGGAGTTCGACCTCGACGTTCTTTCCGCCGAATGCTGGACGGCAACGCCCGTGATGTTTGCGGGGCTGGCACCCTGCGCGGTCTACGGACTGCTGAACGATCTCGGATATTTGGTTTCCTGCGAGAGCGACCTGCACTGTGCCATGACCATGGCACTCCTGAAGTGCGCAACGATGGGGGAGGGCAAGCCGCTGTTCGGGGAATTCACTGTGCGGCATCCCGAAAACAAAAACGCAGAGCTGCTCTGGCACTGCGGACCGTTCCCGCTCTCGCAGAAAGCCCCGGACAGCGAGGCAAGACTGGTCAACCAGCGCGAATGGTTCCGCGGAAAGGACGGCGACTATACCGTGGCGCGCATTGACCGCGAGACCGGCGGGCAGTATGTCATCCTCCCGCTCCATTGCCATACCACCGATGGCCCTTTGACGCACGGCACTTACATCTGGGGCGAATTTGAGGACCTGCAGGCAGTGGAGGACAAGCTCCTTGACGGTCCTTACATCCACCATTTCGTCGAAATGCAGGGCGACTACCGCAAGGAAATCCAAGAGTTCTGCAAGTATTTCCCGAACCTGAAAGTCGATCGGGTGGAATGAAGCGGTTTTTGCGATAAACGAATCGGGAGGCAATGAGATTGTGAGGAATCCAAAAGCCTGTCACTGCCGCCGATTTCCGGGGCAGAGAAGGCGGACATCCCCTTGCCGGATACTTGGAAAGACCGTATGACCTGAAAAATTGAATCCCATACAGGCGAATGAGAAGTTTTTTCGCGTCCGACGACGCGGCGGATGAAACGCTCTCATTCGCCTTCTTTCAATCTGCTCTGCAAATTTCTGATTTTCCACTTAAGCGGAGTGGTTCCCGTATATTTCCGAAAGAGCTTATAAAGGTGGGATGTGTCATAAAGTCCCAATTGTTCGGATATGTCCTCCAGCGTGATTTCCGAGGTGTTCAACAGCTCCTTGGCTTTTTCTACCCGACTCCGGTTGATGTATTCCATCGGCGAGTAGCCCAGCTGACTCCGAAAGCGTCTGCGCAGGGAGGATTCGCTGGTGGCAAAATGCTTTGCAATATCGGCAATGGACGGGTTTTTATCCAGACCGGAGTCGATGTAGTCCAGAATCGGTTGAAGCGTATGTTCCGAGGCGGACTGATTCTGCAGATTCAGGATCAGGTGATGGATCAGGTTCAGCAACCGGCTTTTGGCGGAGAGCATCTTTTGCGTTTTATAGTCCGTCACCGCCGCTTCGAATTTCTGCCGGTAATATTCGTTGGTATCCACGGTCAGAATTTCCGGCTCTGTGCCGACCGTAATGCGACTGCCGGACGGATCGCAGAGCGAAAAATTCAGCAGCAGGGTCGCGGGCTGGGTGTCGGTATCGTCCAACAGAAATTCCACCATGTACCGACACCCCTGCGGAACGGAAATGACCGAATTCCGCCTGCCGTGCAGAATCCTGCCGTCGGTCAGGGTGTAGCGTGCCTCGCGGCATAAAATAATCGTCAGCCCGTTATCCGGGCGCGGCGCATCCAGATAGACGAATTTTGAATGATTTTTCCATGGCTGTCGCAATCCGACAACCGAAAAGATTTGTGCATCTATACTGTTTAGATTGAGTAATTTTACCAGTTCCATATGAAAGCCTCTCAAAATTATTTTCATTTCGGGCGGTTATCCTATATTTTATTATAACACAAATGACCGGATTTTACAATAAGTAAACCGAAATATACATTGATTTGTCCTGCTTTTTGTTATATAATACAGATGATACAATCTTAACCGGGCAGATCCGGCGGGGAGAATACAAAATGAAAGCAACACAATACATAACCGGAGTCGAGTTACCGTTTGTCCGCAGAAACCTGTACCCGTCTGCCGGCATGAGCGGCGCGATTACGGTTTCGGTGAAGGACGCGATTCTGTCGCGGGATTTTCTCGGCTTTGGGGTCGCCGTTACCGGCAGTTCCTGCCATGAGCTGAATGCAATGGAGCAGGGCGCGCGGGCGGCACTGCTGCGTCGGATTTACACCGCGGACGGACTGAACCTGTCCGTTGCCCGACTGACGGTGGGATCCAGTGATTACTCAGCGGAGCTGTACTCCTATGACGATGTCGAAAACGATCTTTCGTTGGCGCACTTTTCCGTTGACCGGGATCGCGCCTATATCATTCCGATGATACAGGAGATTCTGAAAGTTCGTCCCGATCTTTATCTGTATGCGTCTCCGTGGTCTCCGCCCGCATGGATGAAGACCGGCGGCAGCCTTTGCGGCGGGTATATGCGCAGGGAGTACATCGGGTGCTATGCGGACTACCTGATCCGGTATCTGAAGGAATACGAAAAATGCGGCATCCGGATCCGCGCGCTGACGCCGCAGAATGAGCCGGAGACACAGCAGCACGGGCTGATGCCGGCGTGTATCTGGCATCCGGACATTGAAGCGGAATTCGTTTCGGTCCTTCGGAAAAAGCTGGATGACGAGCGGATGGACGTGAAGATCTGGATGTACGATCATAATTTTGACGGCGTCTCGCGCGTGATGTGGATGCTGGAGCACCATAAACAGCTGCCGCAGATCTGTGACGGTCTGGCGTTTCATTATTACAACGGCGGCATCGAGCGGACAGAGGCGCTGAGAAAAGCCTACCCGGATCTCAATTTGTATTTTACCGAGGGAGGGCCGCGCCTGCTGGATCACTACGCGACCGACTGGTGCAAATGGGGAACGATGATGGCAAAGGTTCTGAACAACGGTTTCAGCTCCTTTACCGGCTGGAATCTGCTGTTGGATGAAACCGGAGGACCGAATATCGGTCCGTACTTCTGCGGCGGTCTGGTTACGCGCAACAGTGCAAGCGGCGCGCTTTCCCGAAGCGGACAGTATCAGGCATTCCGGCATTTTTCGCACTTTTTCCGGCAGGGGGCGGTTGTTCTGCAAACGGATGTAACGGGAAACGAAGCCGGTCTGTTCCGGTTTCCCGCGGCGGAAAAAGACATCACGGTCACCGCATTCCAAAACCCGGACGGCAGTCGGTTTGTCGTTCTGATCAATCCCGATCCGTCCGCCAAAAAGCAGGTTCAGCTTCGGGTCGGAACCGACAATTGGTATGTGGAACTGCTTCCGGATACGCTGTCGACCGTGGTGCTGGAGGATCGGGAAAGGAAGGGCGCGGAATGACGAATCAATTCGGTATGTTTATCCACTGGGGCATTTACGCGCAGACCGGTATTCAGGAACAGGTCTTTGCCCGGGAGGATTGGGATCGGGCGCGTTACGAGCGGCTGGCGCAAACCTTCTGCCCGTCGGATTACGACCCGGAAGCATGGGTGCTGCTGGCAAAGCGTGCCGGCATGAAATACATCTGCTTTACCGCCAAGCATCATGACGGCTTCTGTATGTGGGACACGCGCCAGACCGACTATTCCGTCATGCATACGCCCTACGGGAAGGATGTTCTGAAGCAGCTGTCCGATGCCTGCCGAAAGCACGGAATGAAGCTGTCGATCTACTATTCCATCCCCGACTGGCATCATCCGTTCGGATACAATCCGGCGTCCACCCACCAGTGGAAAGCGGTTGCGTGCGAGCATCCGAAGCCGGAACTGTACCGGGATTATATCAGGCGGCAGATGACGGAGCTTCTGACGGGCTACGGGGAGATCCATTCGCTGTTTTGGGATATTCCGCCGGGACTGACAGACCCTTCCGTCAATCAGTTGGTGCGGAAGCTGCAGCCGGGAATTCTGATCAATGACCGCGGATTTGACAAGGGTGATTTTTCCACGCCGGAGCGGGAGTATCAGTCGGCAGACGGGACTCGGTTTACCCGCATGACTGAGGCGTGCAATTCGGTCGGCGTGCAGAGCTGGGGTTACCGCGCGGATGAGGACTTTTACGCAATCCGGCATCTGCTGTCCTCGATTGACCGGATCATGGCGATGGGAGGAAGCTACCTGTTGAATGTCGGACCGGATGCGCACGGGGTGATTACAGAACCGTATGCATCCCGTGTCCGGGCGGTGGGGGATTGGTATTGCAGAATGGAGGGCTGTCTGGAGAATGCCGGGGCGGATTCGTTTGACTACCGGGTACGACTTGACAAGCCGCCGCTTGCAACGGAGAAAAACGGAAAGACCTATCTGCATTTTCCGGACGGGATCTGCTCTTCTGCACTTTATCTGCGTCAGTGGCGGTCGACGCCGGAGCGAATCCGGCTGATGAACACCGGTGATGTTCTGCCGTGGCGGATCGAGCCGCTGCCGGAGTTCCACAACGGGACAACCGGGCGGGCGGAGACCGCGTACCTGCGCATTTACGGAATTCCGATCGACCGCCTTTCCGGAGAGCCGATTGTGCTGGAGGTGGAATGGAAATACGACAATTCCGCTTACTGATTTCTTTACCGATACATGAATTGGGAGAATTCCGGATATGAACCTGTCGATTAACGCAAATTATCTGGTTTGCACCAGAGATCCGAATCGCTTCCGCACCGCAGGGGAGTGCCTTGCGCTTTGCAGACGTGCGGGTTTCCGTACCTTTGACTATTCCCCGTATCTGGACTGCGACAGCTGGGAGGAAAGCATTGACGCGGTGATCCGTGCGGCAGACGCGCTGGATGTGGAGCTGGAGCAATCGCACGCGCCCTACAATTACTATGCAAAGCGCACTCCGGAGCACTTTTCCGTGCTGCTGGATCGCAGTGTGGAGGCGGCGATCCGGATGAAGAACCGCCAGCTGGTGTTCCACATGGACGAATATCATGCGCCGTCTCCCGATGCATATGATCCGGATGCCGCTCTGGATCGGGCATACGAAGCGCTGGCGCCGCATATCGAAAAGGCGCTGGCGAACGGTGTCCGGGTGGCGCTGGAGACGATTTTTGAGGATCGCATCACCGTCGGAAAAACCGGGCGATCGCACTTCGGGGGAACACTTGATGAGCTGCTTCGGTCGCTCGACCGTTTCCGCCATCCGGACGTCGGGTGCTGTTGGGACTTCGGTCATGCATATCTGGCATACGGGCGGGAGGGTCAGTTGGATGCCATGCGCACATTGGGCAGCCGCATCATCTGCACCCACACGCACGACAACTACTATACAAAGGATCTTCACCTGATGCCGTTCTTGGGAGAGCAGTGCTGGGAGCGGGTCATGCGGACGTTGGCAGAGATCGGATATCGGGGCAATCTGACCTATGAATTTGTCTATGGCAGACTGCCCGACCGCCTGATTCCCGCATTCCTCGGCTACGCGCACGATACCGGCGAGGTGCTGATTGATCTGTTTGAAGGAAAGGAGGGATGACGGGATGATCAAAGGAAGAATCGGAAGATGTCTTGCGTGGCTTCTGGCGGGGGTTGTCCTGCTGGCTTCCTGCAAACCGGGGCAGTCCGATTCCCCACAGGATACTTCGAAAGAAACGTCCGGGCAGACTCCGTCCGGGGCGCTTGAACTGATCCGGGACGGGAAGGCGGGCTGTGGCATCGTGCGGCAGACCGGTATCGGGAAGGATGCGATGACGCTGTGCTCGGAGCTGTTCGACGCCGTACAGGAGAAGACCGGTGCGGAGATCGGCTTTGTCAGCGACCGGAAGAGCTTGCAGGACGGTTGGGTCGAGATCCTGATCGGGGACACGAACCGCCCGGAGTCCGCACAGGCAAAGCAGGCGCTGGGAGACGATGCATATTCGGTTTCGGTCGTCAACCGGAAGCTGGTGCTGGTCGGCGCGGATGAACGGATGCTGGAGCATTGTTTGCGGTCGTTTCTGGATATGATTGCGCAAAATGCGGAAGCGCTCGGAATGGGACGCGGGTACTGGACCATGCCGCAGGATTTCAGCCGGCGTTTCGACAGCCCGGATGAAAGCTATAACGGACACATCGGAAGGGGATATCCGCTCAGCTCCGTGTTTACCAGAATTCCGAAGCTGTGTGCAACCGGCGGAAGCTCCTCGGTCGGGGATTACCGCTTTCCGTGGGTGCAGGGCGGCTGTACGGACGGCACTTATTACTACGCTTTCATGATTACCGACAACTCCGTAGCGCCGACCAAATGTACGATCTTAAAGTATGAGCTTGCCTCGCAGAATCTGGTAAAGGTCAGCCGGGAGCTGGAACTGGGGCACGCCAACGATGCCGCATGGAATCCGGATCGGGGCGTGATTGCGGTGTGCGGCTCCGGAATGACCCACTATCTGATCGATCCGGAGACTCTGACGGTGAAGGAAACCGTCCGGACTGACAATCCGGGCTACACCGTGGTCTATGACTCCGTGCAAAAGGAGTATCTGATGGCAACCTCCACCGCAGTCTATGTCTATGACAGCGACTTCCGTCCGAAACGGCAGTTTGCCATTGAAGGATTCCTTTCGGCGTTTGACGCGGGCGGCAAGGCGGCAGGGCAGGGAATGACCTGCGACGACACTTATCTTTACTATCTGGAATATTGGCAGAATTCCGCAAACGGAAAGGACATCCGTTGCAATATTGCGGTCTACCGTCTGCGCACGGGCGCGTTTGTCCAAAGAATTCCGCTGGAGATGAAGCGCGAGGCGGAGAACATCTTCATTTGGAACAACAGCTTTTATGTGGTGTGCAACAACATCTCCTGGTCCGGCTCGGAATGCTTCCGGATCGATATTGTTCCGGAAGACTGAAGCTCCGGGAGCAGGACTGCCCGAACGGGCGAACAACCGATTGAAAAGAAAGGATCATTTCACGATGAAAGCGATGAAAGCGATGAAAGCAATGAAAGTGATGCAAGCATGGCTTCTGATTCTTGTTTTTGTACTGCTGGCGGTTTTCCCCTCCTGCAAATCGAAGCCTGAGGGTGGGACGCCGACCGACTCCGGAACAGGGGAGAAAACGGAAATCATTGCGGACATTCCGCAGCGAGCCTACAATACCCATTTTACCATTCTCAATCCGAACAGAAAGCTGCTGGACACCTATTACTGGTGCGAGGACGAAAAAGCCGGAACATCGATTGACGCGGCAAACTACGGACGGGAGGCGGCAATTGAGGAGCACCTCGGCATTGAGATCTTCCATGAGCTTTACGAGCTGAAGGAGGGGACGCTGTATCGCCTGATCGAACAGCAGAACCTGACCGGAACGGAGGCGTATCAGCTTTTCCTGACGCACTCCTTTCAGGATCTGGTCAGCATTGTGACAACCGACAGCGTGCAGGATCTCTCACAGGTTTCCGGGGTCTCCCTGAATGAGGATTACTGGAACACGCAGATCATGGAGCAGGTGCGGTTTCAGGGGCATATGTTCCTCGGGAGCAGCTCGTTCATTCTCCATGAGCCGGTTGTCATGCTGTTCAACAAAAACATGGCGGGCGCACTGCTGAGCGACGGAGGTGCGGCACAGCTGTACGACCACGTGCGGGAGAAAACCTGGACCATCGAGCAGATGCAGACCTATGCAAAAATGGTTGATACCGGCATGAACAGCAGTCTTGCCAATAAAAAAGACGGGACTTACGGCTTTGCAACCCTGTTGGACTGGGAGCTTGCCTCCTTTGCGCAGGCAAACCATTATTTCCACGGCACGGTCACCGAAGAGGGCAGCGTAAAGCTGCAGGCATTCAACGATGATATCTTCAAAATCTTTCAGAAGGTCGTCGGGCTGGTGGATCAGGAGTACACGTACAGCTGGAGATATTCCGACATCGGAACCGGCGCGGAGCTGAGCATCAGTACCGGGCGGGTGCTGTTTGCCACCAGCGGAACGCCGGACATGATTCCGCTGATGCTGGAGAGCGAAATTCCGATCGGCGTTCTGCCGTATCCGACAATCGAAGCGGGAATGAGCTATCAGAGTCTGGATTGGGCAGGATATTTTGCCGTTCCGCGGGCGATTGCCAACACGCAGATGAGCGGCGAGGTCGCGGAACTGCTCTCCTGGTACGGTGAGAATACGATCAAGAACGAATTCTACAACGTTCTGCTGGGACTCCGGGCAAGCAACGAACCGGAGGACCGCGAAATGCTGGCGCTGATCTTCGACAACCTGGTGGCTGACCCGGCTCTGCCCTATATGAATGAGGGCGCATCACCGGTTGCCTACATCTTCTATGTCATTTCCCGGATGCTCTCCAAAGGGGAGCGCGGAATGGCGGGCTGGTACGCACAGTATTACGACCCCGCACAGGCGGCACTGAAGTTTTGATATATTTGCCGAAAGGCTGATATAAAATTAAAGGCATCACCGCGCAATTCCGACGGTGCAATCGCGAATTGCGCGGTAATGCCTAAAAAAAGGAGAAAACACATGAAACACTTTCGTTTGCTCGCAGTCCTCGCAGCCCTTTGTATGCTTCTGACCCTTGCATCCTGCGCCACCCCGGACACACCGCCCACCGGAACATCGGGTACATCCGCAACGGAAACCCCGAACACCCCCACCAAGCCGAATCCGGAAGTCCCCACGTCCGTTCCGACCGGGGAGACCCCCAAGCCTGAGACCCCGACAACCGCCGGAGGAAATGAAGGAGAGACTCCCAAGCCCCCGAAGTATGCGTGGGCAACGCAGGGCGGTGACGGAAGTGCGGATTCGCCGCTCATCATCAATCAGGAAAATTTCGTCGCGTTCTATAACTTCTATCTCCAGGGCGGCTGGAACTCCTTCGGAGATATCAAAGAGCATTTTGCGCTCGGCTCGGACATCGTTGTCAACACCGGAGACGCGAAGACATGGGGAACTGCAGCTCCGCAGACTGTGTTTGAAAGATCCATGTGCGCGTTTAACGGACAGCTTGACGGAAAAGGGCACAGCATTTCGGGACTGTGCATCAAGGTGTCTAATGCAACCAAAGACGACCGTGCCGCACTGTTCCATCAGATCAATAAGGGTTCGACCGTCAAAAATCTCGGCATTGTCAATTCTTATATCGAATTGAAATCGGGAGACTTCGGCTATGTCACCAGCGGCACGTTTGCCGGACGGCTGCTCGGAAACATCGAAGGCTGTTACAGCGACGCGGTTGTGGTCGGCATCGGCGGCACACCGAAAACCAACACCCTGGGCGGCATTGTGGGAATGGTGAATGAAAACGGTGTCACCGTCAAGGGCTGCGTGTTTGCCGGCTCGGTGACCTCCGAAAACGCGGGAGCAGGCGGAATTGTCGGAAAGATCAATGGCGGAAAGACCGGTGTTGTGATTTCGGACTGCCTCAACCTCGGCGATGTGAAAACCGGATTTACCCGTTCGGGCGGTATCCTTGGGGAAAACTCCAACAATGACGATCCGGCAAACAAGATCATCAACTGCATCAATCTTTCGAAAAACATTGTCAGCGCGGCAACCGCTGAGGGCGGAAAGGCCGGCGGAGAGATTTACGGCGACAACTATGCCAGCATCCGCAAGCTGACAGTCAATACCTATATCATCTCCGATGTCCGCGTGTCCGGCGGGACGGTTGCAAACGGCGTGACGCTGGATGAGAACGGTGCGGTTGTGAACGATGAAAAGAACGTCGGCTGGACATTTAAGATCGTTACGCTGAAAGCCTTCCTTGCCGGCGGAGAGAATATGCCGGAGGGGTGGTTTACCGCCGAAGGCTGTCTGCCCTGCCCGATTGAAGGACTCCGCATCGAGCTTGCTCCCTACCTCGCGCTCTGGGGCGTGACGCTTGCCTGAAGCGATTACCGCTTCCGGTTCTGATGCCCCACAAGGCAGATACCGCCGCCCGATTCTGTATCCGGGCGGCGGTATCGGAATAAAGAAAGGAGATTTGCATGATGAAAAGCAGTTTTTACACCTCGCCGGAGATGCTTCTGATAGGGACGGATGCCGACGATGTCATCCGCACCTCCGGGATACAGGCAGTCGAAAATGACGGGATTTCTGCAGTGCCGGGCATCCCGTGGAAATCCTGATCGGAAGGAGGGGCGGAAAAGACATGAAGAAATTTGTATGTTTGCTGTTGGTGACGGTACTGCTTCTTGCCGCAACGGCGGCGATCCCTGTGTCCGGTGAAGAAGCGGAGGAAGCCGCCTTTACCGCACCGGTATTTTTCGGCGTGCAGACCGCACCCGGAGACGGGGAGAACACACAGCATATCCGCTTCATCTCGGTTGCTCCGAATGCCGTCGGAACTGCGTTCGGATATGAGATTACCGCACAGTATACGGAAAACGGCGCTCTTCGGACGGTGCGTTACAGTGCCGCCGACGGGGACGCCGTGCTTGAGGGCAACACGGTGTATCGCTCCGTTCTGACCGGGGCATATCAGGCGGAAGGGACACGGGTTACGGCGCAGGAGCTGGGAAGTCAGTTGACCCCGCCGATTCCGAACCCGTTCGGTCTGTTTGCCCTGTCGATTCAAAATGTGCCGACGAACATCGGGAACATTACGTTCTGGGTTCGTACTTACGTAAAAAACGGCGATGCGGTCATGGACAAATCGGGCGCGACCGGGGTTTCGGTGACAAACGGAACGGTTTCCGAAACTGCGGCTGCCCCGGCGTATCCTTGGGTGACGCAGGGCGGCGACGGGTCTGCCGCCTATCCCTTTGTTCTCAACGGTAAAAATTTCAGAGCGTTTTATTACTACTATTCCAATTGTACCGGCGGCGCGAAGAACGGCTTTGCGGCAAACCGTCACTTTGCGTTGGAGAGCGACATTGTCCTGAACGCGGGGGATGCAAAAGCCTGGGGGACGGATGCGCCCGCGCTGGTCTTTGACAAATCGATGAACGCATTCAACGGTGTACTCGACGGCAGAGGGCACAGCATTTCGGGACTGTGCATCAAGGTGTCCGGTGACCGTGCCGCACTGTTCCATCAGATCAATAAGGGATCGACCGTCAAAAATCTCGGCATTGTCAACTCTTATATCGAACTGAATGCGGGAAGTGCGGGCTATATCACCAGCGGCACGTTTGCCGGACGGCTGCTCGGAAACATCGAAGGCTGTTACAGCGACGCGGTTGTGGTCGGCATCGGCGGCACACCGAAAACCAACACCCTGGGCGGCATTGTGGGAATGGTGAATGAAAACGGTGTCACCGTCAAGGGCTGCGTGTTTGCCGGCTCGGTGACCTCCGAAAACGCGGGAGCAGGCGGAATTGTCGGAAAGATCAATGGCGGAAAGACCGGTGTTGTGATTTCGGACTGCCTCAACCTCGGCGATGTGAAAACCGGATTTACCCGTTCGGGCGGTATCCTTGGGGAAAACTCCAACAATGACGATCCGGCAAACAAGATCATCAACTGCATCAATCTTTCGAAAAACATTGTCAGCGCGGCAACCGCTGAGGGCGGAAAGGCCGGCGGAGAGATTTACGGCGACAACTATGCCAGCATCCGCAAGCTGACAGTCAATACCTATATCATCTCCGATGTCCGCGTGTCCGGCGGGACGGTTGCAAACGGCGTGACGCTGGATGAGAACGGTGCGGTTGTGAACGATGAAAAGAACGTCGGCTGGACATTTAAGATCGTTACGCTGAAAGCCTTCCTTGCCGGCGGAGAGAATGCACCGGAGGGGTGGAGCTACAGGGAAGGCTGTCTGCCATGCCCGATCGACTGGCTGGATATTGACCTTGCCCCCTATCTGGCCGCATGGGAAATTTCGGGTATCTGAGGCATGACGATGGATCAAATTTCGGAGAACAACCGGTTTCCGGACGGTGCAACGGTCTGCTTCATCGGGGACAGCATCACCTGGAACAATCTGTTCCTTGCCCATATTGCGGCATATTATCGCTCCCGGTTTCCGGAATCCGGCGTAGCCTTTTACAACTGCGGGATTGCCGGGGCGGGACTGAAGACCCTGCTGGCGGCGTTTGATACGGATGTCAGACCGCTTTGCCCGACGCACTGCGTTCTGCTGATCGGCGCGAATGATTCGCATCTGCAGAGCGGGTGCGGGGAGGATCGCGAGGCGTGGTATTCCATGCTGGAGCGGTCCTTCGGGCGATTCCGGAGACAGCTTTCGGAGTACTGCGGGCGAATCCGGGAGATCGGTGCGGAGCTGATCCTCTGCACACAGCTTCCCTATGCGGAATATCAGGAAAGCACCGTGCCGCCGCATCGGGCGGGTGCGGCGGTGATGCTGGGGTATGCGGATTTTACGCGGGATTATGCAAGGGAAAACGGCTATCCTTTGTGCGATTATCATTCGTATTTCGCCCGCGCCATGCAGAAGGAGGTTCTGTTTGAAGCGGATCGGGTGCATCCGAATCCGCAGGGGCAGTACCGGATTGCCGACTGCTTTCTTGCCTTTCAGCACTGCAGTCCGGGCGCTCCGCAGGCTTTGCCGGAGGATGTGGAGGCGTGGCACCGCACGGTGCGTGTATTGCGGGACATGGTTACGGCGGAGCATTTCATTCTTGAGGATCGGTTTGACATCCCGGAGGAGCAACGGGTGGCGGCAATGAAACGGTATCTCTCTGCGGATCACTCCAAGGAGGCGGATTCCGCCCTGCCTGTGAGGCTTGCAGAGCAATATCTGACGGAACAGCCGGGGAGACAGAACAGAATCCGCTCGGTCACGGACTTTATGACCAAAAAGCCAACGGTATCCGGGGAGAGCGAACCCGCACGCGCCGATTTCTGATTCTGCGGAACACCGCAGGGAAATCCGGTCGTTCTGCGGGAATTTCCCGAACCGGACATCGGGGAAAAACGGAACAAACGGAGTCATAAAAGAAAGGAAGATTGATTGATGACATATCCGAAAATCGGTATCCGTCCCGTAATTGACGGAAGATGGGGCGGGATTCGGGAATCTCTCGAAGCGCAGACGATGAATATGGCGCGCAACGCCGCAAAGCTCATCACGGAGACGCTGCGCTATCCGGACGGCTCGCCCGTGCAATGCGTCATCAGCAAAACCACCATCGGTGGCGGCGCTGAGGCTGCCGCGTGCGAGGAACAGTTCTCCCTCGAAAATGTCGTTGCCACGTTGTCCGTTACGCCCTGCTGGTGCTACGGAACAGAAACCTTTGACATGAACCCCAACACCGTCAAAGCAATCTGGGGGTTCAACGGAACGGAACGCCCGGGGGCGGTCTACCTTGCCGCCGTTCTTGCCGCACACGCGCAAAGAGGCTTGCCCGCATTTGCAATTTACGGTCAGGACGTGCAGGATATCGGGGATAGCGGAATCACACCGGATGTCAAAGCAAAAATCCTTCGCTTTGCAAAATGTGCCGTCGCAGTCGGATGGATGAAAAATAAATCCTATGTCAATATCGGCGGCGTAACGATGGGTATCATGGGGAGCTTTTGCGATGCCGATTTGCTGCAAAAATACTTCGGTATCCGCGCGGAATGGGTTTCCATGGTGGAAATTCTGCGCCGCATGAAACTGGAAATCTATGATCACGGGGAATATGAAAAAGCCCGCGCATGGGTCAGGGAAAACTGCCGCGAGGGATACGACTGCAATGCGGGGGTGACCCTGCCGAAAATCGTAACCGATTCCAAGGTCATTCCGCCCGACTCGGATTGGGATTTCGTTACGCGCATGACGATGATCGTGCGGGATATTCTGTTCGGCAACGCGAAGCTGGATGACATGGGATGGCATGAGGAAGCGCTCGGAAAGAACGCGATTGCCGGCGGATTCCAGGGACAGCGGCAATGGACAGACTGGCTTCCGAACGGAGACTTTACCGAAACGCTGATGGCGTCAACCTTTGACTGGAACGGCGCGAAAGCCCCGACCGCATTTGCAACCGAAAACGATACGCTCAACGGTCTGGCGATGCTGCTTGGTACTTTGGTGTCGGATACCGCGCCCTGTTTCCATGATGTGAGAACCTACTGGAGTCCGGAAGCCTGCGAGCGCGTGACCGGTAAAAAGCCGACCGGAAAAGCCGGGAACGGATTCATCCACCTGGTCAACAGCGGCGCTACCGCAATGGACGGTTGCGGTCAGGTCAGAAACGCGCAGGGAGAGAACTGCATGAAGCCGTTCTGGGATATGACCGAGGAGGATATCAGGGCTTGTACGGACGCAACGGACTGGTGTCGCGCCAACTATCAGTATTTCCGCGGCGGCGGATTTTCCGCACATTTTCTGAAGCACGCGGAAATGCCGTTGACGATGGTTCGGGTCAATATCGTTGAGGGACTTGGACCGGTGATTCAGATTGCGGAAGGCTACAGCGTTGTCCTGCCGAAAGACATGGACGAAAAAATCGACAACCGCACCGACCGCAGCTGGCCGACCGTTTGGTTTGCGCCGAACCTGACCGGAGAGGGTGCGTTCCGGGATGTCTACAGCGTGATGGCAAATTGGGGCGCAAACCACGGCGCGACGGTTTACGGTCATGTCGGGGCAGAGCTTGTAACGCTTGCTTCCATGCTCCGCATTCCCGTAACGATGCACAATGTGGCAAAGGAGAACATCTTCCGTCCGCACGCATGGGCTGCATTCGGAACGGAAAGCGCCGAAAGCGCCGACTACCGCGCGTGCCGTCAGTACGGACCGTTGTATCGATAAGCCCGACTGAGAATCTCCGCATTTTCATGGCGCACCGAACCGAAAGAACGGTATCACCGCGCAATTCACGATCTTCGGCTGGGAAAATTCCGTTCGGGTTTTCCCAGCTGCCCTTTTTTTGTATCTTTCTGTACGCATAAAATGTATAAAAAATATCGTAATAGAAAACAAAAGGTTAATTTTGGCGATCTTGCAGAGCTCGGTGCATAAAATCTTGCAAAATGAAAATTTTTGTGATATAATATGTAAAGAAATGAATATACAAGCAAGAGAAAGCACACCGCCCCCCAATCCATAAACCGCAACAGGCAACACCACACGGACTGCTCAGACTGAACAGACTAAACAGACTAAACTGCCTGCGTTTTTTGTACTGTCTGACGAAATCCGGACGGTGCAGGATTGGCTGAAACGAAACCCGCGACGGGAGGTAACCGCCTATGAAATTCTGAATGATGAGCGCAGAGAACAGATGTTTTTCTTGCGCTTTTTTGTTTCTGTCCATCAGGCAGCCGGCAAAAGGCAGGCTGCAAAACCCGAAAAAAGAACGGAGGTTTTATGGAAATCAGAGTCAAAAAGACCGTTATCATCATTCTCGTTGCGGCGCTTGCCGTTCTGGCGGCTGTCGGAACCGTCATTGGCATCGTGGTGTCACGGCGCGGACAGAACCCGACCGTTACCGTTACCGTTACCTTTGTGACGAACGGCGGAAAGGAGATTGCCCCGGTTACGTTGCAGAAAGGGGAGACGCTGACGCTCCCGACAGCGGAAAAAGACGGCAGAGTCTTTGCGGACTGGTATTACGACGGGGAATTTGCGCAAGTCTGTCCTACGGAAATCACCGTGGAAAAGGACGAAACGCTTTACGCCCGCTACGGAGCGGTTTTAACTTTTGTAACCAATGGCGGAACGGAAATCGAGCCGCGAACCTACTTCGAAGGCGAAGAAATAGGAACTCTTCCTGTATCGTATAAGGATGATTTTTCTTTCGGCGGTTGGTATTATGACGCAGAATACAGCCAGAACGTCGGCAAAAAAGACACGATAGAATATGCTCTGACGGTATATGCAAGATTTTCGGAAAAATCCGAAACGATAAGAAAACTGACGAGTGTAAAAAACGTTTCCTTATCTCCGGCCGTCAAAGTAAAGACCGACGGTATTGTTTTGCATAATGAAAACATATCGGATTACATCTCTTTCGTTTCTTTGAGCGGAGAAACAATAGACCTCATCTGCCGCCCGTCGGAAAACGGGGCTTTTATCGTCGAACCCAACAAAAATCTTTCGGAGGGGATGACGTACTCTGCAAGGACTTTATCTTCTTTGCTGAAATTTGTCGCCGTTGACGGAAACGACACGGAGAGCGCAGACGAAGTAACCATAACCACGCATAAAGAAGAAAAAGAAGTTATCGAGAAAAAAACGTCTGTTCATCTCACTTCAGCCGAACTTGCCGGATGGGAAGAAAACGTTTACGTTTATATGGACGCAGGACTTGAAAAGAACGTGAACAGAATTGTGGCGAGAACGGAAAAAGAACTGAAAGTCGGCTCGATCGTAACCGTCGGCGAAAAAACGACGGCACAAGACACCGATTATATTTGCAAAGTGATCTCCGCCGGAAAGGAGAGGATGCAATATGTTGTCGGTTCGGATATTAAAGAAGATGAATTTTATGTGTTGGACGTTGTTACTCCCAACGTAGATGACGTTTATATCGATATCGATATATACGGAGAAAAGCAGGCACAGCTTGAAGGTGTGATAAAAATTTCTGCGGAAACGATTGCGGAAAACGTGGAAAAGAACGAAGGGATCGTGATGCTTAAAAGCGCAGTCAGAAACGCCATCGCGCAGTCGCCTACGATAACCAACTACACAAACGCTCTTTCCGAGGCGGAAAAAGCGGCGGTTGTTGCGGCAATCGCAGGTTTTGAATTTCAAAAGCCGAAAGTAAAAATAGATATAACGGGAACGGTGCTTGCTTTCGGGATCGAGCTTGGCGGTGAAATCCGGGTGAAAAACTTCAAAGTGGGCGTTTCCGTTACGATAAAAAACAGAACGCAGGTGGATTATCGGTACACGATTTGCAAGTCCGGACTTGTCACGCTGAATCCGCTGTTATGGTTCTATACCGATATTCAGGTCGACCTTGCAAACGATTTTTCGATTTCACTTGCCGCAACCGTGGAATTTGCGGACGCCAAGGACGACATTCACGGGATCATTGACATTACCGACGAAGTGGAATACGTGATGGACATCGCCAAGGACGGACAAAACAAGTTTGCCGAAGCGATCACAGGCAGCCCTCTGTGGGATGACAGCGAACTTGAATACGTTGATATTTTCAGCATACCGTTGGGGCAGATTCCGCTGCCGGTTCCGGTTGTGTCGCTTATGATGGAGTTTAACGTAGTAGGTTCTTTGGGCGCGCGGGCAGGACTGTACGTCGAATTTTCTCATCATTACGTTGAAACGACGACCCTTACGAACGGAGAAAGCGCGGACGGCAACAACGGCAAACCCGTGATGCACAAGGAGTTCAGGTTTCTGAGAAACACGTCCGCAAACGAAATCGAGCTTTCCGTTACCCTGAAGGGGCAGGTCGGTTTCCGTTGCGGACTCGAAGCGAAACTGTCTTTGTCGGTGTTGAAACTCAACAATGTTGCCTCGGTATACGTTTCCTTCCGTTTCGGACCTTATATCGAACTCAGCGGACTCGTCAACTTCCGTTATTCTTACGATGCCGTAAACAAGATTTCCGAAACGCACCTTTACGGCGGAATGTATCTGGAGGTCGGCTTGTTCGTCAACGCGAAAATCGGGGCGAAATTCCTTGTTTACGACGTCAATACGGACATTTTCGATAAAAAAATTCCTCTGTACGGCGTAGGCGACAGACTCATTCCGTTAGGGTTCGTCGAAAAACAAAATTCGCCGGACAATCCGTATGTTATCGTGTCGCGCTACGGTGGAGTGAGAATGAACAGCGTGCAGATGAAATATCTCGATATCGTCACAGGCGAGGAGGTCGTGGACAATGCGCTCAGAAACAGATACGGGGCGCAGCTGTGGTACGAATTCGAACTTGTCGATGCGCCGGATTATCAGACGAAAAACCATTCCGACTATGTAACGATGAACGCCGGCACATTTTCCGTCAGCAAAAAATATCCGTATAAAACGCTTCACTTTGTTGTGAAAGCGAAAATGCTTCAGCGGCACGGCGTGTATGCAAGCGGAATCGAACGGATTTTCTATGTGGAATACCGAAATCCGGACGGCAGAGATTACGCAACTCAATACAGCGAATTTATCAACGAGTATTACGTCGGCGGCGGTTCGAGACACTCGGAAGTATTGGCAAGGCTTGCATTCCGGGAAGGGGAACAAGTCTCTCCTCCCGATTTTACGGCGGAAACGTTGCCGATTCGTCAAGGATATTATCTTGACATGAATGACCTTTGGGAAAAATACTATCCGTTTTTGGACAACCGGGTAGACAGCGAATTCGACGGAACGTTCCCCGTGGTAACATACGAAAACGCAAATATGCTCTTCAAGGGCTACATGATCGTACACACCTGCTACTACAGACTGAAATGGAAACAGGTTACCTATACAGCCGATTTCTACTATCCGCAGTATTCGTCCGCCGATGTCGTATCCGAAAACAAATTCCTGAAATCGGCGCAAATGCTGTATGTTCCGTCGCTTCGCTCGTTTATCGTACTGACGGACAAAATAACCGCGCCGGACATTTACGGGAAAAAGTATGACGCTTTCGTGAGTACGAGCGGATTGCGCTTCACGGTCGACTACTTCAATGTAGATCCTGACAGTGATTTGTTTGCAGGTTTCGATATGGAAGCGGGGCTGTATCCGATCATTCGGGTGGATACCGATTCCGATTTGTATCGCAACGACTTCGACATCATCAGAAACGGCGCGACGTTTGTCGCAACGTATACGGACGCAAATGTGTTTACCGAAACCTACGTTCTGGAAACGGAAACGTTCGGGCGCGTCAAAGTCGAATACAAGCCGTTCGGTTATAACGGCAAAACCATTCGTCCTTCGCCTCCCGCAGGGCTGGGAATCGGCGACGAGTTTGAGCAAAACGGAAATACCTACGTCATCACGGGGTATCGCGATATCAATCCCGCAGACGAGGCAAACAGCCGTTACTACAGCGTTGCCGATATGCCAGATGTTACGAAAAACAGAATTTATTACGTGCTGTACGAACGCAAGGGCTTGAGCGAACTGCCGGTATATTATGTCAATATCGTCGCGAACGGACAAAAAATCGGCGATTACGGCGTAAAACAAGGCGAGCCGATCAATGTTGCGTTGCTGAAACTCAATTTTTCGGACAAAACGGTTATCAGCAGGCTTGCAGGCTATCCGCTCATGACGTTGGATGAAACAATAAAAACCTATTCGGTCGTCTGGGACGAGGCGAATATCCCTGCGCAGATGCCCGAGGGAGACATCACCGTAAATCTGACGGCAACGTATACGTTTAACGAGCTTACCGCCGAATTTATCGTAAGCAATCCGCTTCAACGTTTTGCCGGCGGAGTGCGTTTTGAGACAAAACCGGACGGAAACAAAGTGTATACGGCAAAAGGCAAGGCTTGGATTTTCGGCTCGGGTGACGAAACGGCATTTTATTCGCTCCCGAAGCTCAACGATTATTTTGATTCCGACGGCAAAAAATATTATGCGTTTTACGGTTGGAAGAACGCAGGCGGAGAGGAATATCCTTACGGAATCCGCATGGCGTTTGTCAAAAACGAGGTTTATACGCCGATATTCTCGGAAAAAACGGTATTGCCGACGATTGCGTTTGTCAGCGTCGGTGACTACGGCTATGAATATTACTACAAAATAGCCGAGGGCGATTTCTTTGGCAAAACGCTTGCGGAGGTCATACAATCCGAAAAAATCGCTCCCCCTGTCCGCGGCGACGCAACCGGCATTTACGAATATCGGTTCAGGGATTGGGGGATCGATGAAACCTCCTACGTTGTCGGTTCCGAAAAGGACGGGGACGGCAACGTAAAAACCTACATCGTGTTCAAAGCGCGGTTTAACGAAACATACAAACGGCACACGATAACGTTCGAGGCTTTGGGCGGAGCGTTTCCGGGAGGAGAAAAAACGCTTAAAAAGGTTGGTGTTTACGGCGAGGATATATCCTCTGTCATTGCCGGGAATTACTCCGATGAAAAAGGCGATTTTGCATTTATTTGTTGGACGACGGTTCCGTATTCTCTTGACCATAAGGTGGACAAAGAGGATTTGAAAATCGGCAACAAAGATGCAACGTATTACGCATACTATTCGCTTTCTCCCGCCACGGTTACGCTCACCTTCAAAGGGCGCGTTCAAACGGAAGAATCCGACGGCACCGGCAATGTTTACTTCGGCGGAGACAAAACGAAAACCGAACTCAAAGTCAGCGATTTGTACGGCAGGGGTTACTATCTGACGGCGGGCGAATTTGCGGTTGACAGCAAGTCCAAAACTTTCGTTCCCGATTATCTGAAGTGGACGGTGGACGGCGAAGAACTGCGGTCTGCGTTTTATAACGACGGGTATATGGCGTATATCCCTTTCGACAGCAATGCAACGGTAGAAATCGTTTTTAAGCCTGCCACACCGAAAATCGTCAATCTTGCATTCGTCTCTGACGGAAAATGTTTCGAGCCGGACGGCACGATCATAGACGGCGTGATTTGCAACGGTTCTATGAGCGGGTTCAGGCACGTAGCGAATTATTATGAGGCTTACGGCTCGACCATGACTGCGCCCAACGTGGATTATTACAGCGAAAACTACTATCGCTTCGACCGTTGGGAAGCAAAGACGTCGGACGGGAATTCGGTTATTTCCGTTCGGGCGGGCGATACGATAACCTTTACCGAGGATCTCGTTTTCTACGGCGTTTACGTCCACGATACGTCGGTAAAAGTTGAACTTACTTTCCGCGCCGATGCATCTTACGGCAGTTCGGAAGGGAACGGTGACCTCGTGGGATTAAAGGTGTTTGACGACGGCAGCGTGGAAATCAAAGACTATGGCACGGCAGGCGAAAAAATCGCGTTTGATAAAATTCCGTCCTGCAAAGGTATGAAATTCGTCGGGTGGAGAACGAACGACAGCGATGAGATCATTACGCCAAGCAAACTCAAAGAGACGGTTTATTCGGCAAAAACGACTTATTATGCGGTTTACGAACCCGATGCCGAAGTTTATAAAGTCGTTTTGAATGCGGGCGACGGAAAATTCGCAGACGGAACAACCGAAAAAGAGGTTGATCGCGTCCCGTTCGGCAGACTGACGAAAGAACTTGAAAAACCTGCGCCGAATGCGTCCGGACTTGTTTTCAGCCACTACGAAAACGAAAGCGGCTACCCCGTAACCGTTATCGAAAAAGGGGAGACGCTTTATGCCCGGTATGCAAAGCCTGTTTCGACGTTTGAGGATCTGCTGAATATTAATCTTGCACCCGAGCAGAACTACGTCCTGACGAATCACATCACGGCGGGCGGCGGCGCTTGGGACGAACACGGGCTTGTCAGCTGGACGGCGATCGGCGCGAACAGCCCGAGAGGTTTCTCGGGGACTTTCAACGGAAACGGGTATAAAATTTCCGTTTCGGCAAAAGGCGGAACAAAACAAAACTTCGGTCTGTTCTCTAAGATCAGCGGAACGGTTTACAATCTGTCGGTTGTAGGGTATTTCTCGATAAGCGGCACGACCGACGCGACTGCTCTCGGCGCATTTGCAAGTGAAGTTTCGGAGAGCGGACGAATTATCGATTGCGTGAGCTTCGTCAGATTTACCGTTTCCGTAAAAGCAAATCGGAATCTTTCCGTTTCGGGTGCAATCGGCGTGAACAACGGTCTTATAGACGGGTTTATGACTTCGGCGAGCGGAGAGATCAACATCGACAGCGACAAAGGGTTTTACGTCGGTTCAACGGTCGGTTCCAACTACGGCACGATGAAAAACGTCAATCAAAGCGGAAGGGGTGGTTCGGTTTACGTGACGCTTGCAAGAAGTCTGAATTGCAATATCGGCTCGTTCGCGGGCTACAATGCAGGCAGAATCGAACATTGTTTCTCGGAAAGAGCGATAACGATAAATCTTTCGCAGGGCGACAACGTATATCTCGAAAACTCCGTTTTGCTCGGCGGGTTTGCGGGTAAAAACGACGGGACTATCGAAAACTCGACCACGCTATACGGATACCTTGACTACAACGTGAGCAACCTTACGTTGCTGGGCGAAAAAGGACTGTATCTGTCCTACATTTCGTACTCGGAAACGCCGCGTTATATCGTTTATGTTGTCGGTTCTGATAGTCAAGGTCCGACATATACCACAAAATGCGTGATCTATCTTGACGAGAAAGCTCAAAAGACCGGTTCTACGGAATATGAAGAATACACGCTTTCCGAATTCCGCAAGGCGCATCCTGCCGAAGCGGCAAAGATAGACGCGCTCAGAGGTTGCATCGTTTTCGACGCATTTGTTCCCGTAAATAACGGTAAAACCGATAACTGCTTCGTTGCGCCGGGCGTGGGAACCGGCAACGGTGTGGAACTCGTTTCAGGCTGCGGTTTCGACGAATTAAAGTGGAATTTCCTTTTGAGATTGCACAGCACTGTTTATGAACCGTAAAAGACGGCGGCAGAATTTCTGCCGCCAAAGACTGCAGACCAAAAAGCACTCACACCGAAGCAATAGCCGAGGTGTGAGCGCTTTTTCGATTTTTATGCGGGCGTCGTTGCGGAATCAGCTGATAAGTCCGTTTTCAATGTGACGGAACTGCTCGCTGCGGCGGCGGACGGCGGAAAAATCGCTGTTGCTGCCGGGTTTGGTCAGACTGTGCAAAATCTTTGTAAAACGCTTGTAAAATATGCCGAATGCGACGCTGTTGCACAATAAGAAGCGACAAAATGCTAAATTCTGATGTCATTCTGTTATTGAAAATGAGGTGAAAATGTGATATGTTATAAATGAATCCCGGCGGTTTACCACGGGAAAACTTCTACGGCGCGTACACCAAGGACGATCTGCCGGAGGATCTGAACTACGGCGGGAAGACTGTTACTATCTTTGTGGATGCCGCGCACGCGGACGGTGTGCGGAAATTTGCCGTTCTGACCGATGACGCCGCCTGCAATACCTCCGACCACTGCCCGGTGATGATTGAGTGGGAGACTGACAGATTCCCTTTTTCCAAAAAAGGAGCAGAAATGAAACCAATGAAACCATTGTATGAAAGCCGCAAGGCAAGTTTTGAGCGGGCTGTTTACCGCCCGAATTCCAATGTCATCGCACCGCCTGTCGCCGCGGTTTTTGCCACAGGGGCGTTGGGGGAGCGGATGAAACAGGAGCCGCCGCAGACTGTCTTTTTTCGTGTTTTTCCGGATCTGACGGTGAAAGACGGTGCCGGTGTTCCGGTCGGAACGCTTTATGACTGTCTGGACAGCACCCGAAGCGCGGTTCCGGTGCTGTACCTTGACGATCTGTCGGTCTCGCAGGCGCTGGTTTCCTTCGTCTGGGAGAATGCACTGGGAGACGCGGCGCTGTGCGTTCCGATTGCGTTGGCAAAGCAGGCGGAGGAGCTTTTTCTCCGCGTGCCGCATCTGCGCAGAATTCTGGACTGCCGCGCCGTCGGTGTCGGTGCCGACTGGTTTGCCGTTTCGGAGCGGGCGTGGTCGGTGGGGGCTGTCGGGCTGTTGATTTCGGCAGATCAGACCGATTGGGATACGCTGAATCTGCTGCACGAGCGCGGGCACAGCATCTGGTGCGATGCGGCAGGGCAGGAGGCGGCTGCGATTTTTGCGGGGGCGGACGGCATTCTGACCGATTCCCCCGCGCGGGTATACGGCATTTTAGGGGCGCTCCCGGAGCATTCCCGCACGCGGCGCTACCGCCTTCTGGCGCACAAGGGCTACCAGGACGAATACCGCCTGCCGGAAAACTCGATCCGGGCGGTGGTGCGCGGCGCGGAGCTGGGGCTGGACGGCGCGGAGATTGATATCAAACTGACGCGGGACGGCATTCCGTTCGTCATTCATAATCCAACCACCAAAGCAATGCTGACCGGCGAGGAGCGGGTGGTGGAAACGTTGACGGCGGCGGAGCTGGAGGCACGCGAGCGTACCGATTTTCCGGGCGAGCGAACCGACCGGCTGGAGAAAATGCTGGCTGCGGTTTCCTGCCGCCCGCACTATCCGGTGTTTGTGGAATTCAAGCCGGCACAGAAGTTTTACCACATTGAGCGGATGGCGCACGCGGTGCGGGAGATTCTTGCGCGGACGGGCACGGAACGGGGCGTTGTGGTGCTTGGCGAGGCTGACGAGATGCGCTGTCTTGCAAATCTGCTTCCGGGACAGCCGAAGCTTGCCGGCGTTTGGGAGAAGCCGCAGCCGCCCGAAACGCCCGCGGAGGCAACCGAACTGCTCTGGCGGCTCTGGAGCCGGGTTGCGGATGCGCCGGCGGGGCTTTGCGTGGAGGACGTAATGGTCAACCGGCTGTTTGCCGAGGAAGCGGCATTGCGCGGCATCCGTGTGGTGGTGTGGACGCGAAGCTGGTATTCTTCGCCTTCGCTTTGGGAAAACGACGGCGAGCGGTCGGACGAGGGCTTTCTGGACGGCTACAGCGCAACGATTTCCGATCACGCCGACAAATACCTGCACATCCCGCTCCGGCTGGAAGCGGCGGGAGACCGTGTGGCGGCTGTCATGCGGGACGGAACGAGCCATGCGGTACCGGAGGCGGAATGGTTTGCTTTGCCGGACGGCACGCGGATTCCGGGGGTGCGCGTTGCTCTCCCGACGGGGAAATATTTTTACCTGTTTGGGCAGGCAATTTAACAGTTTGTTCTTCTATTGCGGGCGGGATTGTGATATGATAATTTCAGTGTACGGATTGTGAAAAGAGCAAAGGGGATGCGCCTATGAAATGTTCCTATATCCGGCAGACGTCGGAATTTTCCCAATTCTGTTATCTGAAAAGTCCCGCCGAATTCGACACGCCGGCGGACGGGCAGCGGTACTACAAAAACATGGTGTTCCTCACCAACCCGAATGACGCGGAGGCGGAGCTTTTTGTGGAGTCGTTGGGGTATGAGATTTCCGACCCGAAAAAGAATCTGATCAACCGGCTCTATCCGCATTCGATGATTATCCACTATATTGTGGGCGGTCACGGCTTTTTCAACGGCAAGCCGATTGCCCGCGGGGACTGCGTGGTAGCGGAATGCAACAAGCCGCACACCCTGCGCACCGATCCGGAGGACACGCTGGAATTCTATTGGGTCATGCTGCGAAGCCGTCAGACTCCGGACACCTCCCGCTGGGGGCTTCCGAAAGGACAGGAAATCTTCCGGTACGGTTTTGAGGAGGATATGCGAAGGATTTTTCGGGAGATGCTTTATTTCGACCGTCACGACTGCGAACCCTACTGGTTCTATATGGGAAAGCTGTACGAGCTGATTGCGTTCCACACTAGCGTCAGGATTGAGAAGGCGGAGGAGGAAAAGACCGACTACCGCTTCAGTCACACCATTTCCTTTGCCATGCGGATGTGGGAGCAGACCAACTATCAGCTTTCGGTGGAGGACATTGCGCGCTCGCTCGGCTTTTCACGCAAGTATTTCAGCGCTGTTTTCCGGAAGTACGTTGGGATTACGCCGCAGGACTATGTAGTGGACCGCCGAAACCGGATGGCAAAGATCCGGCTGGATGCGGGAGAGAGCAACCTCAAAACGCTGGCGTATCAGCTGGGGTACAGCGATTACTCCTCGTTTTCGCGGGCATTCAAGCGTGCGGTCGGCATTTCTCCGCAGGAATACCAGCGGCAGGCGCAGAACGGCACCGGGCATCCGGACTGCAGGGACGAACGCGGGGCTTCAGCCGACAAAGAGAAGGGGAGCTGACATGAAAATCGGGGTATTTGCCGATCCGCATGATTGCGGCAGCGAGGTGCTCTGCCGAACGCGCCGACCGCGGCTTTCCTATGAAAAGGTGCGGCAGGTGATGGAGGCATCCCGTATCTGACCGTTCCCGCGCTCTGCGAGGGAGAGGCGATACCTTGCCGGATTCTGGAAATCTGAAGCAAAAAGGCTTTGAGACAACACTCAAAGCCTTTTTTGCGGTTATAGGGGATTGCCCGGAGTGGATGTCGGAGCGGTCGCTGTAACTGTCGCCCGAAAAAAGGAACAAAAGCCGTTCGATCTGCCGCCCGCCGATTCGGATATGCTCCGGATTTACGCCTGCCTTGTGAAGCGGCGCGGGATCGACCGCGATGTCATGTTCAGACGCCGCTGTAGGCGTTGAAGCCGCCGTCAACCGGGACGATCACTCCGGTGACAAAGCCGCTGGCATCGTCCGAGGCGAGCCAGAGGAGCGTGCCGATGAGGTCGCTCACCTCTCCGAAGCGTTTCTGCGGAGTTGCGGCAAGAATCTTGCCCGTGCGCGCCGTGGGATTGCCGTCCGCGTCAAACAGCAGAGCGCGGTTCTGGTTGGTCACAAAGAACCCGGGTGCAATGGCATTGACGCGGATGCCGCAGGGGGCGAAGTGAACCGCGAGCCACTCGGTAAAGTTGGAAATCCCCGCCTTTGCCGCGCTGTACGCAGGAATTTTGGTCAGGGGTCGGAAGGCGTTCATCGATGAAATATTGATGATGTTTCCGCCGGTCTGCACCATGTCCTTCGCGAACACCTGCGTGACCAGAAATGCCGAGGTGATGTTCAGGTCGAACACGAACTTCAGCCCCGATTCCTCCAAGCCGAAAAAGGACTTGACGGTATCATCGGTCTCCGGGGTCATCGTCTCATTGTCGCAGGTCGCGCGCGGATTGTTCCCGCCGGCGCCGTTGATGAGGAAATTCACCCTGCCGAACGCCTGATGCACCCGTTCCGCCGCCGCTTCAATGCTCGCCTTGTCAAGGCAATTCGTGCCGACGGCAATCGCGTTTTCACCGATTTCATCCGCGACCGCCTTCGCCGCCGCCTCGTTGATGTCCAGAAGCGCCACCTTTGCTCCGCACGCCGCCAGCGCCCGGCAGAATTCGCTCATCAGCACCCCGCCCGCGCCGGTTACGGCAACCACTTTATCCGAGAGGTCGATTTGATACGGTAGTTTCATTGTTTCTCCTTTCTAAGACCTTGGGACTCTGTCCCAACCCCTGCTTAGGGGACTTCTTAAGGAGAAGTCCCCTAAGAACCTTCAAGACCTTCCATGAGGGGGCTTCGGCGTAGCTATTTTTATAATACAAATTCTGTACCTTCATTCTCCCCCTCCAATCCAAACAAATTACAACCAACCAAACGAGCGCGATAGCCGCACTCCGGGAGGCATCCCTCCCAAATCCGAAAATAACTTTCCTCCCCGCGGCAACCAAATCTTTCCCAAAAGAGAGTACCACTTCAATCCCCGCACCACCAAACAGACAGTGCTGTTTGTGCGGTTGCCGTGGGGAGGAAAGTTAGGGGAGATGAGGGAGGTTTGGAGGGAGAAGGACACCCTCCGAAAGGGGGTCCTTCTTCCTCCAAGGTCTTCCCCCTCACCCCTTACTCTTTCATTCTCACAGGCAACAGCATAAACAGTTCGTGAATGTTTTCGTCCTCGGCGGGCTCAATGTTGATGGAGGTCAGAGCGGAGGAGAGAGAGATTTTGACGATGTCGGCGGAGCAGGACTTCAGGCTGTCAATCAGGAAACGGTTGTTGAACGCAATCACAAGATCTGGCCCTTCGTGCTCGATCGGAACTTCGTCGTAAGTCTCCCCGAGCGTCGACTGCGCCGAAATCTTCAACAGATCCCCCGCCAATTCCAGACGAACGTGCGCCCGCACACTGCCAACCACCTTTTCCTCGGTCACAAGCGCCGCGCGATCCAAAGCCGCAATCAGACGGTCGCGGTCTACCTTGATTGTGATCTTGTGATTCGTCACAATGATGCGGTCGTAATCAATGTACAGACCGTCAATCAGGCGCGAGAAGAAGATCAGATCGTCAAAGTGGAACACGATATTCCTCAACGTCTTGGTAACGCGCACCGTCGCGTTCTCGTCGTCCTTCAGCATTCTGTACAGCTCTCCCACCGACTTCGTCGGCAGAATGAACGCGTGGTTCAGCTTCGAGCCGTTCGTGTTGCCGTTCTCAATCGGAACTTCCACCGAGCACTTCGCCAGTTTGAAGCTGTCGCACGCCACGGCAAGCAGGTTGTCGGTTGTCACCTTGAAATAGCAACCGTTGAGCACCACGCGCTGGTCGTTTGTCGCCATTGCGTAGCTGCACTTTGCAATCATTTCCCGCAGGACTGCCTGCGAAATGGTGAATCCGTCCTCGGTTTCCAGCGGTGGGAGCGCGGGGAAGTCCTTCCCGTTCAGCGCGTTCATGCGGTGCGTGGATTTTCCGCTCGCGATGCACGCCTGCAGGCTCGGGGTGACCGTCAGCGTAACGGTATCGCCTTCCATGACTCTGACCGTTTGCGAAAATTTCTGCGCGTTGAGGATATAAGACCCTGCCTCCTCGACCTCCGCCTGCACGGACAGCCGGATGCCTTTCTCCAGATCGAATGTCGTAAGCGTACAGGTGCCGTTCTCGTCCGCCTCGATGAGGATTCCCTCGATTGCGGTCAGCGTCGATTTTCCCGACACTGCGCACATGAGCGGCGCGACGGCGTTACAGATCTCCTGTCTGTTGAATACGATTTTCATGGTTGTACCTCTCTTTCTTTGGGAAGGGAGAAGACCTTGGGACTCTGTCCCAAGCCCTGCTTAGGGGACTTCTTAAGGAGAAGTCCCCTAAGAACCTTCAAGA
>URHR01000004.1 GCA_900547725.1 uncultured Eubacteriales bacterium
TTACGGAAAACACGGGGATGGATATGACGCCGATCATGAACGTCTTTAACGAGTGGCACGCCGCCAACACGAGCAAGAAAATCCGCGCGGTCATTGAAGCCAACGCCAAGGAAGGGATTTACCGATGCACCTATGCGCCTTACGGATATATCAAGGGAACGGATGCCAAACGCCTTCCCGTGATTGATCCCGAAGCAGCGGCATATGTACGCAGAATCTTTGAAATGCGGGCATCCGGCATCAGCCCCAACCACATTGCGCAGACGTTCAATGACGAAAGCATCTTACCTCCGGCAGATTACAAAGAAGCGAAATTCGGAATCCCGAATACGCGCAAATCCCACCATCTCTGGTCTTCCGCGGTTGTCAAGCAGATTGTCACGAATCCGATCTACCTCGGTCATTTGGTGCAACAGAAAACGAAAAAAATATCCTACAAGAATAAGAAGATCGTCAAAAACGATCCGGAGGATATGGTATGGGTTTACGGTACGCACGAAGCGATTGTGACGCAGGAGCTGTGGGACAAATGCCGGGAGATGGAGGCATCGGTCAGCCAGGGGAAGAAGAACAAGACCGGGTATGTCAATCCGCTGTCAGGGCTGGTGTACTGCGCCGATTGCGGGAACAAGATGTATATCAAGTTCAATAATACGCGGCATCAGCGCGGCGGGGATAGAATTTACTATCGGGAGAACTTCAGCTGCGGAGCTTATTCCAAGCTCGGAGAGCGAGCCTGCACGAGCCATTATATTCAGATCAAAATCCTGAGTCAATTGGTATTGGCAGATATTCGCTCCAAGATGAACCTGGTTCTTGCCGATGAGAAGCGCGCAAGAGCGGAATTTCTCAGCCGGAGCGAGCAGCAGAACGCAGCAGAAGCCAACGCTGACCGCAGGAAGCTGACGCAATCCACACGCCGCTTAGCCGAGCTGGACAAGCTGATCGGCTCGGTGTATGAAGACAAGGTGCTCGGCAAAATTCCGGAGGAAGTCTGCATCGGTCTGCTGGAGAAATACCAAAGCGAGAAGACCGCTCTTACGGAAACGGTCGCTGCATTGGAACGCAAAGCACAGACCGTCCGAGATGATGCCGCAAACGCCGATGAATTCATTCGACGACTGAAAACCTATATGGAAATCCCGGAACTGACCCGTCAGATGTGTTTGGAGTTAATCGAATTCATCACCGTTGACAAATGCCCCGGAAAGTACAGCAAGGCACCGAGAGAAATTCACATTTATTATAAACTGATCGATAAAAAATCCTCCGCCGAGCAGAAGCAAATGTGGGAGACAAATGAAAACTTGTGACCTTTTTTGATGTTCACTACTGCAGATATTTATTCTCACCTTGATGTCAACGCCACGGGCGAGGCGGGGATGAAGCTCGGCAAGCTCCTTGCCGATGATGAAAGCGAGGTGAGCTGATATGCCGGGGGAGGGCGAAATATCCTTGGAGCAGCTCTATAAAATGCTCCATGTCAGTAAGAGGAAAGCGGCGTGGATGCTGAACAATGGTATCATCCCGTGTCGGATCAGACCAACAAAAACCCATCGGTATGTCATTCTCTTGGAGGACGTAGAAATTTACTTGCAGAAGCAAAGAAAGGCAAGGCGAGAGGAGATCCCCGTGGGGATCTCGGGCGCTAAACCCCGGAAGCGGGAGGTGTTGCTGAACCGTCAGCCCGTGGACACCGTCACCATCGCCGAGTGTTATATCACCCTTGCGGATGAATGCCAGGAGGCGTTCCGAGCGCACGTGGAGAAGCGGCTCCGGTATACAGCCGACGCCCATGACATCGATACCGCGGCGGAGATCATCGGTTACAGCCGAGGTATGGTGCTGTCCCACATTCAACAAAAGCACATCGACGCCGTCCGCATCAGCGGCAAGTATATCATATCCAAAGCCGCCATCGTCGACTTTCTCGTCAGCGAAATCGCCTTCGGGATCGTCAACAAATCCGCTTGGCATATGAATACGATCCTGATGTTCTCAAATAAGGAATAAGAAAAGGCACAGCCCTGCCATGAAGGTGGGGCTGTGTTTTTAGAATCATCTGTTAAAAACAATTGAATCATCACACATAACAGATTCAGTAGCAAGCTTATTGCCTCTTTTATTAACAACGCCTATCTGGATTAAAGAATCAAACATGTTTTTTGCTTCAATCAATTTATCGATGGCATCACTGTCTGTAATTTTATAATTGTCAATAGCGGAAAGTAAATCTTTTTCTATTTGTTTCATACGAACAACCTCGTTTGAATGAAATGTTGGATATTATATTTATTTATGTAATCCAACATAATATCATGATAAACCATAACACTATCGTATAAGTTAGGAATACTTTCTATTTGATCTATTTTCAAGCCAATGCTTTGTAATTCATCACGATTTATTGGTCTTCCATGAGATTTCCACTTTTTGTTATCGCTTAAATCAGTAGCAATTGCTTTAGCGCGGTCTTTCTTTTGATCAAGAGTTACAGTTGTTCCGTCAGCGTGAACAGTCCAATCTTTAAATTTATAAATTGAGAGCCAATCAACCAAGAGGTCAATTGCCAAATCGCGAGCTTGCTCATATGCTCTCAATTCTGCCAAATCAAAATCCTTTAAAATCAAAAATTCCGCTTGAGTTAAAGTGTTGTTTTGTGCCTTCGCAATCAAATCATTAATTTTATCCAAGTAACCCAATGCGGCAACAAATTTTCCATCACTATTTTTGACCTGCGGATCAATTGGTCCAAGAACGCTATAGTAACTCATCAAAATAGAGTCACCACTACAACACATAATCGTTCCTGCACTATAAGCATAGTCGGGAATGATATAGTGTATCTCGGAATAGTAATTACGAAAAATATTCACGATTCGTTTTACAGGATTGATGCTTCCTCCGCCAGTTGTCAAAACAACGTACAATTTTTCTTTTTTGTTTGGATCTTTGGCTAAATCTTCAATGATTTTCCGAACGGTTCTTTCGCCGCCGTCAATCAAACCACCATAATAGACAAAAACATCTGCATCCAGAATTTTTTCCAAGTTATCATGTGCCTGTTTAATCAAATCCTTGTTGGAATTATCAATCGGGGAAATAATCATTGTCGATCTCCTTTATTAGTATATTCAAAAGCCGCAAGAAAACTCCTTGCGGCTAATTATGCGGTTATTAGCCGCTAAATGGCGGAGAGGAAGGGATTCGAACCCTTGTGGGGTTGCCCCCAAACGGTTTTCAAGACCGCCTCGTTATGACCGCTTCGATACCTCTCCATATATGAAACTGTCTTTCGACAGAAATCATCAGATATTCAATTGTTTTAGAAATTCTTTTAGAAATGCGCTTTTGTGCTGCTGTCAGAGTGCCGAAAAAGTCAGGTGTTGCAAGGCTTTTCAAGGTTTTTGCGACCGCTGTGCTCGCAAATTTTCAAGACCGCCTCGTTATGACCGCTTCGATATCCCTCCGTATCTGCCCTTAATATTGTATCATAAATTATTTTTTTTGTCAACCCCTTTTTGCTATTTCCTGCTCCTCCCTTTTTTCTTCCCGATTTCCGTTTTTTTCGGTTTACAAAGGATTTACACACGCAAAATCTCGGTATGGTATCAGACAAAAAAGAGCGTATCGGAAAGGAACTGTTCGCATCGGCGGCAGCCCTCTGCGTGGGGGCAGTGCTTGCAATTTTTGTGTTCCTGATTGTGCGGAGCATTCCCGCCTTCGGAAAGATCGGGGTCGGAAATCTGCTGTTCGGTCGGAACTGGTCATCCGACCGTTTGGACACCTACGGCGCGTCGCTTGCGGTGGCGCTGTATCAGCTCTCGGGCGAATGAATCTCGCGGCGCGGAAATGTGCGGCGGGACTTGCGAGAAAGCAAAGAGGGGAAACCTATGGTTGAAGCAATGCGGTTTGCACGGAAAAAGGAAGCGGTTCGGGATGCGGCGGATACCGTGGTCGGACATTCGGTTGAAAAAACTCTTGCAAAATGTTCCGGAGTATGCTATAATAACGATAGAATCATGCAAGCGGGGAGAGACGGAATGAATAAAAAGATGATTTACGCGGTTGAGGATGACGAAGGAATCGGCGAGGTCTATCGCGGTGCGTTTGAGGATGACTACGATATCAGGCTGTTTGAGGACGGCCCCTCTTTTCTGGAGGCGTTCCGTGCGGGAAAACCCGACATTGTGATCCTTGACATCATGCTTCCCGACATGGACGGTTATACGGTTCTCTCGGAAATCCGAAAGCTGGACGAACGGATTCCCGTTATCATCGTCAGCGCGAAATCCGACGAAATCAGCTTTGTCAAGGGACTGAACAAGGGGGCGGACGACTACATTGCCAAACCGTTCTCCATTCTGGAACTGATGGCACGGGTCAAGACCAACCTGCGGCGCGCCAACCTGTATGTTTCCGCTTCGGGCGGATTTACCGTTGATCGCAACACTTACCGCGCGTTTTATAACGGAAAGGATCTCGGGCTGACGCTCAAGGAATACAAACTGCTCGCGCTCCTGCTCGGGCAGACGGGCGTAACCGTGGAGCGGGAAACGCTGTTCCGCTCGGTCTGGGGGGAGGATTATGTCGGGGAGACCCGCACGCTGGATATGCATATTGCGACCCTGCGGGAGAAGATCAAGGAAGCGGGCGGTTATGATGCCATCGTGACGGTGCGGGGCATTGGCTACCGCTTTGAAACGAAAGCGGAATGAGAAAACGTATTTTTATCCGGATTCTGCTCCTGTCGCTGTTCTGTGTGTTCACGGTATTCGGCGCAGGCGCGGTTGCGGTGCGGAAAAGCAGTGCGGACGCGGCGCGGGAACGTCTGCGGGCGGAGGTCGGCTTGCTGGAAACGCTGTTGCGAACCGATGACTCCATTGAGGCGATCAAAACCTACGAACCGAACGAAGCTTTGCGCATAACGGTATTTTACGGGGACGGAACGGTGCTTTGCGACAGCGGTTTCGCAGACGAGGGGGAACGGTTCGATACTTGTGCCGAGATCACTGCGGCACTGGCAAGCAAACCGACGGTCACGGAGCGGTATTCGCAAGCCGCGGGAGCGGAGATGCTTTGCTATGCGGAAGTGACGGAAACGGCGGACGGCGAACGCGTGGTGCTTCGAGTCATGACGCCGAATCGGGAGCGCACCGCATTTTTTCGCGCGGCAGTTCCGTTTCTGATCGTCTCGGTGTTGGCGTCGCTTGCCCTGTCGGCGGTCTTTGCGGGCAGAATGTCAAAAGGCTTCTCCGAACGCATCGAGGGCGTTGCGGAAAGTCTGCGGGCTTTGGAGAACGGCGAATACAAGCCGATCGTCTCCGACCGTCGCGAACCGGAATACGACGCGGTGGTCTGGGAAATCAACGAGCTGAACAAAAAGACCTACGCCATGATGGAGGCGCAGGTTGCCGAGCGAGAGAAACTGGCAACGGTGTTGGATATCGTTGCGCAGGGCATTATCGCACTGGATTCGGCTTTTCGCGTTGTGTTTGCAAACCGCAGTGCACTGAAGCTGTTCGGCGGGGATGAAAAAAAGAACGTTGGCGTGGGGCTGTTCGGTTTGGTTCATGACGACGCGCTCTGCCGTCGGATCAACGAGTATGCGGGCGGCGGAAGCTTTGAATACCGTTATGGTGAACGCCAGTTGGTGGTCACCCTGCGCGCCATTACCGACCACGCACTGGCGCGGGAGATTGCGCAGATCGTGATTGTAACCGACGTGACCGACGCGCGGGACATTGCAAAGGAAAAGAGCGACTTTTTTGCCAATGCCTCTCACGAGCTGAAAACGCCGATTACCGTCACACTGGGACTTTCCGAACTGATTCTGGCAAAAGACGGCGTGGACGATGGCGTTCGCGCACAGGTGGAGCGGATTCACAAAGAAGCTTCGCGGATGTCCGAACTGATAACCGATATGCTCCGCCTCTCGCGCTTAGAACAGCACGGCGAGGTGAAGCGCGAACCGGTCAATCTGCGCGCGATTGCGGATGAGGTCATTGCGGAACTGAACCCGCGCATTGCCGAAAAGGGGCTGAACGTGACCGTCTCGGGGGAAGGGACGGTTCAGGCAGCGCCCGAACGGATTTATGAACTGTTGACCAACCTTTGCTCCAATGCGGTAAACTACAATGTGGACGGCGGGCGACTGGAGGTTGCAATCGGGGAGCAGGGCGAACACACGGTGTTGACGGTTCGCGATACGGGAATCGGGATTCCGAAGGAACATATTTCCCGCGTTTGCGAACGGTTCTACCGCGTGGATAAGTCGCGCTCCAAGAAAACGGGCGGAACGGGTCTTGGACTTGCCATTGTCAAGCATATCTGCGTTCTCTACGGCGCGGAGCTGAAGATCGAAAGTACCGTCGGACAAGGAACGGTTGTGACGGTGACGTTCTGAAGATAGGAAAGCCCCCGGCTTGCACCGGGGGCTTTTCTGTCAGGTTATCGGGCGCTGTGGCGCGCTTTTTTTGTATTCCGTATGAAGAGCAAGGGCAACAAAAGCAGGAAGAGAACCGTTATCACGGGTGCGGCAGGGAAGAGGGCGAAGGCTTCGGCAGACTGCGCGGGCGGGGTGGCAAGCGACGGAAAACCGTGCAGAACAAGCAGAAAGCCCGCAGCGGTCAACGCGCCGTGCAACAGCTTGCAGAGAAAGTAGCGCCGCATCCGAAAGCCGCGCCCGTCGCAGACCGACAGCACCTGACAGTGCACCGAAAAACCCGACCAACCCACCGCAAATGCGGTCAGCGCGGCGGAAAGATACGGCGTCCCGAGTGCGGACGCCACCGAAACGCCGCCCGACAGCTCGAACACGCAGAAAACGGCGGCGCGGACGGCTTCGGAAAGCCGCAGGCGGTCGGCAAGAACGGTCAGTGTCCCGCAGAATGCCGAAAAAAAGACCACATAGGCGCAAACGGTCAGCATTCCCGTCAGCGCGGATCGGATGGCGTCGGTAAAGAATTGCGCGCCGCTCTTCTGCGGGACGGCAAAGGCGGACTTGGCGGGGCTTGCGGTGGAGTCATCCTTTTTCGGCATCCGACCGAGCAGAATGCCGATGAGAAGCGCGGAGAGCAGCGTGACCGTGAGCAGGGCAGAGCCGTAGCACCGGTTTCCGTGAAGCGAAACGCCGACCGCATTCAACAGGAATGCCGAGGACGGATTGGTGGAAGCGCAGATGACGCGTTCCGCTTCGTCGCGGGTCAGCCTTCCCGCATCATAGGCGCTGACCGCCGCCCGTGCGCCCACCGGAAAGCCGCAGAACATTCCGAGCAGGATGGCGCAGCAACCGTCTGGCGGCAGGCGGAACAGCCCCGCAAGCAGACCCGAGACCGGGCGGAGCAAAAGCCGACCGATGCCGCCCGAGACAATCAGCTCCGACAGAACCAGAAACGGAAAGAGCGACGGAATTACGGTTACCGCGCAAAGGCGCAGACCCGAGGTGATGTATTCGATGGCAACGTCGGGATTGCGCAGAATCAGAAAGAGGCAGAACAGGGCGAAAAAGCCGAAGCAAAGCTGCCCCGGAGTGCGCTCCCGCAATGCTCCCGTATGCGAATCTGTCATGGTAACGTCCTCCCACGCATAAGATAGAATGCTAAAGTTACACTGCTAAACAGTATGTGACGGCTTGGAATTTTATGCGGCGGGAGGTTCGGAATGGCGAAAGAAAAGAAGAAGGCGCGGGTCACGGGAGAGCTGCGGAGCGTGTTCCCGTATCATGAAAGCGTGACGGTCTGGGGGCGGGAGCGCGTGACGGCGCAGGGGTGTCGCAGGATTCTGACCTACACGGCAACCTGCATCCGCCTGAAGCGGCGGCACGCGGTGTTGGCGGTCAGGGGCAGGGATCTTGTCTGCGTTTCCTTCTCCTGCGGTTGCGCGACTCTGACGGGGACGATTCTGTCGGTCAGCTTTGAGGACGAGGAGGTGCGCGAATGAATCCGATCCTGTTTCTTGCGGGATATGCGGAGCTTTCCGCCGATGCCGCAAATGCCGCGCCGCTCATGGATGCGCTTCTGCGGGAAGATCTGCCTTTTTCCCGTTTGGTTGCCGGAGCGGACGGCGGCATCCGGCTGACCTGCTCCGCGCGGGCGGCGAAGAAATTGACGAAAGCGCTCCCCGTCACCGTTCTGCGGCGGGGCGGGCTTCCGTCGCTTCTGCTTCGTTTTTTGCGCCGCCCCGGGTTGGTTGTGGGCGGACTTTTCGCTGTCGGGCTTCTGTTCGTTTCGCGGCTGTTTGTCTGGGACGTTCGGGTAACGGGTAACCGCACGATGAGCGAAGCGGAAGTGGTGGAGGAACTGAAGAACAACGGCTTCGGCATCGGAAGCTATCTGCCCGATTTTTCGGCGGGCGAAGTGGAGAACCGTGTTCTGCTGACTTCCGACCGCCTTGCGTGGATCTCGGTTCAGATGCAAGGAACAGTTGCCGAGGTGCAGGTCATGGAGCGTGACGCAAAGCCGGACGGCACGGGGGCTACGCACCCCGCCGATTTGGTGGCGCGGGTGGACGGGCAGATTGAACTTCTGGAGTTGTACCGGGGAAATCCCGTGGTGCGCGCGGGTCAGGCGGTACGGCGCGGGGAACTTCTGGTCAGCGGAATTTTCGAACACGAGAACATCGGGTGCAGATTTACCCGCGCCGCGGGACGGGTTCTGGCACGAACCGAGCACACGCTGACCGTCGAGATTCCGTTCTCCGACACCGAAAAGGTCTGTTACGCTACGGAAAAAGGGGATGTCTGGCTGAATTTTTTCGCTTTTACGGGAAAAATTTCAGAAAACACTGGAAATGGGAGTGCCGATTGTGATATAATAGAAACGGTAACACATCCCGATCTGTGGTTTCTGCAAAATCTGCCTGTCTCTCTGCGCCGCGAAACGCGCAGGCTCTGGCGGGAGAAAACGGTGACAAGAACGCCCGAGGAAGCCACCGGACTGGCGTATGACCGCCTGGAAGCGGATCTGCGGCGGCTCTCGGAGAACGCGCAGCTGCTATCCTGCAAAACCGAGTTGGTTCTGACGGACAGTGGAGTTCTGTTGGAATGCACGGTGTCCTGTATTGAGGACATTGCCGAGCAGGTCGAATTCGATGTGACCGACTAATCGCACAAAGAGGAGTCAAATGAACCGCAGAAGTATCAAAATGGAACATCCCGAAGCGACCGCGAAAATCTTCGGAAGCTTTGACCGGAACGCCGCCATGATCGAGGCGCAGTTCGGCGTAACGGTGCGGAATCGCGCAGGGGACGGAGGAGATTCGATCGTGATCGAGGGGGAGAACGCCGAAGCGGTGAACGCCGCCGCGCAGTGCGTTACTTACCTGCATGAACTTTGCTCCAAAACCGACGAGCTGTCGGAGCAGTCGGTGCAGTATGCCATCGATATGGTAACGGCGGGACAGGGGGCGGAACTCGAAGCGCTCGGCGACGCCTGCATCTGCGTGACCGCAAAAGGAAAACCGATCAAGGCAAAGACCGTCGGGCAGAAACAGTATGTGGAGAGCATCCGCAAGAATACGATCGTCCTCGGCGTCGGTCCTGCCGGAACGGGAAAAACCTTTCTTGCGGTCGCGATGGCGGTCAAGGCGCTGCGGGAAAAGCAGGTCAGCCGCGTGATTCTGACGCGCCCCGCAATCGAGGCGGGCGAAAAGCTCGGATTTCTCCCGGGAGACCTGCAAAGCAAAATCGACCCCTATCTGCGCCCGCTTTACGATGCGCTTTACGAGATGATGGGCGTGGAGAACTACCAGAAGCAGGTGGAAAAGGGCGTGATCGAAATTGCGCCGCTTGCCTACATGAGAGGGCGGACTCTGGACGATTCCTTCATCATTCTGGACGAGGCGCAGAACGCCACGCCCGAGCAGATGAAGATGTTTCTTACGCGCCTCGGTTTCAACTCCAAGGTGGTGGTGACGGGCGACCTGACCCAGACCGACCTGCCGAGAGGTCAGAAGAGCGGGCTTGCGGCGGCGGTGAAAATTCTTGCGGGGATCGAGGACATCGGAATCCACTATTTCACCGAGCGCGACGTGGTGCGCCACAGGTTGGTGCAGAAGATCATTCAGGCATACGAGCGGTATGACCGCGAGATGATACGGAAGGAAAAGAACGACCGCGAAAAGGCGGCGGAGCGATTCCGCGCAGTGCGCAGAACCGAAAAACACGGAAAGGAAACCGAATAATATGGAACGGAAAATGCTTTGCAAGATTGATTTTGAAAACCGACAGGAACTGTTGCCGCTGAGCTACAAGCTGAAAATGCTGGTTCGCCGCGCGGTGGAAACAACTCTGGACTATGAACAGTACGAAAACCCGATTGAGGTGTCGGTCACCTTTACCGACAACGAGGGAATCCGCGAACTGAATCGGAAATTCCGGAACATCGACCGCCCGACCGACGTGCTGTCCTTCCCGCTGTTCGACTACACGGGGGAGAGCGAAGAGCCGCCCGTGGACGAGTTCGTGGGGATGCTCGGCGATATCGTGATCTCCTTGGAACAGGCAAAGAAGCAGGCGGAGGAATTCGGTCACAGTTTCGAGCGTGAGGCGGCGTTTCTGACCGTGCATTCCATGCTCCATCTTCTGGGCTACGACCACGAAGCGGGCGGAGACGAGGAAGCCGATATGCGGCGCAGACAGCGCGAGATTCTCGACCGCATGGGGCTTTCGCTCAAGGGGACGAAATGAATCGCGATCAGAGAAAACAGGAAGCGGAAGAACCGATCAAACCGGAAGGTTTTGCGGGACGGAACGTCAAGGTTATCACCTTTGCCGTTTGCATGGTCGTCTTTTTTGCCTTTTTCGGTCCGCTCAGCTTCTTCCGGATACGGGACTGTGCCGAAAAGAAAGAGGCGGAGAACCTGCCCGAGTTGACGGTGGACGACGTGATTGCGTTCTGCGAGGACAACCGTCTTCTGACCATGAACCGCCTGCGGCGCTATCGCGGCGTTTACAAGCCTGCCGACAAGGGAAACACCTACACGGCGGAATTCAGCCACTACATTCTGCTCGCGTTTGAAGACCCCGCAACAGGAAAAATGACATTTTGCGAGGTCACCGATCTGCAAACGGAGGCGCGGCTCGACCTTTTGGGCGAGAAGTCCGACCCGACGGAATTTTTCGGGAGAAAATAAGAAACAGGACAAAGAGACAATGAAACGAACAGGCTTTTTTGCAATCGTGGGGAGACCGAACGTCGGAAAATCAACCCTGCTCAACTGCATTCTCGGCGAGAAGGTCGCCATTGTATCCTCCAAGCCGCAGACCACGCGGAATCGCATCCTCGGAATCGAAACGCGGGGAGAGGATCAATTCGTCTTTATCGACACCCCGGGTATCTTCAACGCGAAGAACTCGCTCGGAGATTATATGGTAAAAGTTGCAACCGGTTCTATGCAGGACGGCGACGCGGTGATTCTCGTTGCGGACGCGGCATATAATCCGGGCGACGTGGAAGAGAAGGTGATCGCACGGCTCAGGCAGACGGGAACTCCCGCCATTCTGGCGCTGAACAAGTGCGATCTGTGCCGCCGTGAGCGGATTGCCGAAACGATTGCGGCATATGCGGCGCTCGGCAACTTTGCGGCGGTCGTTCCGATCTGTGCCAAGAGCGGAAAGCATGTGGACGAGCTGCTGGACGAATGCCGCAAATTCCTGCATGAGGATGAATGGATTTTTGCCGAGGACATGATGACCGACCAGACCGTGCGGCAGATGGCTTCCGAGATCATCCGCGAGAAAATTCTGCGGACGTTGGATCGCGAAGTTCCGCACGGCATTGCGGTTGTGATCGAGGACTTCAAAGAAGAGGGCGAGCTGACCCGCATCCGCGCGGAAATTTTCTGTGAAAAGGAATCGCACAAGGGCATTCTGGTCGGCAAAAACGGGGAAACGCTCAAGCGCATCGGAACATATGCGCGGCAGGATCTTGAAAATCTGACCGGAACGAAGGTTTACCTGAATCTTTGGGTCAAGGTCAAGGAAAACTGGCGGGACAGCGCGCGCGGCGTCAGCGATTTCGGGTACGGAGGCTGAAATGGCGTCTCTGCACGAATCGGTTGACGGCGTTGTCGTCCGCGTCAGGGACGTGGGCGAGAGCGACCGTTACCTCTCGGTTCTGACAGCGGAAAAGGGGAGAATCTCCATCCTTTCCAAAGGCAGTCACGCGCTGCGCGGACCGCAGATTTCGGTCAGCCAACTGTTTACCTACGGCAATTTCGAGTACTATCGCAAAGGGACAACCTATATCCTCAAGGGCGGGAGCGCGATTCAGCCGTTTTACGGGCTGACGGGCGATATCGACCGGCTCAACCTTGCCGCCTATCTCTGCGAGCTGACCTGCGAGGTCACCGACGAAGGGGAAGAGGCGGGAGAGATGCTCCGCCTGCTTCTCAACGCCCTGCACGCGCTGTCGTATGATCTCCGCCCGCAGGAGCAGATCAAGGGCGCGTTTGAGATCCGCACCGCAGTGCTCTCGGGGTATGCGCCGGATCTTTCCGGATGCGCCGTGTGCGGAAAGGCGGAATCCGACCCGTTTTATCTTGACGTGATGAGCGGCGCTCTGATCTGCCGCGACTGTTGGGGCAAACGGCAGGGCATTCCGCACCCGATGGGCATTTATGCGGACGAGTTGCGCGAGGCGGAGATTATCGGAATTCTGCCGCCAGCGGTAACGGCGGCAATCCGCTTCTGTGCCGCAGCGCCGCTTGAGCGGCTTCTTTCGTTTGAGCTGAAGGAGGAAGCGGATCTTGCGTCGTTTGCAAAGCAAGCCGAGTCCTATATTCTGGCGCATATCGGGCACGGCTTTGAAGCGTTGAATTTTTACCATACCATGCGGAGGCTGAAGCAATCATGAGTTTTTCCGATAAGACCCTGACCACGTTGGAATTTGACAAAATCTGCGACCTGCTTGCCGCCTGCGCGGCAACCGAGGGCGCTAAGGAGCTTTGCCGCAGACTGATGCCATCCGACGATGCGGTCGAGGTGGCGCGCCGACTGGAGCGGACGACCGATGCCCGTCGGCTTTCCGACGCCAAGGGAATGCCGCCTTTCGGCTCGGTGCAGGACGTGTCGGGGGCGTGCGAGCGTGCCGAAAAGGGCGCAATGCTCTCCACGCGCGAGTTGCTGGAGGTGGCGCGCCTGCTGCGTTCCGCCCGCGCACTCTCCGATTACAACAAAACGAACCGTACCTTTACAACCTCTTTGGATGAGGTGTTCGGTCGGCTTCTCTGCAACCGGACGCTGGAGGAGCGCATCACGCGTTCGATTCTCTCAGAGGATATGATCGCCGACGAAGCAAGCCCCGCGCTTGCCGATCTGCGCCGCAAAATCCGCGATACCAACAACCGCATCAAGGAAACGCTCCAGCACTTTATCAGCGGTTCTTATTCCAAAGCCCTGCAGGATAATCTTGTGACCACGCGGAACGGGCGGTATGTTGTTCCCGTCAAAGTGGAGTGCAAGAATGAAATCAAGGGACTGATTCACGACACCTCCTCCTCCGGCGCGACGATTTTCGTTGAGCCAATGGCGGTGGTGGAGGCGAACAATGAGTTGCGGATGCTGCAATCGAAGGAAGAGCACGAGATCGAGCGCATCCTGTTTGCGCTGTCCGCAGAAGTCAGCACGGCTGCGGAATCGTTGCGGCTGGACTACCTGAATATCACCGAACTTGCCTTCCGCTTTGCCTGCGGAGAGTTCTCCGCCCGCATCGGGGGCTGTGCGCCGCTTGTGACCGAGGACGGTCCGATTGACCTGCGCCGCGCGCGACACCCGCTGATTCCGAAGGAGACGGTGGTTCCCACCGACATCCGCATGGGCGACGCCTGCGACACGCTTATCATCACGGGACCCAACACGGGCGGTAAGACCGTGACCCTGAAAACCATCGGGCTGTTTTCGCTGATGGCGCAGGCGGGACTGCATATCCCCGCCGAGGCGGATTCCTCTGTGCGCGTGTTCCGCAATATTCTGGTGGATATCGGAGACGAGCAGAGCATCGAGCAATCGCTCTCCACGTTCTCCTCGCACATGGTCAACATCGTGTCCATCATGAAGCAGGTGGACAACCGCTCGCTCTGTCTGTTTGACGAGTTGGGTGCGGGCACTGACCCCGTGGAGGGTGCGGCGCTGGCGGTTGCGATCATCGAATCGGTGCGGAAGGTTGGTGCGATGTGTGTGGCGACCACGCACTATACCGAACTGAAAACCTACGCGCTCCATACCGAAGGGGTGCTGAACGCTTCCTGCGAATTTGACGTGACCACGCTCAAGCCGACCTATCGGCTGATCATCGGGACGCCCGGGAAATCCAACGCGTTTGCAATTTCCGAGAAACTGGGGCTGCCGCATGAAATCATCGAACTGGCGAAACAGCACGTCGGAACTGACCACAAGCAGTTTGAAGAGGTCATCGGACAACTGGAAACTTCGAGACTGGAAGCCGACCGGAATCGCGCGGAGGCGGAGCGCCTGCGGAGCGAATACGAGCGCAAGCGCGCCGAGACCGAATCGGAACTGGCGCGGATGCGGAAGGAAGCAAACCGCGAGATTGAGCAGAAGCAACGTAAGGCGCAGCAGATGCTGGACAGCGCGAAAGCGTCGAGCGATTTCATTTTTGCTCAGTTGGAAAAGGCAAAGAAGGCGCAGGAAAAGGATCGTTTGCGCGAAGGGCTTGACGAGGCGCGCCGCGCGGTTCGTGCGGAACTGCGAAAGAACGACGACCGCGTGAATCCCGTGGAGGAACGCAGAAAGGACGAAAAATATGTCCTGCCGAGACCGCTCCGCAAGGGAGATCGCGTGTATCTGGTCAATGTCGGCAGCGAGGGCATTGTACTGGAACTGCCCGACAAGAGCGGAAACGTGTTGGTGCAGGCGGGTATTCTCAAAACACGTACCCCGCTTGCCAATCTGGAACTGGCGGAGGACGAGGCGCAGGTTATCCGCGACGGCAAGAAAGCGCCTGCCGCAGGCTACCGCGTGGAGGTCAGCCGCGATTTCCGCGACGAGATCGATCTGCGCGGACTGATGGGTGACGAGGGATGGCAGGAGGTTGACAAGTATCTGGACGAGGCAACCGTTGCGGGCTTTACCAAGGTTCGCCTGATTCACGGAAAGGGGACGGGCGCGCTGAAAAACGCCATCTGGCAACATCTGAAAAAAGATAAGCGCGTGAAAGAGTTCCGCCTCGGGCAGTACGGAGAGGGCGACGGCGGCGTTACGGTCGTTGAGCTGAAGTAAATCGCATGGCGGGAGTCAAACGGGTTCGTCTGTTCCTTGTCCTGCTTCTTGCGGGGCTTTTGGCGGCAACGGTCGCGATCCTGCGCCGCTTTCCAGAAAGCGGAATCGTCAACTCTTTGCGGCGCGCGGCAGAACCTTCCGCGCAACCGTTTGAAGCTTTCGGAAGCTTTCATTTCGTCTGTCTCGGCATCTGCATTTTCGCGGCGGCTACGGTCGGCTTTTTGGCTTGCCGGTACGCAGACGAGCGCCTGACCGACCGTCTGGTGTTTGCCATTGGCGTGGCGTTTCTCCTGCTTGAAGGATTTAAGCAGATCCTTTACAACGGGTTGAACGGGGAAAGCGCCTACGATTTTACGGTTTTTCCGTTTCAGTTCTGCTCTTTACCGCTGTACATCTGCCCGATCGCGCCAATGCTCGGACGGCGGGCAAAGCATACGCTTTCCTGCTTTCTCGCGCTGTTCGGGTCGGTTGGCGGGTATCTTGTTATGGCATATCCGAACCTGCCAGCGTCACCGGTTCTCTGCGCGCATACCATGCTCTGGCATACGCTGATGATTCTGCTCGGGGTTTGGCTTCTGTTCGGAACTTCATGCGGGCAATCGTTTGTCTGCGATTATCTCCCCGCAGCAGGGGTGTTTCTTGCCGTGTTCGCGGTGGCAACCGGGCTGAATCTGTTGCTGTACGCACCCTCGGGCGGACGCATTGATTTGTTCTACATGAGCCCTTATCACAGCACGAATTTTCTGCTTGTGCGGGACGCGCAAAGACTGTGGGGATGGGGCGCTTCGGCGGCGGTGTATCTGCTTCTGTTTCTGCTCGCGGGCGCTTTGCCGCTTTGGTGTTTGGCGGCTCTGATCGGCTATGTGCGCAGGAAAAAAAGAAAAATCTGAAAAAAGACGAAAAAATTTCGGAAAAGCCCTTGCAATTCGGGGCGCAATATGGTAGAATATATAAGTATGACAGGGGACTTCCGACGCCGAACCTCGGCATCCGAAGTCGGAAGCAACAATAACGGAGGTTAGCTATGAACAATCTGATCGCTTTTCTTGCAAGTGCCACAACCGTATGGACGTGGATTCTCGGTGTGCTTGCGGTTGTGCTGTCGCTCGTGATTTCGGTCGCAGTTGCGCTTCAGCCTACCAAAGATGAGGGACTTTCCAGTACCATCGTCGGCAGCGGTGAAAGCTTCTTCGGCAAGTCCGGCGGACTGACCAAGGAAAAGTGGCTCTCCAGACTGACTCTGGTCTGCTCGATCATTCTGGTTGTGGTCGTTTCTGTTCTGACCATCGTGGTAATCAACCTGAAGTGATTCCGAAAAAACAAAAGCATCCGACAGGAGCGATGCTTCTCTGTCGGATGCTTTGTTTTTATGCTTTGGCATCGTTTTTGACGTGGACATCCAGTTGCGGGAAGGGAATTTCGATCTTCTCGGCTTCCAGCCGTTTCTGAATTGCTTCCAGAAGGTCGAAGTGAACCGTCCAGTAGTCCTCTTTTTTCGTCCAGACGCGAACGGTGAAGTCCAGTGAGCTGTCGTTCTGCTTGGTGAGACGGACGAAGGGGGCGGGATCGGTCAGCGCAAGGGTTTGCTTTGCCGCTTCCTCCAGAAGGACGTGCTGAACGCGGTTGATATCGCTTCCGTAGGCAACCGAGACGGTCAGATCCACGCGCCGCGTGTCGTTGACCGAGTAGTTTACAACCGACGAACCGGTGATCGTGCCGTTCGGGATCGTTACCTCGCGGTTATCGGGCGTTGTCATAACGGTATAGAAAATGCCGATTTCCTTTACCGTTCCGCTGTAGCCTCCCGCATCCACAAAATCACCGATGCGGAAGGGATGGAAGATGAGAATCATGATGCCGCCCGCAAAGTTGCTCAAAGCGCCTTGCAGTGCAAGACCGATGGCAACGCCCGCCGAGGCAATTACCGCGATTACCGAGGACATCGGCACGCCGAGAATGCCGATCACTGTCACGACAACGAGCGTGTTGAGCGAAATTTTGATCGTGCCGGACAAAAATTTGGCGACGGTCGGATCTTTCTTCATCAGCTTGCTTTTTCCGAGAACGCGGATCAGCAACCGTACAAGCCAGAAGCCGACGACCAACACAAGCAGAGCGATAATCAATTTTCCGCCGAAATCCGTCAGAAATCCAAGCAGTCTGTTTCCAAATTCTTCCCAAGTCATAAAGCAGTCTCCTTCAAAAATGAAATTCCGGACAGGTAAACCGTCCGGAAAATATTATAGCAGGAAAATATGAAATTTTCGCGTGTTTCCGAAAAAAAACACTATTTTTTGTCCGATTTCGCGTTTTCCAATTCTGCCAGCGGGTTCTGCGCCATGGCATTTTCCATTTCGCGGCTGCTGACATGGGTATAGATCTGCGTGGTGTTGAGCTGTTCGTGCCCGAGAATATCTTTCAGCACCCGCACGTCGACCTTGCCCGACTGATACATCAGCGTTGCCGCCGTGTGACGCAGTTTATGTACCGAGTAATGCTTGGATTCCAGTCCTGCGCGTTTGAGGTAACGGTAAACCATTGCCTGTACCGTTTTCACGTTGATGCGCACGTTCAGGCGGCTGAGAAACAGCGCCTTGTCGGTCACGGTGCGGTATACGTCGCTCGTGCGGATTTTCAGATGATCGGAAAGCGCCGCGCGGCAGGCGTCGTTGAGGTAAATCACGCGTTCTTTACTTCCTTTACCCGTGACCCGCAGGGAACGCAGATCGTCGTCAAGATCGGTCAGGTTGATTCCGCACAGTTCGGAAACACGCATTCCGCAGTTGAGAAACAGGGTCAGAATCGCGTAGTCGCGAACGCGGTTCGGCGAGTCGGTGTCATGCCGTACCGCTTCGAGCAGACGAAGCGCCTCGTCCAGCGACAGCACTTTCGGCAGGGTTTTCTGCGCTTTCGGGGAGTCGATGTCAACGGTTGGGTTTTCGGTCAGGTAGTGCCGCTTGGAAACCAGATACTTATACAGGGAACGGATGGAAGCAAGCTTGCGTGCCCGCGCGGACCAGTGGTTGTTCCGAACCGTCCCCGTATAGAACAGGAACTGGTAGATGTCGTCCTGCGTGATTTCCCGCAGGCGATCCAGACCGACCGTGCTGACATCCACCTGATAGAACTCGGCGGATTCAAGGGAAATATCGAGGTCGCGGGAGATGAGAAAGCGGAAGAAGGTGCGCAGATCGAGCAGGTATTCGTCAACCGTCTTTTGCGAACAGCCCTGAATGGACATTTTGTAGGAAGCATACTCCCGGATCAGCGGAGAAAATTCCTTTACCGAAACCAACTGCGGCACAGCGCCCATCTCCTTTCGTGTAGAACTACTATTATTATACACCATATTTTAAGATTTTAGTTGATAAACTGTAAATTATCGCTTGTGTGGGTTGAAATGTGCAAAGATTTCCGATATAATAGCGATATCCTGATAGCGTTCTGCGAGGTCATATGAAAGAATTATTCAAAACAAGATCCTATGAGATGGTGCGGATGTTTTTGAATCAGTTTGCAACCGCAATTTTCGGTCTGGTACTGGCGCTTGCCGCAGGGCGCGCGGAGAGTGTGGCGTTGCGGAATGTCACAAGCGCATGCGCCATTGTTTTTTATTTGTTTCTCCTTTATACCATGACGTGGGAACTGGGATTTGCCGACCGCGCCGCAGTGGAGTCGGGCAGAAAACCAGCGAAGCCGTGGACAGGGGTTCTCTTGTCCGTCTGCGCGAACTTCATCAACTGGCTGTTGGCAATCTGCATCATGCTTGGTAATTTTCTTTCCGATATCCCGTTCTTTTCGGGTCTCGGCGGGATATCCGCAACCATCACGCATGTTGTGGAAGGAATGTATACGGGGCTTTTGGCAAATTCCGTTGGCGGAAACCCGCTGAATTCCTATTGGTGGCTGTATTTCCTGCTTCCGATTCCCGCCATTGCCACCTGCGGAATCTCCTATTTCCTCGGGCTGAAGGATATCAAATGCACAGGACTGTTCAATGTGCGGTATCCCGATTCGGATCGCGATATCAAAAAGAAAAAGAAGAAATAACAAAAAATCGGTTTCCGTGTCAAACGGAGACCGATTTTTTATCGGAGCGTTTTATTTTTCGGAACTTCCGAACACGGTTTCCACTCTGCGCCCGCAGCACGCAGGGGAGTAGACCCAACGGTCGAGATGTTTCACCCGCTCCGCGTCCACAAACAGAACGGGGGCTTTTGGCGGCATCCGACAGGGGGCGGTGTCCACAACCACCAACTTGACCTTCATGCGCTCGGGGCTGACGCTCTTGATGTAAACCGCGACCGCGTGCCCGATGAGCGCCCGCATGGTTTCCGCCTGTTCTTCGCCGCGCACCTCCGCAAGCCCCGCGAGGTTGGGGGCAAGTTCGATGAAAACGCCGTAGCTTTCCACGCTCCGGACAATTCCCGTAACCGTCTGACCTGCCGAGAACCCCGCCGCGTTTTCCTCCCATGTTCCGAGCAGTTCCCGCAGGGTGACCGCGATTCTGCCGTTTTCCCGATCCACGTTTCTGACCGCAACGGGCAACAGCATCCCGACCGACAAGCGGTCGTGCGGGTGGGAAATACGCGAGACCGAGATGCAGTCCACCGACAGGAGCGAGGAAACGCCGCAACCGATGTCGAGAAAAGCGCCGAACGGTTCCATATGTGTGACTCTGCCGGGGATGATGTCGCCCGCGCAAAGGCGCATCAGATGGCGCTCCAGACAGTCTCTCTGCGCCGCGCGGCGGGACAGAAGCGCAACCGTTTCTCCGTTCCGCTCGGTAAACGCCATGATTTTGACCGCCACGGGTTTTCCCACGCGGGAAACCACCGCGATGTCCTTTCTGCTTTCTCCCGGGCGGCAGAAAACCGCTTCCTCGGGCAGAATGATTCCACGCATACACCCCAGATCGACCTGCAGGCGCATCTCACCGTCGCAGACCGTTGCCACGCCCTCCACGGTTTCTCCCGTTTTCATGGCTCGTTCCAATCCGCTTCGCGAAGCGAGCAGATCGCGGTTCTCCTTTGTGTTCAACAGTTCTCCTTCGGGCTTGAATCCGGATTCCATTGCCTTGAACCTCCTGTGTTTTTTGTACCAGTCTATTCGCGCATCCTGCGGAATATTCCGCATTTGAGCAGGGAACACTGACAAAAAAGGGGGCGGAAACTTGGAGCTTGGCAAAAACTTTGCGGAAAACGTGCGGCGGGTGGACGACTGCCTGCGGGTACGGGAAAACTTTGACCTGATAAAAAAGGAACTGACGGTCGGCGGGCGTGAGACCGTTTTCTATTATCCGGACGGCATGGTGGACGCGGACGCGATGGAAAAACTGATGATCTACCTCCTGTCTCTGAAGCCCGATATATGGAGCGGATGCGCCGGGGACGCACAGGGCTTTACCGAAGGCTTTGCAAGAACGCACCTGCCGTTTATCGAAACCGATGTCACGCGCGATACCGCGCGGATGTTGCGGTCGGTTCTGTCCGGCGCGGTGCTGATGCTGGCGGACGGCTTTGGGGCGTATGCGGTCGTTATCGACGCGCGAACCTATCCCATGCGCTCGGTGGAAGAACCCGAAACCGACCGCGTGATTCTCGGCGCGCGGGACGGTTTTACGGAAACACTGGTGCTGAATACCGCGCTGATCCGCCGCCGTGTACGGAATCCCGCGCTGACCATGCGGTATGTGTGCGTTGGGAGTATCAGCCAAACAGACGTGGCGATCTGCTATCTGGACGGGCGCGCGGACGCGGATTATGTCAGGCGGTTGGAAAAGCGGCTCTCTTCGCTCCCTGCAAAGTCGCTGACGATGGGGCACGAATCCTTGGCTGAACTGCTGATTCCGAGCCGTTGGTACAATCCGTTCCCGAAGATCCGGTATACCGAACGTCCGGACACTGCCGCCGCGCAACTGATGGAGGGGAACGTTCTGCTTCTGTGCGACAACTCGCCCGTGGTCATGATTCTGCCGACCTCGCTTTTCGATTTCCTGCAGGAAACAAACGATTTTTACCTTCCGCCGCTGACGGGAACTTATATCCGTCTGTTGCGGCACGTCATTTTCTGGGCAACGTTGTTTCTCACGCCGCTTTGGCTTCTGTTTGTCCGGAATCCCGACCTGACCCCTGCGTTTCTGCGGTTCTGTCTGCCCGCGGAGACGGGGAAAATTCCGATCGTCTGGCAGCTTCTTCTGGTGGAGCTGATTGTGGACGGTTTGCGGATGGCTTCCATGAACACGCCCGATATGCTTTCCAATTCGCTGTCTGTTGTGGGCGGGCTGATCCTCGGTGACTTTGCCGTTGAAATCGGTTGGCTGATTCCCGAAGTCATTGTGTTCATGGCTTTTGTCGCGATTTCCAACTTCACGCAACGGAGCTATCAACTCGGCTACGCCTTCAAATTCCTGCGGATCGCCTTGTTGCTCCTTGTCCGCTTTTTCGACGGAATCGGTCTTTTGCTCGGTTGCGTTGGCATCCTGCTCCTGCTTCTGACCAACCGAACCGTAGACGGTAAACGCTCCTATCTCTATCCGCTTCTCCCGTTCAACGGCAAAGCGCTCCTCTCCCTCTTCGTCCGCCTCAAGAAAACCACCACCCCAAAGCCGAGTGTTTGGGGAAAGGAGTAGGGGGAAGACCTCGGGGCTTTGCCCCGAACCCCATTTAAGGGACTTTTTAAAAAAAGTCCCTTAAAAATCCTCAAAAACTTTCACCCAAAGGCGGGATTCTTTACGGAATCCCGCCTTTGGGTGAAATTCTTGAAGGTTCTTAGGAAACTTCTTCTAAGAAGTTCCCTAAGTGGGTTCGGGCAAAGCCCGAGGTCTTTTCCAGCCCCTTTACGCAAGCGCGGCGAGGGTGCGGACGGCGGAAGAGGGGCAGATCAGACTGCCGTGCTCGCGAAACCAGAGACGGAGGTGCGCGGGATTCATGACCTCGCCGTACTCGGAGAGGAAGGCAAACTCGGGGGAAGCGGAGAACGGGGAGGCGGAAACCATGAGTAGGAGGAGATAGTAGCGACCGCTGTCGTCGCGGTACGCCGCGCTCTCTCCGATGTAGGATGCGTCCTCGAGCCTGCGACAGGCACGCAGAAGATCGTCGAGTCGCTCAAAACGATAAGCTCCGTCACGGCGAAAGGCGGGGATTGTCTGCCTTCCCGCGCGAACCGTCAAAGCACAGCTCTCGCGCGGCGCAGACAGCTTTTTGCGCCCATCCGCGCAGGTCGGAATACTGCTGACAAACATCTCGCAACCGCCGCCGCGGGAGGGAAAATACTGTACCGTCAGGTGACGGTTATCGGTATCGAAGGCAATTTGCCGGCGGATATCGGCAAGCAGCAGACGGAATGCGCGACCCGTCTGCGCGGTGTTGTCGCTGAGGTTGTCGGGGTCAAAATCGTAAGCGGTCATGTCTGCCGCAGTCAGCATGATTTTCAGTTTCCTGTCGCTGATTCGGATCAGTTCCATTTGAATCTCTCCTTTCGGATTCTCTGTACTATCATTATAGCGATTCTGCGCCGAAATGGAACCCCTAAAAATATGGTAATTTCCGATTTCCCGAAAGGTGGCTTGACAAAAAATCGCGCGAATGGTATAATATATGACAGGAAAACGGAAAGGCGGGCGGAAAAATGGAGAAAAACGAAACGTCTCGGGTTATCATGGTGCGGCACGGGGAAAGCCTCGGCAATGCGGAGGGCTTTTTTGCGGGACAGACCGACATTCCGCTGACCCCGCTCGGACAACGTCAGGCGGAGCGGACGGCGGAATACCTGCGCGACAGAAAAATCGACCGCATCTATTCCAGCGACCTGATTCGCTCAATGCAGACCGCCGCGCCGACCGCGCGGATGCACGGACTGGAGATCATTCCCGAGGCGGGTCTGCGCGAGATTTTTGCGGGCAAATGGGAGCATATGCCTTATGCGGAGATTTTCGAACGTTACCCGAACAGCCGCGGAATATGGAAAGAGCACGTCGGGCTTGCCTGCCCCGACGGCGGGGAGTCGGTTGCCCACGTTGCAGATCGCGTTAAAGAGACGGTGGAGCGCTTGGTTTCGGAGAACCCGGGCAAGTGCATCGCGCTCTTCACGCACGCATTGCCGATTCGTTCGATGGGGTGCTTCTGGCAGGGTATCCCGATTGCGGAAATGGAGCGGCTTCCGTGGTCGACCAACGCGGCGGTGAGCGAGGCGGAGTACTTTTCGGACGGTCGGGTCACGATGCTTTGCTACGGCTACAACGCGCATCAGGCGGGGTTGGAAACAGGCTTCCCGAAGGGCGCGGTTTAAGGCATCACCGCGCAATTCGCGAATGGCGCACTCGCTCGCACCTTTTCCTTCATACTTCACAAAAATCCTTGCCTGTAGCTCGGCTACAGCCTGCGGATTTTTGTATTGTCTGAAGAAAAATTCGACTCTGCAAGTTGTGATTCGCACCATCGGAATTACGCGGTGATGCCTTAAGACCTCGGGGAGAAGGCATCGGGGCTTTGCCACGAACCCGGCAAGGGGCTTCTTGCAGAGAAGCAACGCTTCGCTACGTGCAGTTGCAATGCAACTGCACCCCTTGACCGCAAGAACCTTTCCCAAAAGGAAATATTGTTCCGCCGCTTTTGTGAGATAAATGCGGGGACGACAGTATATGCGACTTTTTCTGTTGCGGAATTATAAAAGAATGCGTACTCGCTAAAATCATAATAAAAAGATTCTAAAATTCCGATTTCGGAAATATTGTTTGATAAAAGCCCTTGACAAACAGGCGGGAATGTGGTATCATAATAGGGTAGCCTGCAAAGGAGGTCGAAAAGAATGGCGGACTTTCAACTCAAAAGCGATATGCGTCCGACGGGCGACCAGCCAACGGCTATCGCGGCGCTTGTAGACGGTTTGCGGGCGGGGGATCGGATGCAGACCCTGCTTGGCGTTACAGGATCGGGAAAAACCTTTACGATGGCAAATGTCATCGCGCAGATGCAGCGCCCCACGCTGATTCTCGAGCCGAACAAAACGCTTGCCGCGCAGATCTGTTCGGAAATGCGGGAGTTTTTCCCCGACAATGCGGTGGAATTCTTTGTTTCGTACTATGACTACTATCAGCCCGAGGCTTATATTCCGGGCAAGGATATGTACATTGAAAAGGACGCGCTCATCAACGATGAGATCGACCGCCTGCGCCACAGCGCGACCAGCGCGTTGTTCGAGCGGCGGGATGTCATCATCGTGGCGTCGGTTTCCTGCATCTATTCGCTCGGTGATCCGTCCGAATATCAGGGGCTTGTGGTGGCGGTTCGCCCGGGGATGCAGATGCCGCGGGATATTTTTATCCGCAAGTTGGTTGCAAACAGCTATAACCGCAACGACCTTTCGCTGACGCGTGACGCATTCCGCGTCAACGGGGATACAGTGGAGGTCATTCCCGCAAACAGTGCGGATACAGCCATCCGCGTGGAATTCTTCGGTGACGAGATTGACCGCATCAGCGAGATCAACATCGTAACGGGCGAGGTTCTGCGCACGCTGACCTATGCCGCCATCTATCCCGCAACGCATTACGCGGTCTCGGACGAGAAGCGCGAGGCGGCATTGGCGGAGATCGAGCGGGAGATGGAGGCGCGCGTTCTGGAATTCGAGTCCGAAAAGAAGTTGTTGGAGGCGCAACGGATTCGTGAGCGCGTGAAATACGACATCGAAATGCTTCGGGAGGTTGGCTTCTGTTCGGGCGTGGAGAACTATTCCCGCGTGCTTTCGGGCAGACCCGCAGGGTCAACGCCGTTTACGCTGTTGGACTATTTTCCGGACGATTATATCATGTTCGTGGACGAATCCCACATCATGATTCCGCAGGTACGAGGCATGAGCGGCGGGGATTCGGCGAGAAAGAAGAATCTGGTGGACTACGGCTTCCGCCTGCCGTCCGCCTATGACAACCGCCCGCTTTACTTCAACGAGTTTGAGCAGAGCATTCATCAGGCGGTGTTTGTCAGCGCAACGCCGGGGGACTATGAGGAACAGCACTCCGTCCAGACGGTGGAGCAGATCATCCGCCCGACGGGACTGCCCGATCCGGTGATAGAGGTTCGCCCGATTGAGGGGCAGATCGACGATCTGCTTGGTGAGATCCGGGCGCGGGCAAAACGCAACGAGCGGGTTTTGGTCACGACCCTGACCAAGAAAATGGCGGAGGATCTGACCGAATACTTTGAAGGCAACGGCGTGAAGGTGCGGTATATCCATTACAACGTGGAGACCATCGAACGGATGGAAATCATCCGCGATCTGCGGCTTGGCGTATTTGACGTGCTGATCGGAATCAACCTGTTGCGGGAAGGCTTGGATATTCCCGAGGTTTCGCTGGTTGCGATTCTGGACGCGGACAAGGAGGGATTCCTTCGCTCGGAGCGGTCGCTGATCCAGACGGTGGGGCGCGCCGCGCGGAATGCGGAAGGCAAGGTTATCATGTATGCCGATACCGTCACGCAGTCCATGCAGGCAACCATCAACGAGACCGAGCGGCGGCGCGGTATTCAGATCGCTTATAACAAGGCGCACGGAATCGTGCCGAAAACCGTTATCAAGGGCGTGCGGGACATCATCGAGATCGGCTCGAAGGATGACAGTCGCAAGAGCCGCAAGGGCAAAGGCAAGGACGCGCCGCGCAAGCTGAATGCGTCCGAGCGCGAAAAAATGATTGCGGAGCTGACGCGCGAGATGAAGAGCGCGGCGGCAAAGTTGGAATTCGAGCAGGCGGCATACCTGCGTGACCGGATCAGACGAATCCGGGAAGGGAAGGAGATTGAGGAATGAGCAAACGGCGCGTGGTAACGGGGGAATCGGGACAGCCGATGACAGGAAAGCGCAGACTTCGTCTGGTCGACCCGTTTGCACTGGGACTCTGGACGGTGATTCTGTTTGTCACCGCTTTTCTGGCGGTTCTGTCGGCAGTGAAGGGATTCAACGAGCGCTGGTACGGCGACGTGCTGACGGTGTTGGATTGGATTATCGGCATTCTGGCGCTCATTAACCTGATGGGAACGTTTACAACGGGCGTGCGCGTAAATGACGGCATTGCGGATATCGGACGCGGTTCGGGCGGCGAACGCATGACTTTTGAAACGTCGCTCCTGCGCGAGGTCTTTGCGGTTGACAGCGACGGAAACCGCCTGCCCGAGGATGCCGGGCGTTGGCGCAATGCGAGCCTGAAATTCCGTTTGAGCGACGGCGGAACTCGGATTTCCAAGCCCGCCGCAATTCTGACCGCACGACAGTTGCGCCGCGTCAGACAATTTTTCGGTCTGCTTTGACCGAAGCTGTAAATTGTAAAAAGGAAGCTGAATTATGCCGAATCAAATTTCCATCCGCGGTGTGCGGGTACACAATCTGAAAAACATTGACGTCGATATTCCGCGTGACAAACTGGTTGTGCTGACGGGACTTTCCGGATCGGGAAAGTCCTCTCTGGCGTTTGATACCATTTATGCCGAGGGACACCGCCGCTTTGTCGAGTCGCTGTCCTCCTATGCGAGAATGTTTCTCGGGCAGCTCGACAAGCCGGACATCGATTCCATCGAAGGGCTGTCGCCCGCGATTGCGATTGATCAGAAAACCACTTCGAAGAATCCGCGTTCGACTGTCGGAACGGTAACCGAAATTTACGATTATCTCCGCTTGCTTTATGCGCGGATCGGAATTCCGCACTGTCCCGTTTGCGGCAAGGAAATCCGTCAGCAAACAACCGACCAGATCATCGACCGCATCCTCGCATTTCCCGAGGGCACGCGCCTTCTGATCCTTGCTCCCGTTGTGCGCGGACAGAAGGGAATGCACGAAAAGGTGCTTGCCGACGCCAAGAAACGCGGCTATGTCCGCGTGCGGGTCGACGGCAATCTGTACGACCTCTCGGAAGAGATCAAGCTTGACAAGAACAAGAAGCATAACATTGAAATCATCGTCGACCGTCTCGTAATTCGTGATGGCGTAGAGCCGCGGTTGGCGGATTCGGTGGAAAATGCACTTGCCGCCGCAGACGGGCATCTGATTGCCGTCACTGCGCCGAAGGAAGGCGAGGGGGAAGCGGAGGAACTGGAATTTTCGCAGTCCTACGCCTGCGAGGAGCACAACATCTCGTTCGGCGAACTCGAGCCGCGGATGTTTTCCTTCAACAGCCCCGTCGGCGCATGCCCGCACTGCGCGGGACTGGGGGAGATGACCCGCATTGCGGTGGATCGGCTGATTCCGAACAAAAAGCTGTCGCTTTCCCAAGGCGCGATCGCGGTCAACGGCTTCAAGACGCTTGAAGAGGAAAGCTGGAACGGCCCGCTGTTCGCGGCGGTCGGCAAGCGCTTCGGTTTTACCCTGCAAACGCCGGTCGAGAACCTGACCGAGGACCAATATCAAAAGCTCCTTTACGGAACGGGCGATGAAGTCTATGACATTCACCGCTGGTTCGGGCGGGAGGAGCACCATCAGAAGGCAAAATTCGAAGGTCTTGTGGCGATGATCGAAAACCGCGCGCAGACATGGGGAAACGAGTATTACGACCAGTTCGTTGAGGAAGCCCCATGTCCCGTGTGTCACGGACAGCGGCTGTCGCCGATTGTGTTGGCGGTTACGGTCGGCGGGCTGAACATTCAGGAATTCTGCGCGCTGTCTGTGGAAAAGGCATTGGAATTCGTCAACAACCTGAAGCTGACCGAAAACGAAGCGAAGATTGCGGCGGAGATTCTCAAGGAGATTCGCGCGCGGCTCGGATTCCTTGTCAGCGTCGGGCTGAATTATCTCTCGCTTTCCAACAAATCGGGAACGCTTTCGGGCGGCGAGGCGCAGCGCATCCGCCTTGCAACCCAGATCGGCTCTTCCTTGGTCGGCGTGCTGTATATTCTCGACGAGCCGAGCATCGGTCTGCACCAGCGGGACAACTCCAAGCTGATTGCAACGCTCAAACGCCTGCGCGACCTCGGAAATACCGTGATTGTTGTGGAGCATGACGAAGAAACGATGGAAGCGGCGGACTGGATACTGGATATCGGTCCGGGCGCGGGCATTCACGGCGGAACCGTTGTTGCCGAGGGTACACCCGACCGGATTATGGCAAATCCCGCGTCGATTACGGGAGCATACCTTTCGGGGCGTTTGCGGATTCCCGTTCCGAAAACGCGCAGACCCGGAAACGGCAAATTCCTGTCGGTTCGGGGGGCATGTCAGAACAACCTCAAACACATGGATGTGGATATCCCGCTTGGGTGTTTTGTCTGCGTGACGGGTGTTTCCGGATCGGGAAAATCCTCGCTGATCAACGATATTCTTTATCCGTATCTGGCGGACAAGCTGAATCACGCGCTGACCTATCCCGGAAAATTCGACCGCATTGAGGGCGTGGAAAATCTGGATAAGGTTATCGCGATCGACCAAAGCCCCATCGGGCGCACGCCGCGCTCCAATCCCGCAACCTATACGGGGCTGTTTGCCGATATCCGCGATCTGTTTGCCAAGACAAAGGATGCAAAAGCGAAGGGCTTCAAGTCGGGTCGCTTCTCCTTCAATGTCAAGGGCGGCAGATGCGAAGCCTGTGAAGGAGACGGTGTGAAATGCATTGAAATGCACTTTCTGCCGGACGTGTATGTGACCTGCGACGTCTGCAAGGGCAAGCGTTACAACCGCGATACGCTGGATGTCCATTATAAAGGGAAGAACATTTCCGATGTACTGGAAATGACGGTGGAGGAGGGACTTTCCTTCTTCGACGGACTGCCGGGGATTCAGCGCAAGCTGCAGACGCTGTACGACGTGGGACTCGGATATGTCAAGATCGGACAGTCATCCACCACGCTTTCGGGCGGCGAGGCACAGCGCGTCAAGCTGGCAACCGAACTTGCCAAGCGCGGCACGGGAAAGACCATCTATATTCTGGACGAGCCGACCACGGGACTGCATTCCGCGGATGTCTCCAAACTGCTTGAAATTCTGCAACGGCTTTGCGACGGCGGGAACACGGTGCTGGTCATCGAGCACAATCTGGACGTTATCAAATCCGCCGATTATATCATCGATCTCGGACCGGAGGGTGGAGACGGCGGCGGAACGCTGTTGGCAACGGGAACGCCCGAGGAGGTTGCAAAAGTAGAGAACTCCTACACCGGGCAGTACCTGAAAAAGTGGCTCGAACGGGATAAAAAAGCAGAAGAAGCGGCGAAGTGCACAAAAACCGATGTACTGAAATGAAATAATTATACAAAAGGCAGTTTTTTAAAAATAGGGGTTGACTTTAGCACTTTAACGTGGTAAAATGTTAAAGTAACGTCGGGCCGCACTGACGGCGTGACGAAATCGTTTGCATGACCCGATGCGGGTCAGAAAGGAATCTCCTATGAAAAAGACTGCTTTTTTGATTGCCATGCTCCTGTTGATCGCGGCGGCGCTGATGACCGTCTCCTGCGGGAAAACAACGCAAACCACCTTCAAGCCGGACGGAAAATCGACCGGAACGCTCAAACTCGGGTTCGACGCGTCCTATCCGCCTTACGGTTACCTCGATACCGAAACACAACAGTATGCGGGCTTTGATATCGAGTATGCCAAACTGGTTTGCAACCGTCTCGGGCTGACTCTGGAACTGGTTCCGGTCGACTGGAATCTGAAAGACAAAGAACTGAATTCCGGAAATATTGACTGCATCTGGAACGGCTTTACTTACGAGACCAGAGAAGACGATTACACATGGTCGGATCGCTACCTCGACAACACCATTGTCGTGTTGGTCAAGAACGATTCCGGTATTACTTCGCTTGCGGATCTCGCAGGGAAGACGGTTTCGGTTCAGACCGGTTCGTCCGGCGAATCGGCGCTGAAAAACAATGAAGAACTGGTCGGCAGCTTCAAAGACGGCAAGTATCTGACCTGCCCCGATTATACGCAGGGATTCAGCGAACTGAAGGCGGGATCGTTTGAGGCTCTGGTGATCGATGAAGCGGTTGCGAAGTATCTGATCGGGGACGGTAACGATTACCGCATTCTGAAAGAAACCGTGAACCGTGAGCAATACGGCGTTGGCTTCCGTCTCGGAAATACCGAACTGCGGGATAAGGTCAACAATGCAATGAAGGAGATCGCCGCCGACGGAAACACACTGAAGGCATTGGCTGAAAAGTACGGCATTGCCCCCGAAGCGATTCTGATCGGAAAATAAAAAATAATACGGAAAGGAAACGACTGTTTTGTCCTTTACGAATATGCTTTCGATGCTCGGCAACGGGATGTTGACATCGCTTCTCATCTTCTGCGTGACCCTGTTGTTCTCCCTGCCGCTCGGACTTTTAGTCTGCTTCGGCAGGCGGGCAAAGAACCCGATCCTGCAGTGGATCTTTCGCATCTATATATCGGTTATGCGCGGGACTCCGCTGATGCTTCAGCTTGTGGTGGTGTATTTTGCGCCGTATTATCTGTTTGGCGTGTCGCTGGGCAGTCTGTTCGGCGGAAACTACCGCCTGATCGCGGTGCTGATCGGCTTTATCATCAACTACGCCGCCTATTTTGCGGAAATTTATCGCGCGGGATTGGAGTCGATTCCGGTCGGGCAATACGAAGCGGCAAAGGTGTTGGGCTATGGGCGCATGGCGACGTTTCAGCATATTGTTCTGCCGCAACTGACCCGCAGGGTTCTGCCGACCGTTACGAACGAAGTGATTACGCTGATTAAGGATACCTCTCTGGCATACACCGTCAGCGTGGTGGAGATGTTCACGGTTGCAAAGCAGATTTCCGCCGCAGAGACCGACATGACTGCGCTGTTTGTCGCGGGCGCGATGTACTATGTATTCAATTTTGCTGTGGCGTTTGGGATGGAACGGCTGGAAAAACGGCTGAACACCTACAGCATTCGCTGAAAGGAGACCGACCGTGAAGTTGTTGGAGATGAGAAGCATCCGAAAAGCCTTCCGCGTAGGCGTGACGGTGTTGGATGATCTGTCGTTGTCGGTTGAAGAAGGCGAGGTATTGGCGCTGATCGGATCTTCCGGCTCCGGAAAATCGACTGTCCTGCGGTGTGCCGCACAGCTTGAGACGGTGGATCGCGGAGAGATCGATATCTGCGGTCGCGCTTTGGTGAGAACCGAGCGGAAAACGGATCGACGGGGCGTGGCGCGCGAGGTCGCGGTCTATGCGCCGCCCGCCGAGCGGAAGCAGATGTTGGAATGCGTGGGAATGGTATTTCAGAACTTTAACCTGTTCCCGCATATGACGGTTCTGCGGAACATTACCGACGCGCCCGTGCGGGTGCTCGGAAAATCCCGTGCCGAGGCGGAAGCGGACGCGCGGCAGTTACTTGAAACGATGGGACTGTCCGATCGCGCCGACGCATATCCGTGCGAATTGTCGGGCGGACAGCAACAGCGGGTGTCCATTGCCCGCGCACTGGCGATGAAGCCGCGCGTTCTGCTGTTTGACGAGCCGACCTCGGCGCTCGACCCGGAACTGACCGCAGAGGTGTTGCGGGTCATCCGGCGGCTGAAGGAGGACGGTCATACCATGGTGCTTGTAACGCATGAAATGAACTTTGCCCGTTCGGTTGCCGACCGCGTGATCTATATGCGTGAGGGACGCATCGAAGCCGAGGGAACGCCCGAAGAGGTGTTTGAGCAGAATGATAATCCGCATCTGCGCAGATTCCTGACGGGGATGGAGGATTGAGTTGCCGAAAAAAAGCGCACAGTCTGCAGATTTTGCAGGCTGTGCGCTTTTGTCGGTTGTTATGCTCGTAAAGACTTTCGGAATGCGACCTTTTTTCAATCGGCGAAACGCTTCCGTTGTTTGTAACGGATGTTTTTTCAGAGCGCAAAGGTTTTAATTGCTTTGACTGCCGATCCCTGCTCCGTATCCTCGACCGCTTCTCCGAGGGCGAAGAAAGCGCCCGCTTCATTGCACAGGCGGACTCTTGCGCCGGGCGTGAGATCGGTCTTCAGCTTTTTCTGCGCGACGGCACAGCCGCTTCGGAGGAGTTTTTCATGGAATGCAACGAGACGGAGCGCGGGAAGGTCGGAAAAAAGCTGCTCGGTCGGAATCAGCAGGGCGCGGCGTTCTGCTGGCGACATTGCTTCCAGTTCGTCGACGGTATGCGCTTGGGACAGCATAAAATGACCGACGGACATCCGCCGCAGGCTTGCCATGACGCCGCCGCAGCCGAGCCGCGCGCCGATGTCGGCACACAGCGTGCGGATGTATGTTCCTCCCGAGCAGGTGACATCCAGTGCAAAATCGGCGGAGGAGTCGGTTTGTGTTGCGTCCAACCGGAATATCCGAATTTCACGCGCCTGCCGTTCCACCGTGATGCCGCGTCGCGCGAGGTCGACCAATTTCTGCCCGTCCTGTTTGAGCGCGGAATACATCGGCGGAATCTGCATAACCGTGCCGCGGAATTCCGGCAGAACCGCTTCCAGTGCGGGAAAATCGGGGATGCAATCGGTTTGCGTGAGAACCGTTCCGCTTGTGTCCTCGGTGTCGGTCGTGATTCCGAGGCGGAGCGTGGCAAGGTAGCGCTTGCGGTCATAGGTCAGGTATTCCGAAGCTTTTGCCGCGCGACCGATCAGAACCACCAGAACGCCTGTTGCCATCGGGTCAAGCGTTCCCGTGTGTCCGACCTTTTTTGTTCCGTACAGGCGGCGTACTTTTCCTACAATATCGTGCGACGTTACGCCCGCGTGTTTGTCGACGATCAGAACGCCGTCCGGCTCTCCGATATCCGACGGCAAGCTGCGCGATTCGTCCGCCGTCATGCGTCCTCCTTCGGGAAGCGAACCCATGCGGAATAGATGACCTGTCCTTTTTCGGAGAAATTCCGCTCATATTCGGTCATGATGTTGTCGGCGGCGCGCTCGGAGTGATGCAGGTCGCGCGTCATCCATTCCACGGGAAGTCCGCAGAGTGCGAACTGCTCCAGACTGTAGTCGAACAGTCCTTCGTTGTCGGTTTTGAGACGGAGCAGACCGTCCGGCTTCAGAAGTCGGCGGTAGAGTGCCAGAAAGTCGGGATGCGTCAGCCGACGGCGCGCGTGTCCCGCTTTCGGCCATGGGTCACTGAAATTGAGGTAGAGCGTGTCCGCGCAGTGCGCGGGAAACCAATCGGTAAGATTGCGCGCGTCTCCGATGAGAAAACGCAGATTATCGGGACGCGTGTCCTTTGCCGCCATTGCTTTTTCAAGCGCGAGGCAGGCAACATCGGAAACGCGCTCCATCGCAATCCAGTTTTCGTCCGGGTGCGCCGCCGCCATGCCGACCGCAAAGTCTCCTTTGCCGCAACCGATCTCAAGACTGAGCGGGCGCGGGGCGGGAAAATAGGTCTGCGGGTCGGGCGCGGGAAGCGTCGGGGGGTCAATCAGAAGTTCGCGGCAGGCGGCAATCCGCTCGGCGCCGTGCTTTTTCTTTCTCATTCTCATAGACAGATGATCCTTTCGGTTATGTACCCTAACAGTATAGCAAAAAAAGCCGTAAATTGCAATAGATTTTACGAAATGAATTTTTCTTTTTGGAAAATTGCAAAAAGGGGTTGACAAAATCCTCTTTTGGGTGTATACTGTCAGCAGAAAAGAAAAAGCGGCGTTGCCGCAGAAAGGAGAACCCCCATGAAAAAGATGATGTGCGCCATGTGCATGATGTGCGGAATGATGATGGTCCGATGTGGGGCTTCTTCTGTGCGATAACATGAAACTGGCGGCATGAAATTCGGAAATCCGGAATGATGTCGGTCATGTGCGCGGAGGGGAAACCCGACCGTGCATTTTTTATTGACCAAATCCGGAAGGGAGTGAATTTTATGCGGCTGTTTCTTTATTTCAGAGGGAAAATCCGAATGTGCCGAGCGGCACGAAAAACTTGCGAAACACGATGACAGAGAACGAAAATACCACATTTATCAGAACAGGAGAATAAAACCGTGAAAAGAATCATTTCCGCTCTGCTTGCGATTACGCTTGCCGCTTTTGCATTATTTACCTTTGCTTCCTGCAAAAAGGATGCAGGCTATACGATTGCCGTCCCGAACGACCCGACCAACGAGGCGCGCGCCCTGTTACTTCTGGAAGCAAACGGGATTATTAAGCTGAAGGAAGGCGTTGGCATCAACGCAACCGTTAAGGACATTGCCGAAAATCCGCAGAATATCAAGTTCGTTGAGATTGAAGCCGCACAGCTTCCGCTGAAGCTGAAGGACGTGGACTTTGCCGTTATCAATTCCAACTACGCAATTCCCGCCAACCTGAACCCGACCCGCGATGCGGTGCTTCTGGAGGATTCCTATTCCGCCTACAGCAACATTCTGGCGGTGAAGGAAGGGAACGAGCAGAGTGCAAAAACGCGGGCGCTTGTGGCGGCGCTCGGCAGTCGCGCGGTTGCCGATTTTATTGCAAGCGAATACGGAGGGGCGGTCATCAGCGTGGTGGAGAATCCCGGGGACGGGTTTGACGCCGATCTCGATTACGGCGCGCTGAACGGGCAGACCATCACCGTTGCGGCGTCTCCCACACCGCACGCGGAGATTCTCGAGATTGCAAAGGGTCTACTGGCGCAGAAGGGGATTACACTGGATATCAAGGTGTATTCCGATTATGTTCAGCCGAACCGCGTGGTGGAAAGCGGCGAATGCGATGCGAACTACTTCCAGCATACGCCGTATCTGGATAACTTTAACGCAGAAAACAATACGCACATTGTGTCGGTTGCGGCGATTCACGTTGAGCCGATGGGACTGTACTGCAAGCTGCTTTCGGGAACTTCGGTGAAGCAGTAACCGACAGAAAAGAGGACAGGAGAGCAATCATGATCGAGATCCGAAATCTGAGCAAATCTTTTTCCGCGGCGGGCGGTACGGTTGACGCACTGAAAAATATCAATCTGACGATACCGGACGGAGATATTTACGGTATCATCGGCATGAGCGGCGCAGGAAAGAGCACGTTGGTGCGGTGTATCAATCTTTTGGAGCGCCCGACCGAGGGAAGCGTGACGGTGAACGGAATGCGCATGGAGACCATGACCCCGCGCGAGTTGCGCGACGCGAGACGAAAGATCACCATGATTTTTCAGGGCTTCAATCTGCTGATGCAGAGGACCTGCATGGACAACATCTGCTTTCCGATGGAACTGGCGGGCGTGAAGAAAGCCGATGCGCGAAAGCGCGCCGCAGAGCTTCTGAAACTGGTCGGTCTGCCCGAAAAGGCGCGCGCCTATCCCGCACAGCTCTCCGGCGGACAGCAACAGCGCATTGCCATTGCCCGCGCATTGGCGACGAATCCGGAAGTCCTGCTCTGCGATGAAGCGACCTCGGCGCTCGACCCGAACACCACGCACGCGATTCTGCAACTGATTCGCGAGATCAACCGCAAGCTGAACATTACGGTTGTCGTCATTACGCACCAGATGAGCGTGGTGGAGGAAATCTGCGATCACGTGGCAATCCTTGATAACGGAACGGTTGCGGAAGAGGGAACGGTTGGCGCGGTCTTTTCAGCACCGCGTTCCGCCGCGGCAAAGCGGTTGGTGTTCCCGAACGGCGCGGACGACGCAGTCTGCGACCCCGAAAAGGAACGTCGCATCCGCTTGGTGTTCAACGGCGCGGATATGACCGGCGCACCGCTGATTGCAACAATGGCGGTCAGAACGGGGGTGCTTGCAAGCATCATCGCCGCCTCGACCCGCAGTCTGGACGGACAGATTTACGGAACGATGCTTCTCGGCGTTCCGGCAGGCGAGGATGCCGCCCGCGCAATGGAATTCCTGCGCGGATATCCCGACATATTTGCGGAGGAGGTGACAGAAAATGTTTAACGATTTGTTTTCCGAAAAATCGGTTGAACAGGCGTTGGAAATCCTGAAAAACGAGATTCCGGTTGCCATCTGGGAAACCTTTTATGTCACGGTTCTGTCCACTTTCTTTGCCGTTGTGATCGGACTGCCGCTCGGGGTACTGTTGGTTGTGGGAGAAAAGAACGGCGTTCTGCCGCTCCCGCGTTGGCTGATGACGGTTCTCAATGTCCTGATCAATCTGCTCCGCTCTGTTCCGTTCCTGATTCTGATGATTATGGTCATTCCGCTCTCGCGGCTGATCGTCGGGACCAGCATCGGCACGGTTGCAACCATCGTTCCGCTTGTTGTGGCGGCTTTCCCGTTTGTGGCGCGGTTGGTGGAAACCTCCCTGCGGGAACTGAACCCCAATATCATCGAAGCCGCGCAGAGCATGGGCGCGTCGCCGTTTCAGATCATTGTCAAGGTCATGATTCCGGAAAGCGTTCCGTCCTTGCTGTCAAACCTTACAACGGCGCTGACGACGGTTCTCGGCTATTCGGCAATGAGCGGCGCCATCGGCGGCGGGGGACTGGGAAAAATTGCGATCGACTACGGCTATTACCGCTTCAAATATCTTGTGATGCTGATTGCGGTTGTTTTACTTGTGGTGTTGGTTCAGATTTTCCAGACCGTCGGAACAAAACTTGCCTCGAAATGCGATAAGAGACTGAAAAAATGAAAAAGCACCCGCCGCGAACCGATTTTGGCTCGCGGCGGGGATTTTTGGGTGACGGGGAACGGTCATGACATCGCGTCCCGGAGTTTTTCGAGTGCGCCTTTTTCGATTCTGGAAACGTAGGATCTTGAAATGCCGAGGGCTTGCGCAACTTCGCGTTGCGCGTGCGGTTCGCACCCGCCGAGTCCGTAGCGCATGACGAGAATCTGCTTTTCGCGCGGGGTCAGGGCGGTGTCAACAAGCCCGAGCATCCGGTCGGTCATCACCTTGCGCAAAGTCTCCTCCGCAACATCCTCGTCCGCGCAGATGACGTCGATGTAGGTCAGCGGGTTGCCGTCGCGATCCATGTCGATGGTCTCGCCGAGGGAGACTTCACAGCCCAGCTTTTTCTGAGAGCGAAAGTGCATCAGAATTTCGTTCTGAATGCACTTTGCCGCATAGGTTGCAAACCGCGCGCCGTTTTCTATGCGGAAGGTGTCGACCGCTTTGACCAATCCGACCGTCCCGATGGAAACCAGATCCTCGGAATTTTTTGCCGCGCCGTAGTACTTGCGCACGATATGCGAAACGAGACGCAGATTGTGCAGAATCAGCTTTTCCCGCGCTTTTTCGTCTCCCGCACGGCAAAGACGAAAGGCTTCCTGTTCTTCTTCGGGCGGCAGGGGCGGGGGGAATTTCTGCGGCGGCGTGATGCCGAGAATCAGATGGAGCATTCGGGTAAACAGTGAAAACAGTGTCAGCAACATGGCGATTCCTCCTGTGTAATTTCTTTTCAGTATATGCCGCGTGCGCCTTTTTTTGCCTGTACATCCGAAAATCGGTTGACAGAACGGCGGGAATGTGGTAAAATAAAGACAGCAACCAAAGAAAGGATAATAAAATGAAGCAATTGATCGGAAATGCAGTCGTGGGGCAGAGTGGCGGGCCGACTGCCGCCATCAACGCAACGCTTGCGGGCGTGATCCGCGGGGTGAAGGAAGATAAGACAGGGAGCATTGGAACGCTTTACGGAATGCGCAACGGAATCGACGGCTTTCTGGCGGAGCGCCTTGTGGATCTCGGTGCGCTTTGCGACAGCGAGGAAAAGCTGAACCTATTGGAACATACCCCTGCGGCGGCGCTCGGTTCCTGCCGCAGAAAGCTGCCCGATCCCGCCAAAGACCCGGGTGTTTACGCGAACCTTCTGGCGCTGTTCCGCAAATATGACATCCGCTATTTCTTTTACATCGGCGGGAATGACTCCATGGATACCGTCTCGCGCCTTTCCGCCTATCTTGCTGACAAGGATTGGGAAATGCGGGTCGTGGGTGTTCCGAAAACCATTGACAACGACCTGATGGGGACAGACCATACCCCCGGTTTCGGCTCGGCGGCGAAGTATATCGCGGTTACCGTGCAGGAAATTCTGCGGGACTGCGCGGTCTATACGATTCCCGCCGTTACGATTGTGGAAATCATGGGCAGAGACGCGGGCTGGCTGACCGCATCTGCGGCGGCGGGCGGATATGTCTCGGGCTGTTTCCCTGACCTCATCTATCTTCCCGAGCGGGACTTTTCAACCGCGCAATTTCTCGCCGATGTCCGCACGGCACAGGCGAAGCACCCGAACGTTGTGGTGGCGGTTTCGGAGGGCATCCGCTTTGCCGACGGGCACTATGTCGGCGAGGGGGCGCAGAGCGGCGCGGTGGACGCGTTCGGTCACGCTTACCTTGCGGGCGCGGGAAAGGTATTGGAACAGCTTGTCAAGCAGGAAATCGGCTGTAAGGTTCGTTCGGTTGAGCTGAATCTGCCGCAGCGTTGTGCGGCGCATCTGGCGTCGAAAACCGACCTTGCGGAATCCGTCGGGGTCGGCAAGGCGGCGGTTGCGGCGGCGCTCGCAGGCGTTGGCGGGGAGATGATGAGCATCGATCGCACGGCGGACGAGCCGTATGCGGTTCGCTTCGGGCATTCCGCCATTGCGGGCATTGCAAACCGCGTCCGGCAGGTGGACGACCGTTATATTAACGTCGCAGGCAACGGGATGACAGACGCGTTTTGCGCCTACATCCTCCCGCTGATCCGCGGAGAGGCGGTTTCGGTCTGGGAAAACGGAATCCCGAAACATTTTGTTCTGTAAGGAGATATCTGCATGAAGATCGCTGTGATTACCGGCGCCTCGTCCGGAATGGGGCGCGAATTTGTTCTGCGGCTTGCAAAAGAAAAGCCGTTTGATGAAATCTGGGTCATTGCCCGTCGGTTGGAGCGTCTGCAGTCCCTGCAAACATTGGTTCCGGAGGTGAAAATCCGTCCGCTTGCGATGGATTTGACGCGGGAGGATTCTTTGGCGGAATACAAGACCTTGCTTGCTACGGAAAATCCGGAGGTTTCGGTGTTGGTTAACGCAAGCGGATTCGGAAAATTCGGGGCATTTGAGGATATCGAACTTTCGGAACAACTGAATATGATTGATCTCAACGACAAGGCATACGTTGCGATGACTTATCTGACCCTGCCGTATATGCGCGCGGGCGGGGAAATCTATCAGCTGGATTCGCTTTCCTCCTTCCAGCCTGTTCCGTATATCTCGGTCTACGGCGCGACCAAGGCTTTTGTGCTCAGTTTCAGCCGTGCGCTGAATGTGGAGTTGAAGAAACGGGAAATCCGCTGTATGGCGGTTTGTCCCGGGTGGGTCAGAACCGAGTTCTTCGACCGCGCCGTGCGGGATGACACCATCACCTATTACAACCGCTTCTTCACGCCCGGGCAGGTGGTTGCCCGCGCTCTGCGGGATATGAAGAAAGGAAAGGATGTTTCGGTCTGCGGCGCTTCCATCCGTGCGCAGGTGCGGCTGACCAAACTGCTCCCGCACAGGCTTGTGATGAAGATCTGGTGTCGCCAACAAAAGAAATAAGAATCCGGACAGGTTGTTCTAAAACGCAGAATCCTCCCATACACTGTATCAGACAGATGCAGTCGGATGGGAGGATTTTTATGAAAACGGTATTGGTCGTAATGGGGACAAGACCCGAGGCAATCAAGCTTTGTCCCGTGGTATTGGAGTTGCGGAAGCGGGAGGAAGTCCGGACGGTTGTTCTTTCGACGGGACAGCACGGCAAACTTCTGACGGACGCCATGGCGTGTTTCGGTATCTCTGCGGATGAAACGCTACCGCCTCCGCCCGCGCAAACGGGAGCTGCGGCGGTGATGGGACATCTGCTCGGAACACTGGACGCCGCATTGGAACGTTTGCGCCCCGATTTCATGATCGTGCAGGGGGATACCGCAAGCGCATTTGCGGGCGCTCTGGCGGGATTCTATCGCGGAATTCCGATAGCGCACGTGGAGGCGGGACTGCGAACCTACCACATCCGCTCTCCGTTCCCGGAAGAGATGCACCGCAGATCGATCGCCCCGCTGGCAGATCTGCACTTTGCGCCGACTGCCGCGGCAAAGCGGAATCTGATCCGCGAGGACATTCCCGAAAAACGGGTTTATCTGACCGGAAACACGGTGATTGACGCACTGAAATACAGTCTGGTTTCCTGCACGCCGCGCAATCTGCCGATCCTGCCGCAGGGGAAGCGGTTGATCCTGTTTACCGCGCACAGGCGGGAAAGCTGGGGCGAGCCGATGCGGGAAATGCTACGCGCGCTGAGAGCGACGACGGAACGCTTTCCCGATACCTATGCGCTCTGCCCGCTTCATCCGAATCCCGTTGTGCGGGCGGCGGCAGGGGAGGTGCTTGTCGGGTGTGAGCGGATCTCGGTCATTGATCCGCCGGATCTGACGGTGTTTCATCATCTGCTTGCCCGCGCGACTCTGGTTCTGACCGACAGCGGCGGCATTCAGGAGGAAGCCTGCGCGCTCGGTATTCCCACGCTTGTCATGCGGCATTCGACCGAACGGACGGAAGGGGTGCGCGCGGGATGCCTGCGGTTGGTCGGAACAGACGCCGCCGGGATTGCCGCATCCGCCGCCGAACTGTTGCGCGACGGCTCGGAAACCTATGCCGCAATGCGGCATCCGAGCGGGGTGTTCGGAGACGGAAACGCTGCCGGACGGATTGTCCGCATTCTCTGCCAATGCATGGAAAGATAAGAAAAAGTCTCCGATCCCGCCGAAACCGCGCGGAACGGAGACCTTTTTCGTATTGCTCCGACATATATTGATATCAATATAACCGATATGATAAAAAAACACTTTACAAATCGGTTCGGTTGTGATATAATATATCATGATATATTTTTGTCAAAATTCGGAGGAGTGAACAATGAACAAAATTTCTATCATCGGAACCGGTAGCGTCGGCTCTACAATCGCTTACACCCTGACGGTTATGGGATTGGCAACGGAGATCGTCATGATCGACATCAACAACGAGAAAGCGCTCGGCGAGGCACTGGACATCCGTCAGGGCACGCCGTTCTGCAGCGCCTGCTCGGTCTATGCGGGCGATTACCGCGATGCGGCGAATTCCGATATCGTGATCCTGACCTCCGGTATCGCGAGAAAGCCGGGTCAGACCAGACTGGAACTGGCGCAGACGAACGTCAACATCACCAAGAGCATCATTCCCGAAATCACCAAGTATGCGCCGAACGCCATCTACATTATTGTCAGCAATCCCGTTGACATTCTGACCTACACCTTCCTTAAACTTTCGGGCATTCCCGAAAGCCACATCATCGGGTCGGGTACGATTCTCGATACCGCACGCCTGCGTTCGCGTCTGTCCGAGTACTACAACATCAATCAGGGCAATGTGCACGCATATGTGTTCGGCGAGCACGGAGATTCCTCTTTCATTCCGTGGTCGGTTGCAAACATTTCCAATGTGCCGATCCGTGACTGCGGCAAGCTGATTCTCACCCCGGGTCTGAGCAGCCCCGAGCTGGACTTTGACGAAGTAGAGCAGTATGTGCGCAAGTCCGGCGGACGCGTGATTGCAAGAAAGGGCGCAACCTTCTATGCCGTCTCGGTTTCGGTCTGCCATATCTGCAAGTGCATTTTTGACGGTATGGATACGACCATGACCGTTTCTACGATGATGCACGGAGAGTACGGCGTGAGCGACGTCTGCCTGAGCACGCTGAACATGATCGGTCACGACGGTATCCGCGGCAAGGTCAACGTTCCGCTGACCGACGAAGAAGTTGTGAAGCTCCGTCACAGCGCCGATACGCTGAAGGAAGTTATCAACAGTCTGAGCATCTGAGGTGAACGAGATGGAATACCGGATTGAACACGATTCGATGGGCGAGGTCAAAGTCCCCGCAGACAAGCTCTGGGCGGCGCAGACCGAGCGAAGCCATGAGAATTTTCTCATCGGCGTCGGAACGGAGACAATGCCGCGCGAGATTACGCACGCGTTCGGCATTCTCAAGCGCGCAGCGGCGATGGCAAACGCCGAACTGAAGCCCGAAAAAATGACGGCGGAAAAGCTGCGGGTGATTACCGAGGCTTGCGACGAGGTGATCTCGGGCAAGCTCAACGAGCATTTTCCTCTGGTGGTCTGGCAGACCGGCTCGGGCACGCAGTCGAATATGAATGCGAACGAGGTCATTGCCAACCGCGCCAATCAGTTGGCGGGCGCAAAACTTTGCCACCCGAACGATGATATCAACATGAGCCAGTCCTCCAATGACACCTTCCCGACGGCAATGCACATTTCCGCCGTGATCGCAATCGAGGACAAGCTGATCCCTGCGATCGAGACGCTGATCGCAACCTTCCGCCGCCTGGAGGAAGAGAACGAGGGGATCGTCAAGTCGGGCAGAACACACCTTCAGGACGCGACTCCGATCAAATTCAGCCAGGAAATTTCCGGTTGGAGAAGCAGTCTGGAGCGCGACGTGGAGCTGTTGAAGCTTGCCGTCGGTCCGCTTCACGAACTGGCGCTCGGCGGCACGGCGGTCGGTACGGGACTGAATGCTCCCAAGGGCTTCTCCGAACTGGTTGCGGCAAAGGTTGCGGAACTGACCGGCAAGAAATTTGTCACCGCGCCGAACAAATTCCACGCGCTGACTTCCAAGGACGAGCTGGTCTTTGCGCACGGCGCGATCAAGGCAACAGCTTGCGATATGATGAAGATTGCAAACGACGTCCGGTGGCTTGCAAGCGGACCGCGCGACGGTCTGGGCGAGATTCACATTCCCGAAAACGAGCCGGGTTCGTCGATCATGCCGGGCAAGGTCAACCCCACGCAGTGCGAGGCGGTTACCATGGTTGCCGTGCAGGTCATGGGCAATGACGTTGCGGTCGGCATGGCGGCATCGCAGGGCAACTTTGAGCTGAACGTGTTCATGCCCGTTGCGGCTTATAACTTCCTGCAGTCCGCGCGCCTGTTGGCGGAAGCGATTGTTTCCTTTAACAAAAATTGCGCAGTCGGCATTACGGCGAACAAGGATAAGATGTATCACAACCTGCACAACTCGCTGATGCTGGTCACGGCGCTGAATCCGTACATCGGATACGAAAATGCGGCTAAGACCGCAAAGAAGGCGTTCAAGGACAATATTTCGCTCAAGGAAGCCTGCGTGGAGCTTGGATTCCTGACGGCGGAGAGATTCGACGAGGTATTTCATCCGGAACAGATGGTCTGACCGGAGATTGGGAGGGTACTGTTTTGGTAAAAGTCAGTTATTTCCCGGGTTGCACACTTCGCACCAAAGCAAAAGATCTGGATCGTTGGGCGCGCGAAAGCGCACTGGCGCTCGGTGTGGAGCTGTGCGAGATCCCGGACTGGCAGTGTTGCGGCGGCGTGTTTGTCAGCGCGAAAGATGAGATCGCAACCAAGCTGTCAAGCGTTCGGGCGTTGATTGCGGCGCGGGACGCGGGACAGCCGCTTCTGACGGTCTGCTCCGCCTGCCACAATGTCATCAAGCAAACCAATCACGCCATGCAGACGGATGAGGTGTTCGCCGACCGTGCGAACCGCTATCTCGCGCAGGACAAAAACGCGGGCGAGCCGTATCACGGTGAAGCGACGGTGCAGCACTATCTGGAAATGCTCCGCGATACCGTTGGGTTCGACGCTTTGCGCGCGGCGGTGAAAAAGCCGCTGACGGGGCGGAAGATCGGCGCATATTACGGTTGTATGCTTCTGCGCCCCGGAAAGGTCATGGCGTTTGACGATGTTGAAAATCCCCGCGTGATGGAGGATTTCATCCGTGCGCTGGGCGCAGATCCTGTCGTTTATCCGCGCAGAAACGAATGCTGCGGCGGGTATGTAGCCATGGAGGACGCGGAATCGGCGAAGAAAAAATCGTCGGCTGTTTCGGACAGCGCGGCGGCGCATGGCGCGGAACTGCTTGTAACGGCTTGCCCGCTGTGCAAATATAATCTTGTGAAGAACGGAAGCCGCGTTCCGGTAGTTTATTTTACCGAACTGCTGGCGGAAGCGCTCGGAATCAAGGAGGAGTCCCATGCAGAATAAAAAGGAATTGGAAACGGAACAGGTTCTGCGCATGAGCGGTGTCAATCCGCGCAAATGTATGCGGTGCGGCAAATGCTCGGGAACCTGCCCGTCGTATGATGAGATGGAATACCATCCGCATCAGTTTGTTTATATGGTGGAAACAGGCGACGTGGAAACGCTGATGAAGTCGCCGTCGGTTTACAAATGCCTGTCCTGCTTTGCCTGTGTGGAGCGTTGCCCGCGCGGCGTTGAACCTGCAAAACTGATTGAAGCAATCCGCTTGCTTGCAATCCGTGAAAAGGGTGCAAACCACATGACGGCGGATGACATTCCCGCACTGGTGGATGAGGATCTGCCGCAACAGGCGATCGTCAGCGCCATGCGCAAGTATTCCAAATAAGAAAGGAGAAAACAGACCATGCAAAGAATCGGCGTATTCGTCTGCCACTGCGGTACAAACATCGCAGGAACGGTGGATGTCAAAGCGGTTGCGGAAGCGATCGGTCACGAACCGGGTGTCGTTTTCTCCACCGACTATCAGTATATGTGCTCGCAGGCGGGGCAGAACATGATTATCGAATCGGTCAAGGAACATCACCTGACCGGAATCGTTGTCTGCTCCTGCTCGCCGCGTATGCACGAAGCGACCTTCCGCAAGACTGCCGCGGCGGCGGGGCTGAACCCCTATATGGTGGAGATCGCAAACATCCGCGAGCAGTGCTCGTGGGTGCATAAGGATATGGCAACGGGAACGGAAAAGGCGATTATCCTCGCCAAGGCGGCGGTCGCGAAAGTCAACCTCAACGCGCCGCTGACGCCCGGCGAATCTCCCGTTACCAAGCGGGCGCTTGTTATCGGCGGCGGTATCGCGGGCATTCAGACCGCTCTGGATATCGCGGACGCGGGCTTCCCGGTGGATATCGTGGAAACCAAGCCGACCATCGGCGGTAAGATGGCACAGCTCGACAAGACGTTCCCGACGCTGGACTGCGCGGCGTGCATCCTGACCCCGAAAATGGTGGATGTGGCGCAGAACGAGAAGATCCGCATCTTCTCCTATTCCGAAGTGACCGATGTCAAGGGCTTTGTCGGCAACTTCAAAGTGACCATCAAGCGCAAGGCTCGCTATGTGAAGGAAGACGTTTGCACGGGTTGCGGTCTCTGCACCGAAAAGTGCCCGCAGAAGAAGATTCCGAACGAGTTCAACCTTGGCATGGATAACCGTCATGCCATCTACATCCCGTTTGCACAGGCAGTGCCGAAGGTGGCAACCATTGACCCGAATGCCTGCATGATGCTCAAGAGCGGCAAATGCGGCATCTGTTCCAAGGTCTGCGGCGCGGGCGCGATCGATTACAAGGCAAAGGATGAATTCGTGGAGGAGCAGTACGGCGCAATCGTCGTGGCTACCGGCTTCAATCCCATCTCCATGGAAAAGTTCGACGAATTCGCTTACAGTGAATCCAAGGACGTGATTACCTCGCTTGAGTTGGAGCGCCTGATGAATGCGGCAGGTCCGACGGGCGGAACATTGCTTCGTCCTTCCGATAAGACCCACCCGCACACCATCGTGTTCGTGCAGTGCGTGGGTTCGCGTTGCGCGGCTTGCTCGGAGAAGGGCAAGGAGTACTGCTCCAAGATCTGCTGTATGTACACGGCGAAGCACGCAATGCTGATCCGCGACAAATATCCCGACACCGAGGTTTACGTCTTTTATATCGACGTGCGTACCCCCGGCAAGAACTTTGACGAATTCTACCGCCGCGCGGTTGAGGAATACGGCGTGCACTACATCAAGGGCATGGTCGGCAAGGTAGAGCCGGAAGGGAACAAACTCAAGGTGCAGGCGTCCGATCTGCTTTACGGAAAGCAGTTGCACATTGACGCCGATCTTGTGGTGCTTGCCGCGGCGATCGAACCGGACAAGTCGGCAAGACATCTGGCAACGATGCTGACCGCAAGCATGGACACCAACGACTTCTTCACCGAAGCGCATCCGAAGCTTCGTCCCGTGGAAAGCCCGACGGCGGGCGTGTTCCTCTCGGGTACTTGCCAGGGACCGAAGGATATTCCCGAAACGGTGTCTCAGGCGGGTGCGGCGGCTTCCAAGGTCATCGGTCTGCTCTGCAAGGATAAGCTGACGGGTAACCCCTGCGTGGCGCATTCGGACGAGATGATGTGCAACGGGTGCTCGACCTGCGAGAAGGTCTGCCCGTATGGCGCGATTACCTATATCGAAAAGGAATTCCGTATGCCCGACCGTACCACCAAGGTGCGGCGTGTGGCGCAGGTCAACGAGGCGGTCTGCCAAGGATGCGGCGCCTGCACAGTTGCCTGTATGTCGGGCGCGATGGATCTGCGCGGGTTCTCGAATAAACAAATCATGGCGGAGGTGGACGCAATATGCAAGTAACCGAATATAAACCGCTGATTGTGGCGTTCTGCTGCAACTGGTGCTCCTATGCGGGCGCGGATCTTGCGGGAAACAACCGCCTGAATTACCCGGCGGATGTCAAGATTATCCGTGTGCCGTGCTCCTGCCGTGTGAACCCGATGTTCATTCTCCGCGCGTTTCAGCGCGGAGCGGACGGTGTGATTCTGTGCGGATGCCATCCGGGCGACTGCCACTATACAACCGGAAACTATTACACCCGTCGCCGTATGGCGCTCCTGTTCTCTATGCTCGATTACCTCGGCATTGAGCGGGAACGCACGCGCGTGGAGTGGGTGAGCGCGGCGGAGGGCGCGAAGTTCGCCGCCACGATGAATGATTTCGTCAGCACCGTTGCGGCGCTTGGCGAGAACAAGAGACTGGAGGATCTGCGATGCAAGAAATAAAGCGCGAAAGCCTCGTGGATAGAGCGGTCGCTCTGCTTGCGGACGGAACGGTTGACCGCGTGCTCGGTTGGGGCGCGGGCGAATTCGCTTACGACGTGACGCCGACGGTGTTCCGGTCCGCCGAGGCTCTGAAAGAAAATTTTGTGTGGAACGGGTTCTGCGGTGCGAACTTCTCCAAGTATTTGGTGAAGGAGACTGCAAAAGGCGAGGGCAAGGTGTTGGTTTTCCTCAAGCCCTGCGATACGTACAGCTTCAACCAGCTTCTGACCGAGCATCGCTTCGACCGCGAAAAGGTGTATGTCATCGGCGTTCCGTGCCACGGTATGATGGACGTCAACACCCTCAAGCGCCATGCGGAAGGCGTTCTTTCGGTCACAGAAGAAGGGGACACCGTTCAGGTGGAGACCCTGTATGACGGTATCAAGACCTTTGCGCGCGACGAGTTGGTTTCGGAGCGTTGCCTGACCTGCAAGTCGAAGAAGCACGTCGCATATGACGAGCTGCTCGGAGACGAGGGCGAGGTAGTCGAATCGGGGCGCTTTGACGAAGTGGAAAAGCTGGAGAAGATGACCCCGGACGAACGCTTTGCGTTCTGGCAGAATGAGCTGTCCCGTTGCATCCGTTGCAACGCCTGCCGCGATGTCTGCCCCGCGTGCACCTGTGAGAAGTGCGTGTTCGATAACCCGAACTCGGGCGTGGAGAACAAAGCCGCATCCAATGAATTTGAAGAAAAAATGTTCCACATCATCCGCGCGTTCCATGTGGTGGGGCGTTGCACCGACTGCGGCGAATGCTCGCGCGTTTGCCCGCAACACATTCCGTTGCATCTGTTGAACCGCAAGTTCATTCTGGATATCGACCGCAACTACGGCGATTATCAGGCGGGCGCAGAGGTTGGAAGCCGCGCGCCGATTGTCAACTTCACGCAGGACGATCCGGAGCCTGTCGAAGCCGTGGAAAGGGGGAGTCATCATGCGTAAGCTCTCGCTTGAACATCTGAACGACCTGTTTGCCGCGATTGCGGAGAGCAGAACGCTCTATCTGCCCGTTGACACTGCCGCAGGCGCAAAGTTTGAGCGTTGGGAGAACGGAAAGATTCTGTCTGACGCGCTGAACACGGTTCGGAGCGCGAAAGATTTCTTCTTCCCGCAAACCGAAAACCTGATGGATTTCAAAACCGCAGGCAAGAAGATTGAGATCGTGGACACCCGCCGCGAATGCGAGGATTTCGTTGTGTTCGGCGTGCGCGCCTGCGATGTCCGCAGCTTTGATGTGCTGGATAAGGTATTCCTTGCCGAGCCGGTGGATTCCTACTATAAGAACCGCCGCGAGCACGGCGTGATCGTTTCGCTTGCCTGCACGAAGCCGCACGAGACCTGCTTCTGCACGACCTTCGGGATTGACGCGGCTGCTCCTGCGGGAGACGTGACCTGTTGGAAAACCGAGGACGCGCTTTATCTGGAAGCGAACACCGAAAAGGGAACTGCGCTTCTGGATTCGCTCTCGGCGCTGACTGCCGACGCGGACGGAAAAGCCGTTGCAAAACAGCAGAAAGCAACCCGCGAGCGCATGAAGAAGCTGCCGCTTGCGAACCTCACTGCCGACAAATTCGGCGCGGACAAGACCAAAGAATTCTTCGGTGATCCCGCATGGGCGGAACTGTCGCAGTCCTGTCTCGGATGCGGAACCTGCACCTTTGTTTGCCCGACCTGCCAGTGCTACGACATCAAGGACTTCAACACGGGACATGGCGTCAAGCGTTTCCGTTGCTGGGATTCCTGTATGTATTCCGAGTTTACCAAGATGTCGGCAGGACAGCCGCGTCTGACGCAGCTGGAGCGTTTCCGTCAGCGCTTCATGCACAAACTGGTCTATTTCCCGACCAACAATGACGGGATGTTCTCCTGCGTCGGTTGCGGCAGATGTCTTGCAAAGTGCCCGATTCAGATGAATATTGTCAAGGTTATGAAGAAGTTAGGAGGGCAGGGCAATGGCTGAGATGAAAGAACCTCTGATCCCGAAGATCGGCGTTGTAACCGACATCCGCATTGATACGCCGGATGTCAAAACCTTCCGTGTGGTCACGCCGGACGGCAAAAAAGCATTTGACCATATGCCCGGGCAGTGTGCGATGCTTTCGATTCCGGGCGTTGGTGAGGCGATGTTCTCCATTACCTCCTCTCCGACCAACACCGAATTCATGGAATTCTCCATCAAGAAGTGCGGTTGTGTGACCGAATGGCTTCACTCCATGGAAGTGGGACAGGAGATCACCATCCGCGGTCCTTACGGCAGACCTTTCCCTGTGGATACCGCGTTTGCGGGACACGACCTGCTCTTCATCGCCGGCGGTATCGGACTCGCTCCGCTCCGCTCGGTCATCAACTACTGCCGCCACTATCGCGACCGTTACGGCAAGATCGACGTTGTGTACGGCTCGCGCAGTATGCAGGATCTGGTTGACTACCGCGAGATCATTGAGGAGTGGGAAAAGGACGATGGCGTCAATGTGCATCTGACCATTGACCGCGAACAGCCCGAATGGACGGGTCACGTCGGCTTTGTCCCGAATTATGTCAAGGAATTGGGACTGGACAACAACAAGATCGCGATCCTGTGCGGTCCGCCGATCATGATCAAGTTCACACTGGCAGGACTTCAGGAGTTGGGCTTCGAGAAAACGCAGGTTTACACGACGCTGGAACTCCGCATGAAGTGCGGCATCGGAAAGTGCGGCAGATGCAACGTCGGCGCGAAGTACGTCTGCAAGGACGGTCCTGTGTTCCGTTGCGACGAGTTGGATGAGCTGCCGAACGAGTATTGAGGTGAGAGTATGGAAAACATGGTAAATATTTATCTGTTCGGGAAGCAGTACACTGTTCCCGACAACCTGACCATCATGCGCGCGATGGAGTACGCAGGCTATCAGCTGATCCGCGGATGCGGATGCCGCAACGGTTTTTGCGGCGCGTGCGCGACCATTTATCGCATCAAGGGCGAGCGGGAGCTGAAAACCTGCCTTGCCTGCCAGACCAAGGTTGAAAACAATATGTATGTTGCAACTCTGCCGTTCTTCCCGCTTGTCAAGCAGGTCTACGATATGGAAAAGATCAAGCCGACCGAGCAGATTATGATGCAGCTGTACCCCGAAATCTACGCTTGCGTCGGTTGCAACGCCTGCACCAAGAGCTGCACGCAGGGGCTGAACGTGATGCAGTACATCGCATATGCGCAGAGAGGGGAGTTCGACAAGTGTGCCGAAGCTTCCTTTGACTGCGTGATGTGCGGCGTTTGCTCCTCCCGTTGCCCCGCAGGCATCTCCCATCCGCAGGTTGCAATGCTTGCGCGCCGTCTCAACGGAAAGTACCTCGCTCCCAAATCGGAGCATCTGGAAAACCGTGTGAAGGAGATTCAGAACGGCGACTTCAACGATCTGATCTCCGCCCTGATGGGCAAACCGATTGAGGAGCTGAAGGAGCTTTACAACAATCGGGATATCGAGAAATAAGGAGGGCGGAAGAATGTACGCAAAGGAATTTGAAGAATCCCTCGCCAAGGTGGAAGCCGCGCGCGAGGCGAACATTGCATACGAGCCTGCCCGTATGACGGCGGATGAGAAGGATGCGCTTCTGGCGGCTTACCATCCCGATTACAAAAAGAGCGAATTCGCAACGCTTGAGATCGGTCCGAACAAAGGCGAGGCAGTTCCGCACGAGTTGTGCGAGATGTTGGAAGCGCACAGCCGCATCAAGGCGAGCGATGTGGATCTGAACGATGTCCGCTATGATGTGGATGTCCTCATCATCGGCGGCGGCGGCGCAGGTGCGTCTGCGGCAATCGAAGCCGACAATGCGGGCGCAAAGGCAATGATTGTGACCAAGCTCCGCATCGGTGACGCAAACACCATGATGGCAGAAGGCGGGATTCAGGCGGCGGATAAGCCGAACGATTCGCCCGCCATCCACTTTGTGGACGCGTTCGGCGGCGGTCACTATGCCGCAAAGCGCGATCTGCTTGCCAAGTTGGTCTGCGAAGCCCCCGAGGCGATTCAGTGGCTTTCCAACCTCGGCGTGGAGTTCGACAAAGCCCCGGACGGCACGATGATTACCACGCACGGCGGCGGAACTTCGCGCAAGCGGATGCACGCGGCAAAGGACTATTCCGGTGCTGAGATCATGCGAACCCTGCGCGATGAAGTGCTGAACCGCGGGATTCCCGTGGTGGATTTCACTTCGGCTGTGGAACTGATTCTGGATGAGAACGGTCACGCGGCGGGCGCAGTTCTGATGAACATGGAGACCAAGGAACTGATGGTCGCGCGTGCGAAAACGGTCATTATCGCCACGGGCGGTGCGGGACGGATGCACTATCAGGGCTTCCCGACTTCCAACCACTACGGCGCAACGGCAGACGGTCTGGTGCTCGGCTATCGTGTGGGCGCAAAGTTGCTGTATGCCGATACGCTTCAGTACCACCCGACCGGTGCGGCTTACCCGCAGCAGATCTTCGGCGCACTGGTCACCGAAAAGGTCCGTTCGCTCGGTGCAAAGCTGATTAACCGCGACGGCAAGGTGTTCATGCACCCGCTTGAAACGCGTGACGTTGCGGCGGCATCCATTATCCGCGAATGCTCGGATCGCGCGGAGGGTGTTGACACAGGCAGCGGACAGGCGGTCTGGCTGGATACCCCGATGATCGAGAAAATCGGAGGGGAGGGGACAATCGAGCGCCGCATTCCCGCTATGATGCGGATGTTTGCAAGCTACGGAATCGATATCCGTAAAGAGCCGATCCTTGTCTATCCGACCCTGCACTATCAGAACGGCGGTCTGGACATCAATGTCGACGGCATGACCCCGAACGTGGAGAATCTCTACGTTGCAGGTGAAGCGGTTGGCGGTATCCACGGTCGGAATCGACTGATGGGTAACTCGCTGCTCGATATCATCGTGTTCGGCAGAAGCGCCGGACAGCATGCCGCAGAGCAGGCGAAGAATGTTAAGGTCGGTAAGCTGACGCTTGACCACATCGCGAAATTCGACAAGGAGAGGGAAGAGGCAGGCATCAGGACCGACGCCGTTTCCCCGAAGCTGTTGCCGGATTATCGCAGAAAATTCAATTAAGAAAGCTGTGAAACAAAATGGTTGATTTACTGGAAGCGTTGACAATTTTCTGCTTTGGTCTGTCGTGGCCGATTTCCATCCGCAAATCCATTGTTTCCCGAACAGCAAAGGGAAAAAGCCTGTTCTTTGAGGTGTTTCTGCTGATCGGCTATGCCTGCGGCATTGCAAGAAAAATCATTCAGATCGTGAGCGGTTCCTCCGGATTCCTGTTCTATCTGAGTTTCTTCTTCTATGTTCTGAACTTCATCGAAATTTCGATCGACGTTGCACTCTACTTCCGCAACAAGAAGTTGGATGCGATTGCAGATGCAAAAGCTGCCGCACAGCAGCTCGGCATGAACTGACATACCAAGAAAGAGCACGATGCCTGCAAGGGCATCGTGCTCTTTTTGTGTAAAAAATCTGCGTTCGGGGTTGCAAAAAGTCCGGAAAAGTGATATAATAAAAAGGTATGAAAACCAAAGGGGACTGTTGAAATGGTGATAAAAGAAAAATGGCGCGAGGTCGTGGTCGATTACCTGTTTATTCTGCTTGGAACATTGATTCTTGCCGTTGGAATCAATGTGTTCATGTCGCCAAACAAGATCTCGGCAGGCGGTATCACGTCGCTCGGGACAATTCTGTTGCATCTGTTCGGAGTGAGAATGTCCATTACAAACCTCGTTTGTAACGTGGCGCTTTTTCTCTTTGGTTTCCGAAAACTCGGAAAATACGCGGTGATTCAAACCGCATCCGGAATCGTCCTGCTTTCACTGTTTCTTGAACTGACCTCGCTGATCCCGACCTTTCACGTGGAGAACGACGGGGATTTGCTGATCGCATCGGTGACAGGCGGCGTGCTGATGGGAATCGGCGTCGGTTTGGTTGTCAGACAGGGAGCGTCCACAGGAGGCAGTGACTTTGCAGGGTTGATTCTCAAGCGTCTTTTGCCGCATGTTCCGCTCGCAACCATCATTATGGTGATTGACTGGACAATCGTGTTGGTTTCCGGAATTGTGTTCAAAAGTTTGTCTGTAACGTTTTATTCTTTGTTGGCACTGTTTGTCTGTTCGCTCCTGACCGACAAGATTATGACCTTTGGAGACAATGCAAAAATGGTGCAGATTTTTTCGTCGCACGCACAGGAAATTACAGACCATGTACTGACGGATTTTGAAAGAGGCGTAACGGGAATCCATTGCGTTGGAATGTTTGAGAAAAACGAGGCGCTGATGTTGGAATGTATCGTCAAACCGCGTGAATTGCCGCTGTATCTCAGCATGGTTAAGAAGATTGACCCAAATGCGTTTGTTATCATTGCAAATGTACAGGAGGTTCTGGGGGAAGGCTTCAAGAAGATGGAGGACTGAGGGAGAACCGAAAACCGAAAAGAGAAAGCAAATTCCGTTTCGCATACTGCGTAGCAGACGGAATTTGCTTTTTTATTCGAATGGAAATGAAATGTGATCTGCTTCCGGTGATTCAACCTGAAACCCGAAGCCGAAGGGTCAACACCCGTCGGAACAGCAAGAACTCCTGACGGATGAATATCCGCGCGGGTGAGACCTTCTGAAAGCAATTATACAAAATCACAAGGTTTTGTTTGTTTGCGCGGAAGAAAGTCGGAGCGCTTCCAACAACAGCCCTTTCATGACGGCGGAAGCGGGGGAGACTTTCAACCCGATTTGCAATCATACAAAAACGACTATTTGTAAGCCGTGCGATGTACGCCCCTTTTGGCGCGGCGGTTAATTGCGTTCCGCCTACCCGATGCCGCGCGTGCCGCCGCTCTAATTAGGCGGCTGGCGACCATTGGGAGCCTGTTAATATGCCGCCTGTCAGCAATCGAACCACCAAACGGAGGAATCCGAAACAGAGGGCATCCCGCCCATGTCCGAGGGGCGCGATACCTTCACCACTCTGTCAGCCATGAAGAACCGAAGGCAACCCGCCAACCATACCCGCCATAGCGCGGAATCAACGAAAGACACGAACCACAGCGAAGCCGCACAGAGGGAGCAACGCGACCGACCGAAAGCCGGAGCGAAGCGACAGAAGAAAACGCCGCAGGCGTGCCCTTGACCTTGACCTTTGCGGCATTCCAACAGCCCCGCCGAGCCGATGCCGGGCGTGGGATGGTAGAATGAGAATTGACCCCGCAAACCAAGTGCGGAGGACTGCCGAGAAAGAGCGCACCACCCGACCGGTGGCGGGATCGGTTCGGCGGCATCAAGACGCACCCACCCAAGACAACCAAAAAAGAGAACGCCCACGAGCCGGAAAGCCCGGCAACCGTGGAGCGCTTTTTTTATTCAGTTCCGGGAATCAGACCGCCCCGCGATATAATCCAAACTCACGCCGTAGAAGTCCGCAAGCGTGATGAAGTGGTGCATCGGAAGTTCCTGCACCCCTTGTTCGTATTTTTGATACTGATACCATGCGGTATGCAAGATCTCGGCAATCTCTGCCTTACTCTTTCCGCTACTCTCACGCAACTCGCGCAATCTTTGGTATAAATACATAAAATCCACCCGAAAGAAAAGGGAAAAAGAATCCCATAAATTATGCAAAGCGTAGAAAATGGAACAAATCAGCGAAAAAGGGTTGACAATCGCACCGATTGGTGATACCATGAATATAGCACCGATTGGTGAATATCAAATCATGAAAGAGAGGAACACCCCATGAAAGAAACAACCTTAACCCTGACCGCCGAACAGAAAAAGAAGCTGGACGGAAAAGCCCTTGATGCGATCGAAAACTTTGTGAACATCACGGACTACCTCATGATGGACGATCTGGAGATGATCGATGAAGTGATCGAGAAAGGGGACGATACCGACACCGTTTCCGGTGATGATCTGGTACATATTTACCGGAGCATCAGCCGACACCTTCGTCAACTGTGCTCGGTGTATTGCATCTTGTCCGATCATTGGAGACTGACACACGGCCACAAGCCGGAGTTTGACACTCTCGAGGTGATCAATCAGGAGATCAGAGACGAAGCCAAAGCAAGAGAGAAAACCGAGGAGGACAACGAAGCATGACAGCCGAAGAAAGAAACCAAGAAATCAAAGCCCTGCAAAAGAGACTTCGGGAAATCCTGCAGGAAAACGACCTTGAAAAGAACCTTGAAACTTTCGGGCAAATCATCGGCAGAATGTCCGACCTTTGCGGCATCGACTTTCTGGAAGTCCTGACACAGACCGCGCCGACCGTTGCGTAAACCGCAGAAACGGTGAACCATGGATAACACGAAATTTGACCGCGAAATCCTGCAGGAACTCGCAGAGCCTGAACCAATCCCCGAAGCCGCCCGGCTGACCGTCTCGGACTATCTGAACATGAGCCGGGAAGAAGCCGACGCAAAGGGGTTGTATCTCCCTTGGAAACTCGCCCACAAGCAACACGAGAAAGAAATTAAGTGGGCAAGCTTCCGGGACGAATACGGACGCCTGAAGAACTGGCAACAGCTTGCCGCCATCCCTAAGGAGGAAGCCATGACCATGCCGTCAGACCTCTATCGGCTTTGGTCACTTGCCCAGATTAAGAAAAGCGCACTATCGAAAGTGGTGAAAGCCCGAAACGAAGCCATCCGGGAAATCCGGGTGACCGCAAAGCCGGTTGACCTCAAAACCCCGTTGCCGTTCGGCGCAACCATTGCCAAGCTGCGCAAAGACCGTAAAATCTCCCAAACTCAAGCCGCCGAGTTTTTCTATCAATGCGGTTTGCCCTGCTCCCACAACCTCATCAGCAAATGGGAAAGGGGAGGGAGTGAACCCCGCTTAACCGACCTTGTAGCCCTGTCCATCCTCTACGGAACAGACCTTTTAGCCCTCATGACCAAAGAAGCACAGAAACCGGAAAGGGATTTGCAAAATGCCGAATCTTTTAACTGTCCGGATCCTACCGGAAGAATTTGAAATTCTGCGCCGGGGCTTCCGTTGGGTTCTCGCCAATTATGAGGACTTGCCCGAAACCTTCCGGGACACCGCCGCCGAAATCGATTCCGCATTGACGGAGATTTCCGAGCGGGAACAATTGACTATCTGATCGAAGGAGAACCGCCCTTGAAAGCGCCGACCGTATCAGCCACCGCCGAAGGAACTTTTTACAAGCTGTACTGCCCCCGATGCGGGAAGTGGCTTTTATCGGTTGCCGCTTCCACCCGGGGCGCGCTCGCGGTACAATGCAAATGTTACCACAGCCCGCAGATACTGCAACTTCCACCCGTTGAAATTCAATCAGACCGTTACAGACACGCGACAGAAGCCGCAGAAAGCCGCACAGAGCCGTAAAGCCTATAGAGACATACACCGATACAGACAGCCCATCAAAACGCCGTACAAAGCGAAATTAAGCCATCTACAACGAAAATACATTTCGACACGCTCCACCCATACACACGCACACACACGCACACACGAACAGAGCCAGCCCAAAGCCTGAACCCAAACCAGAAAGGGGAGAGGTGACCCCGCCAAAGCCGGGCGGGGTATACTCTTTGAACCTGTCCGGAGAAACCACCGAGAAAGCCCCCCGGAGAGCGGCGGCGCAGAGGCGAAGCCCCAGCCGCCGCGCGGGGGCTGCCAGTGTTTACAGACTGTTCACCAATTCCCGCCGCGTTTGTGTTATACTGACCTTGCGGCCTCCTTTCCGCGCCAAGCAGGGATTTGATGCAAAAGCATCTATTTTTCCTTTTTGGTATCAAACATGGGTTTTCGCGGGGATTCCTGCCATAGATTTCCGCGAAACCCGCCTCCGTTTACAACAACTGTTGAATAATTCCGAATATGGAACTAAAACCGCCTTTTTTCGGTAGCTTTCCGGCATGAAAAAAATGTCACGAAATCTACCAAAAAGGGCGGTATTGTAATACGCCCTCTACATAAGGCACTTTCACAAAACATCTTTCTTATATTATATACCGCGATTTTTGGCGTGGTGTCAAAAGGGTATTTCACACCGTTTCTGTTTCTTCATTTTGTGACAAAACCATTATACCATAATTTTTCCGTTTTGTAAACCCCTTGGACGAAAAAACTTTTGATTATTTCGGGTGAAATCCGCAAACGATTGCGGAAATGACAGCAACAACCGACCAATCAGCCGCCGCCAAGCTGCGGAACTCAAGACAGAGGATAACCCGCGCGAACGCAAACCGTAAAAAAGCAATTATACAAAATCAAAGTTTTGTATAATTGGAGCGAGAAAACGGGCTAAAATGGATTATTTTGTTCCTGAATTCGGTTATGTTTGGACTTTATACAGCTGGTTACATGGTTCTTCTTCGCGAAATAAAAACAAACGGACGTTTTGCCCGCTTGTTTTTTTATTTTCAGAGTACTGATATTCTCCTCAATATCCCGGCGGAGGTTCCGGTAATGGAGGCTCTTCACCTACGGGGATTCCGTCAGCTCTTCCGACTCTGCTCGGAGACGGTGTCGCTGTACGCGGTGCGAATTCGAATACGGCTCCGCGTTCGAGATCCAACTTCAGATATGCATCAAAGCTTTTTCCTGATTTTGGTGAAATAAAACCGTCCAACAGATCCGTTTTGCCGTTGGTCAACAGTTTCTGCAGTTGTGACAGCGGGATTACGCGTTTGCAGATCGAGATACTGACGTTGAATTTGCAACCGTCTTTGTATCCCGAACAGCCGTAGCTTTTCCGGAAACGAATCAGATTTTTTCCGCAATGTGGGCAAATTCCGACAACATCTCCGAAAAATCCTGTGTCACGGTCAGCTGACGGCGAAACATCGGTCTTTTTGGCAAACACCTCCGCGATCTCCGCTTCGGCGAGTCTGACGCTGTCGTCCACGCTCATTTTTCCGTGATAGACCTTTTTCAGCGCCTGCCCCAGCTGCGAGGTCTTGTATTTGTCCATGCTGATCTGCATCTGTTCCAAAGATTCAATCAGAAATTCTCCGCCCGGAAGGATGGAATAAACATCCTTTTTGAGATCAATATACCCACTTTTTCGCGCGTTGTCAATGATTCCTGTCCGCGTTGCCTCAGTACCCAGTTCCAGGCCCTCGAAAATGGCGCGGTAATCGGCAGCGTCGTCCGCGCCGATGTTGTCCTCCCCTGTTTCCGCCGCGTCCTTGGCGGCGCTTTTTTCTTCCTTGAAGGGGTTTTTGAGGTAATTATTCAGCGTTTCAATGGTGTAGTGCCGCGGCGGCGTGGTTTCTTTTTCCACGGGCTTGAAGTCGATGTTTACGACATCTCCTTTTTCCAGTTTCGGCAGAATTTTATCCTTCTGCGTGAAATCGTCGTACTTGGTCCAGCCCTTTTCCAGTACCGTCATCCCTTTGAGCACAAAGGTTTCCAATGTGCCGACGTCGATTGTGATTTCGGTTCTGGACACCACGCAGTCCTCTTCGCAGAACACCGCGACAAATCGGCGGAATACCGTGGAATAGACCTGCATTTCCCGCTCCGAAAGCTGTGCCTTCTGGGGAATCTTATAGGTCGGCGTGAGCGCGGAGTGCGATTCGATTTTGCTGTCATCAAAGATGGTTTTGCTGTCTTTGAAGGTTACCGGGTAGCCGATCTTTTTACACCCCGCAAGGATTTGACGGATTTTGTCCTTTTCCGCCGTTGCGAGGTATTCGGAGTTGGTTCTGGGATAGGTCAGGTAGCCCTTTTCGTAGAGCCCCTGTACCAACGCAAGGCTTTCCTGCATGGACATCTTATATTTCTTACCGAGAACATTCTGAAGCTTGGAGAGCGAATAGAGTTTTCCCGGGAACAGCTTCTCTTTTTTGTTTTTGATCGCCGTTACGACTGCGCCGGTTGCATTGTATTTGGCGCAGGTAGCCAATGCGTCGCTCAGTTTGTCTGCGTCAAACCTGTTCTTGGAGGTCAGTTCAACAACCTCTCCCCTTGTCTCTTCTTTGCTGACCATTGCGTAATATTTCCCGGGGACAAAATTGCGGATGGCAAGGTCGCGGTCATAAATCGCCTTGACAATCGGGATGATGACGCGCCCGACGCGCAACAGAGTCCCGGTTTTCAGCGTGGCGTAGCGCGTCAGATTCACGCCGTAGAGCCAGTCGATATAGGTTCTCGCAAAGCCTTCCGAAGCAAGCAGATCGTATTCCCGCTCATCTTTCATGTCCTGCAACGCGGCGGCAACGGTTTGCGGGGTCTGATCAGGAAGCCAGAGTCGGCGGAGGGGCTTCGGCGTTTGCAGGGCATTTTCCATGCAGAGTCGAACGATGATCTCCCCTTCCCGATCCGCGTCTCCCGCGTTTACCACGGTATCGACATCGGGGCGGTTGCAGAGCGAACGAATGATCTCAAACTGGCGGATTACGCCGCTGTCGGGCTGACGGTTCTCCCCTTTCCGCAACTCAAAGCGGAAGGTTTCGGGAAAGCACGGGAGGTTGTCCATCGTCCATTTCTGCTTCCCGTCGGTTGTCGCGCCGCCCGTATAGGCTTCGATGTCGCACAGCGAAAAGAGATGCCCGAATGCCCATGTGACAAGGTATCCGCATCCCTCAAAATAACCGTTCCGTTTCTGCATCTGACCGATTCCCGCAACGATGTTGCGCGCAAGACTCGGCTTTTCCGCGATAATCAGAATCATATATATCCCCTTTTGTCAAAAAGACCGCAGTCCCGCCATAGCCATGCGGAACTGCGGCAAATGAAACATGGAATCAGGAATCAGAGCATGGGACGGATGCTTTCGGGAATATCCTCCTCGCGCATCGAAACCGTCATGGTCAGATTCAGACCGAACTTTTCGACGAACGCCGCCAGTTCATGCGTAAGCGTTTCAAACGCGGCGATGTCATGGTTGCAGATTTTCAGCGTGCCGTCGATGAACAGATCGGTCACGTCGTGGTTGCTTGCCATAATACCCGCGATGAAGCCGTAGAGCGACTGTGCATCGGCAATCTTATATTCGTCTACGTCGATCAGGCGTGCAGACGGCTTGATATCGTATCTCAGCTTGGTACCCTTTTCAATGCATACAACGTCCCCTTTGGTGACCTCGAGTGCCCCATTGACAAGGTTGATGAGCGTTTTGGTCTTTCCGGTTCCCTTTACTCCAACGATCAATTTCAGCATAGATTGTTACCTCCCACAAATCGGTTGGAAGAAGCTCTCCCTCCGTACTTTCATTATACCAAATAACGGAAGAAAAGTCAAGAGCTTTTCAGTCGATTTGCCTTGATTTCACTAAAAATTAAAAATTCAATCTTTCCTCAAGCTGCTTCTTCATATCCTCGTACCCGGGTTTGCCGAGCAGAGCGAACATATTCTTTTTGTAGGATTCCACGCCGGGCTGATCAAAGGGGTTGACCGACAGCAGGTATCCCGAGATTGCGCAGGCAAGTTCGAAGAAGTAGATCAGCTCGCCGAGGACGTATTCGCTTCTCTCGCTGACCTCCAGCAGGATGTTCGGAACGCCGCCGTCGACGTGCGCCAGAACCGTGCCCTGCATCGCGGTCTTTTTGACCTTGTTCAGATCCATACCCGAGAGGAAGTTCAGGCCGTCCACATTGTCGGGATCTTCGGGAATCGAGAAGCTGCTTCCCGTGTCGGCAATGTCGATCACGGTCTCAAACATGGTGCGGCTTCCGTCCTGAATGAACTGACCGAGCGAATGCAGGTCGGTTGAGAAGATGACCGACGCGGGATAAATGCCCTTCTGATCCTTGCCTTCGCTCTCGCCGAAGAGCTGCTTCCACCACTCGTTGAACATTGCGGAGAACGGCTCGTAGCTTGCCAGAATCTCAATGCTCTTGCCCTTGCGGGAAAGCAGATTGCGGATTGCGGCATACTTGTAGCAGTCGTTCTTGGAGAGGTCGGGGTCGCTGTACGCGTGGCTTGCGTGTGCCGCGCCTGCCATCAGCTGATCCAGATCAATTCCCGCGCAGGCGATCGGAAGCAGGCCGACAGCTGTCAGAACCGAATATCTGCCGCCGACATCATCCGGCACGACAAAGGTTTCGTAGCCTTCCTCGGTGGAGAACTGCTTGAGCGTGCCCTTTGCGCGGTCGGTGGTAACAAAGATCCGTTCCCGTGCGCCTTCTTTGCCGTATTTCTTTTCCAACAGGCTTCTGAAAACACGGAAGGCGATGGCGGGCTCGGTTGTCGTGCCCGACTTCGAGATGACATTCACGCAAACGTCCTTGCCCTCGCACAGGGACAGCACTTCATTCAGCGCGTCTGCACTGATGCAGTTACCCGTGAAGTAAATCTCGGGAGTCCCCTTCTTGACCAGATTGTAATTCGGAGACTTGAGGTATTCGATTACCGCACGCGCGCCGAGATAAGAGCCGCCGATGCCGATGACAATCAGCACGTCGCAGGTCTTCTGAATTTTTGCCGCCGCCGCTTTGATGCGTGCGAATTCCTCTTTGTCATAGTTCTCGGGCAGGTTGACCCAACCGAGAAAATCGTTCCCTGCGCCTGTTTTGTTGCGCAGCATGGCGTCGGCACACCGAACTTCGGGTGCGATGCGCTCATATTCATGCGGGCGAATAAAGCTCGAAAGATAATGATCATTCAGTTTGATAGCCATGGAAATCTGACCGTCCTTTTCGGAAATTTTTTTACGTCCTCATTATACACCATTTTCGTCGGAAATGCAATGGATT
>URHR01000005.1 GCA_900547725.1 uncultured Eubacteriales bacterium
GAGCGCCCCATATCCCGGATCGCCATATTTTGCCAAGCATAATCCGACCTTATTGGGCGAAGGAATCTTTTGATTGTTCGTATAATCCGAGAAAACCCACATTTTCCTCGGCTCAATATTCAACAGCAGACCATTTACATACCCTTCAGCCGTATGTATTGCAGTTTCAGAAGGCTTTGAAGGCAGTATTTCTTTTCCAAGACAGTTTGCGCAGTGACCACAGTCGGAAGCCGTATGGTCATCAAGGCATTCGACAACAAATCTGCTGAAACACCCTGTTGTATTCGCTAGTTCTTTCATTTGCTCCATTTCCCGGATTCTTGTGGCGGTAACTGCATCGTAATGTTCACGATCATAAACGAACTGCTTTGGTGTAGCATAATAAACCGATTTATCTTTTCTCACAAAACCATCATGCATCAAAAAGGACAGTGCCTTGTCAATCCGTGCTTTTTTGATATTCAGAGCCGAATAAATCTGGCCGAGTTTCGCACCATCATTGTTTGAGATGTATTCAACAATTTCAGTTGCCTCTGTTTCACTCGGAAAAGCAGTTCGGATGAAATAGTTCAATATATCCTCATCCTCTTTGCCGAACATTAAAAATGTATATGCTTTATCAATATTTCTGCCAGCACGACCGATCTGCTGATAGTAGGAAACGATATTTGAGGGCATTTGATAATGGATTACGAAGGCAATATCCCCTTTATCATACCCCATTCCGAGTTTAATTGTGGCGACGATCGCTTTAATTTCATTATGTTTGAATTTTTCTTCTACTTCCCTATTAAGCAATGCCCCTTCTTCGGTACTTCTTGAATAATAGGCTTCCGCTGAAATCCCATTTCTTTTCAGAAAATCGCTTAAATAGTCGCAGTCCCTCTGAGTCAGGCAGTAGATGATGCCGCTTCCCGGAAGTTTGTTAATGTTTTCCAATATCCACGCGTATCTCGTGATTCTGTCAGGCATTTTCAGAACCTGTATAGCAAGAGATTCTCTTGTCAGAGAACCTCTCGACACATAAACATTGTTTCCGAGCTGAATTTTGAGATCATTCACGACTCTGTCATTGGCGGTGGCTGTTGTCGCTAAAACCGGTACCGTTAATGGCAAAGATGATACAACTGTTTTCAGGTTGCTGTATTCAAGTCTGAAGTCGTGCCCCCAGTCCGATATACAGTGCGCCTCATCGATCACAAACAGACCGATTTTTATATTTTTCAGCCTTGACTGAATATCGTTGCTGAAAAGCGTTTCGGGAGTAATAAAAACAATATCAAGATTATCTCTTTCAAGAGCGTCAATAATCTCATGTTTTCGTTCTTTTACAGTGCTGTTAAGAACATCGCAATGTAATCCCATTCGTTTTGCAGCTTCAACTTGGTTTTCCATGAGAACAAGCAAAGGGCTTACAACCATTGTAACGCCTTTATTCTCTTTGCGCAGCAGTTTTGTGCAAACAAAATAAACAAGACTTTTTCCCCAACCTGTTCTTTGAACTACAAGAACTCTCTTATGAGTCATAGTTGCTTCAATGGCTTCGTATTGACCGCTTCGGAATTTTGCGTGTGGACCATACAACTGTCTGATTATTTCGCTGGCTTCTCTATATATTGAGGGAGATGCAACTGCAATGCTCATTTATTTTGCCTCGCTTTCGTGGTTTTAAAACACACCAATCTTCTCAATATTTCCTCATCCGCCGGGCAGAAGGCATAGTTCGGAATCTCACTCGGCGCGATCCACCGGATATCGTTATGCTCCAGCTTTTGCGGAATGCCATCGGCAATGGTGGCGTTGAACAGTGTCAGATGTACGGTGATGTCAGGATATTTGTGGACAACATCCATAAACACATCGTCGACAGAGAGAGTGACGGCAAGCTCCTCTTTGCATTCCCGAATGAGCGCCTGTTCTTTGGTTTCGCCGGGTTCTACCTTGCCGCCGACGAACTCCCAAAGAAGTCCTCTTGCCTTGTGCTCCGGGCGCTGACAGATCATAAACCTTTCGCCCTCCCAGATGAGAGCCGCTACTACTTCGGTCATAAAAATCGCCTCATTTCATTGCTTGTCCTGTTTCAGAATGGCGTCAAGTAATGCCGTGCAGCCCTCATAAATATCCTGATACGCCACATCAAAGCGCTCGGAATACCACGGATCGGCAACATCACCGCCGCGATCGGTGAAGTCCATCAGCTTATGTACCTTTCCTGCCGGATCGCCGCCGAAAATACGGAGCATATTGCGGATGTTTGCGCTGTCCATGCCGATGAACAGATCGTATTTGTCATAGTCGCTCTTTTGCAGTTGCACCGCGCGCTTGCTGCCACAAGACAGCCCATGTCTTTCAAGCTCGGCTTTCGCCGGCGGATAGACTGGATTGCCGATGCCGTTCCAAATTTCTTCCGTGCTTGTGGCGGAAGAAGCGACTAAAAAGCGATCCGCCACGCCTTGCTTTTTGGCAAGGTCTTTGAAAATAAACTCTGCCATCGGACTGCGGCAAATGTTGCCGTGGCAGACGAACATGATTTTTTTAACGACCATACTATATTTCTTCAATTCCCAAACTCTTCAAATATTGATATGTACCATCGTAGTATTCGGGCAGTCGTGTGCTATCCTCCCAGAAGCCACTGATGGTCTTGTTCGCATTACCATTCGGAATGCAAATTATCATTCCAGCTCTTGCGCGAGTGAGTAAAACTCGATATGCATTAAGCATATATTTCCGTAACTCAATATTGTTGTCTGTTCTTCCTGTTTGTTCAACCCACTTTGTCTGACCGTTGAAACGATAAAAATGCCACTTGCCGTTCTCATATCGCATATCTGCATCCCACAAAAGGCAAGTATAATCCAACTCCAATCCTTGAACCTGAATTTCTGTTGCAGCATCTTCGAGATAGTTAGACGATCTCGTGTCAACTTTATCTTCAAGAAACCAGTGAACAGCATTTTCGTCTCCAGAGGGCAAAATTTGTACTCCGAGTGGCTTATACCTCGCTGATTCTTTCGTGACCAAGACTCCCGTGCGTTCTGTACCTCTTACTTTCTCATGAAGCCATTTTTTCGCTTTTCCCATATCCCTTGTCAAAATGATAGGATAATTATCTTTAATTTCATCATATATTTTTGAAGCGCTTGCGTCAAAAGACAGCAGAGCATGAACAAATGCGGAAAGCTTTTCTGCACGATATGATCTCAATGAAACGCCCAAATGCAAACTGTCATCGAAAGTAACTTTTTTGTTTTCTTTCAAAAGCTCGTTAACCTTTCCCTCGGCGTATTCTGTCTCTGTCAGTTTAGGCGAAATATACACATTCCAATGTGGAAACTGCGCATTGAGTGCTTTTATCCATTCAGATATTCCGGCCTCGCCGGTATTTATTTCCTGCCCTCCACCAACCAAGCAAACAATTGTTGCCCAGTCTTTCCGCTGATCAAGCGACCAAATCAAAAATGCCGCTTCAGAGACCGGAAAATTCGGGATTTTCAATTTATTTCCGTATGTTCCGCCTCTTTTGAGGTAATCCGCAAGCCGTTTATGCGTCCAAGACCGTTGTGCTTCATCAAATATTGCAACATGTTCAACCTCACCAAAACCCGCCTTTTCATTTTCAACTGCCTTTTGCGGATCAATTTCAATAATTCCGTTTTCAACGGGATTTTTTATTTTAGCCAACATGTTGTCACGGTATCTATGAATTATCTGAATAGATTTGCTTACCTCACGGCGAGAATCGGTCATCTTCTTTTTCTCGCCGTTTGCACGACATTTACGAAAGTTGTCTTGTGCAAGTGCCTCTGTCAGAACAGCGACAAGTGGTCCATTACCTGACAAATACACCGCGCCCTCATCTTCTACCGGTTCATTGCGCCCCTGATATGTCTGTTTAATAGCCACATCAAGCCCAACCAGTGTTTTTCCCGCGCCGGGCACTCCCGTTACAAAACAAATGCTCTTTTCCTGTCTTTCTTTGCTATTTTGAATCACTTTGAGAATATATGCTATTGTCTTGTCAGTAGAAACTTTATCAGCTTCATGTCGCGTAATATTTTCCACCGAATGATTTTCGTATAGCGACTTGGCGGCTTCAATAATTGTCGGTGTTGGAGAATAGGGGCTTATAATCCAATCCCGATTTACTGGTGTTTCGAGTGAATACCTGTTAAGTACATTATCAATCAATTTTTTGATGCCTGTTTCCCCGCAAACCAACGGATTTACTACCAAATCATCATAAACCGACATCTGAATCTCTGTGGAAGAATCTTGATAATTGGTTGCAATAAGAATAGGAACAATGATTTTATCTCTGCTAAACTTATGAAAGTTTTTTAAATCAAGCGCATAATCGAAAACCTGATCTATATCCGCCTCTAAAATTTTTGATTCTCCAATCTTAAATTCAAGGCAGAAGACAATTCCACCGAGAAGTAATACAACATCAATTCGCTTTCCGAGGCGCGGAATATCATATTCAAAAATTATCTGCCCATTTTTATATTGTGACAGAGTTTCTTGCATAATAGATATTTCATCTTTCCATGCTTCCCTTGTTGTCGTCATGGCATCCCCGTGATAATTGTCACAAAGTATTCCAAGAACAGTTTTGCTATCTTCACGAATAAACTCGTTGAAATTACTATTGTATAAGCAACGGCTGCTTTCTTTCATTGAAAACTCCTTTCGTTACTCTTAAGCGTCCTCATTCTGTATCAGTTTTCTGCATTATCCGGCACTATCTCCACTATATCATCCATCGTGCAACCGAGTGCCGTGCAGATCTTCACGAGCACGTCGCTTGATACGGTTGCGCCGTCTTTTTTCATTTTTGCGAGTATGGCCGGGCTGATTCCCGCCTTTGCGGCGAGCTCCTTGCTTTTCATCTCACGGTCAATCAGCAGTTTAAATAATTTTTTATAGCTTGCAGCCATTTTCCACCTCATATATAGATAGATTTATACTTTTATAGTATACAACAATTTCCGACAAATTGCAAGGGAAAAACAGAATAAATTCAAAGAACATTGACTTTTTTGCGCGTGAATCAGCCTTGCCAAACAATATCAACACCTATCAAAAGCTGCAAATTTATGACTAAAAATGAAAAATACAATCAGTGCCACGAATCTTTTTCCCTCATTTTAAGCATAATACTAAGGGATTTATCCATTTTCGTCTTGACATTCCCCTTAATTTGTGTTATATTATAAGGGAAACGAAACGGAGGTGAGGGAATGCGCACATTCAATTATTCAAAAATCAGAGAGCAAAAGTGGGATTCGGAGGTTCTTTCGCTGATTGCCGCTATCTACAAAGAAGCGGGAAAACAGGAGCTGTATCTGAAGCAAAAACCGGAGGAACTCGAAAAACTGGTGGAGATCGCGAAGGTGCAAAGCACTGAGGCATCCAATGCGATTGAAGGCATCGTCACAACAAGCACCCGTATCCGTCAGCTGGTGGAGGAAAAAACAACACCGAAAAACCGCGACGAACAGGAAATTGCCGGATACCGGGATGTGCTGAATATCATTCACGAGAGTTTCGATGCGATCCCGCTCACACAGAACTATATTCTGCAACTCCATAGGATTCTGTACAGTCACATAAATAACCCGATGGCGGGAAAAACGAAGAATGTGCAGAACTATATCAGCGCCACCTATCTGGACGGCCGCACGGAAACGCTGTTCACACCTCTTCCGCCATTTGAAACGCCGGAAGCACTTGACGCAATATGCAATGAATACAACCGCGTCATCGGGAACAATGAACTGGAACCCCTGATTGCCATTCCGGTATTTATCCATGATTTTCTCTGCATCCACCCTTTCAACGACGGAAACGGCAGGATGAGCCGGTTGCTCACCACGTTGCTCCTTTACAGAAGCGGGTTCTATGTCGGAAAATATATTTCACTGGAAGCCAAGATCGCCAAAAACAAAGATCTGTATTACGATACGCTCAGAGCCTCGCAGAACGGGTGGTATGAAGAAAATGAAGATATCGTCCCATTTCTCAAATACCTGCTCGGTACGATCCTCGCAGCGTATAAAGATTTTGAGGATCGGTTTTCACTTATAGAAACCAAGCATACGGCACTGGAAACCGTCCGGCTTGCCACACAACAAAAAATCGGGCGCTTTTCAAAGCAGGATATCCGGGAGTTGTGTCCCTCGCTGAGCCTGAGCTCTCTGGAAGGTGCACTCCGAAAAATGGTCGCAAGCGGAGAACTTCGGCGGGAGGGCAACGGAAAGAACACCCGCTATTACAGATTAAAATAAAATCCCTGCCTATACACGGAATTTTCAAATCCCTTTTCTTTGTCTACTGCGTCGCAAAAGCTGATTCTTCGGGCTTGGATTTTGACCACAGTTTGTGTCACAGACAGGATTGAAACAGGCTGGCGGCATATACAATGAAGCACGGTCGACCACAGGGCTGACCATTTACGGATTTTTAGGTGCGGCAGAAAAAACTCTATTCTTTTTTCTACCGACAAAGCCCCGCCCGGAATCCGCGCAAAAAGCGGGCTGACCACAGTTTTTACCACAGACAAACGCGGAACACGCGGAAACAGTGGACGAAAAAAGCTCGGGGAGCAAGTGTCTTGGAGCGGAAACGGTATGAAAGCACGCAAAGCGCACGAGAGGACAGACCCACGTCAGTTGGGGTGGTAGAGGCCGCAAGTTCAAGTCTTGTCACTCAGACCAAAAAACGGAGATCGTACGATCTCCGTTTTTCTTTGTTTTCCGCCGTTTTTCTCTCGTTTTCTCACTTTTTTGAAGCAGATCCGCTCTGAATTTCGGGGCGGATCTGTTCTGTATTTTTCTGCACCAAATACCAAAAACTCCGGTTGGTGCATATTTTGATACATATGTTGCCGATTTTACAGAACTCCCATGGTAGAGGCTGCAGGTTTGAAGTTTTCTCTCATGCACTGCTTTTTTGTCTCTCCAAATCAAAATTGTGAGCCATCAAAAGGAGGAAAACAAAATGGCAAACATCGTCAGAAAACCAAACAGAACCTATCTCATTCGCATTTCGGCAGGCAAGGATGACCGTGGCAAGCCCGTCACCGTCTCCCGTACCTTCACTCCATCGAAGCCGACGCTCAGTTATCTTTCGCTCCAGAAAGAAATGAACCTTTTTATCGAAAATCTTCAGGTGCAGATTTTGAACGGCGAAATTCTGGATGCGAACGGGCGGAAAATCGCACCAAACTCTCCAGGCAAAACGCTGTTTCGGGATTTCCGCGAAAAATTTCGGAAATCAAGGCAAGCGAGATAACCCCGGTAGAAGCTGAAGAAACGGTTTTCCGGAAGGTAATTTACAAATGACAGAGTGTTAAACCAAGCATACGGAAACCTTTACGAAAAAGTCTTTATTTTTACCGAATACTTTTCCTTTTCCACGATTCTTCTTACCTCGTCGGCACAGCACGCTCCGAATTTTACAGTCACAATATCATCGCCCTCCGTACTTGCACATCCGCCGATATAAAGTTCATCGCCGCCGTCATAAATATACTCTCCCAATTCTTCATCATAGACGCCGGACTTCTCCTCATAAAGACACATATCCGCAATATCGATTTTTTCCTCCAACAAGTGTCCGTAACCTACATACCCGTAGGTAATATACAGATGACAGATATCGTGAACGTCCTGTCCCTTTCCGCATAGTCTTTTTATAATCTTTCTGATCGTTGTCCCCTTTTGCTTAGGGTCATAAAGATTGGCATCTCTGTTCCGGTACTCCTTCATGAGTTTCAGTTTCAAAACGCCGCTTTTAACCCTGCGGCAATAGTCTCCGCCATCCCATTCAAGCTGCTCCTCAAATGTCAGATCAATATCGTGGATTTCGCCCTCATATACCGTTACCGACTCACAATTTTCAAAATCCAGAACCATCCTCAGAATAGTCCTCTTTGAGACATCCGGCAAATCAATATAAGCGGTATTGGAATCGGCGAACCCGTATTTCTGATTTGGCTCAAACTGCAGAATCAGATAATCCCCCTCCATATGGCAACGAATATCCCCGAAAATCATATCATTCCAGTTATTTTCATTATAGAAAACAAGGTGGTCAATGTCATTTTCTTCCGTACATCTGGTCTCAATGTAGGACTTTCTATTCTTCTTATAGGAATCGAAATTATATAGAAAGGCGCTTCCGTCAGGAGGCGTTCGCTTTTTTGACAAAATTTTCAGTTTTACAAATCCGCTGTGTCCAACAAAAGAGGCACTGTCTTCATATCGAATCAATCGGTCATATAAGTTCAGACAGAGGTCGGCGAGTTCGGCTTTCTTAATTTTCAAATAATTTCCGTTTTGGAACACGATATCAAGATGTTCAACATTTCGGGTACTGTATTTTTTCTTTTCCACAAAGTAACGCATTTACAATTCCTCCGTTTTCATTTTCTTTCAGATACCAAAAGCCATACGATCTCCCATGCCAACCGCTATTATCGATTGGTCAAAACAATCGCCTTTATCGAAATTCACACCGATGGCATTTCCGCCTGATCCGTCCAAAGCTCGCACTGGCTCATGACGGTTTCGATGGCATCCTCGTATTTCTCCGGCGGGTATTTGTACTTTTTGAGTAGCCGCTTAACCATCTTCCGCATTCCGGCGCGGGCAGTCTCTTTCTTCTGCCAGTCAATGGTGCGGTTCCGGCGAAGCATGTCGGTCAGCTCCCGCGTCAGAGCAATCAAGGTTTCATTTTCGTAGAAATCTTTGATATGTTCCGGTTTTGTCAGTGCGTCATAGAAGGCCAGTTCCTCTTCCGATAAGCCGAGTTTCTCGCCTTCCTTGCGCAGGGTGTTGATCTCCTCCGCCGTTTTCAGAAGCTCTTTGATAACCTCCTCGTTGGTAATCAGCCCGTTATAATAGGTGTTCATCAGCAGGGTGATCTTATCCGAAAATGTAGTGGCTTGCACCACATTGGTGCGCTTATAAATGGCGATCTGTTCTGCCATCAACTTGCGCAGGATTTCCACCACGATGTTCTTCTCCTTCATACGGGAGATTTCTTCCAGTACCGCAGGATCGAACAGAGAGAATTTCTCTCCCATCTTCACACTTTCAAACAGATTGATCACGCCCTCGGACTGAATGCTCGCTTTGAGAAGTTCGTTGATCTGCGAATTGATCTCTTTCAGCGACAGCGGCTTGCCGTTTCCGCCGCCCATGGTGATCTTCATCACCGTGGAGCGCACTGCCTCGAAGTATGCCGCCGTGTGCCGCTCCTCTTCGGTGGTCATACTGGAGCAAAGCGACTGCGCCTGCCGCAACAGAAGCGCCTCTTTCGCAAACAATTCTTTGCGTTTCGGCGTTTTTGCATCAAGGACGAAGTTCACGCCGCCAGTGATCGCCTGTGCTTTTTCAAGCGGCGACCCCGTGTAGAATTTGCTGAAATCGTACCCATGGAACAGATCGCGGCAGACCTGCAATTTCTCCTGAAATTTCGGGTAGGCGGTCTTTCCGATGTCCATGTCGCCGTACTTCTGCCGGTCGCGGGCGGAATACTCTTTCATCGCCTCTTTCAGTGCCGAAGCAATGCCGACATAATCGACGATCAGCCCGCCCTCTTTGTCCTTGAACACGCGGTTCACGCGGGCAACCGCCTGCATCAGACTGTAGCCGTACATGGGCTTGTACACATACATGGTGGCAAGCGACGGCACGTCAAAACCGGTCAGCCACATATCCACAACAATGGCAATCTTGAGCGGGTCGTCGTTGTCCTTGAATCGGCGCGCCAGTTCTTCCTTGTGCGCTTTGGTACCGATGATGTCTTTCCAATCCTCGGGGTCTTTGTTGCCGCCTGTCATCACAACGGCGACTTTTTCTTTCCATGAGGGGCGCAGGTCAAGGATTTTGCGGTAAATCTTAATGGCAATCGGGCGGGAATACGCCACGATCATGGCTTTTCCGGTCAAAATACCCGCACGGTTCTGCTCGTAGTGCGTGACAATATCCTCACACAGTGACTGAATGGTGGCATCCGCGCCGAGCACGCTTTCCATCTGACCAAGCATCTTCTTGCTTTTTTCAATCGTGGCACTGTCGGACATCTGCTCCAGCGCGTCATAGGTTGCGTCAATCAGGCGGAGCGTGTTCTGATCGAGTTTCAGATGAATCACGCGGCTTTCGTAGTAGACCGGTCGTGTCGCGCCGTCCTCTACCGCCTGCGTCATATCGTAAATGTCGATGTAATCGCCGAACACCTCGCGGGTGTTGCGGTCTTTGATGGAAACAGGCGTACCCGTAAAGCCGATAAAGGTGGCATTCGGGAGTGCGTCATGCAATATCCGCGCATTGCCGACCGTCACGCGGGCTTCCTTGTTGCCGTCCTCATCCTCGGACATGACCACCCGCTCGTCAAAACCGTATTGCCCGCGGTGGGCTTCGTCTGCCATGACCACAATGTTGCGGCGCTCTGACAGCGGCTCCTCTCCCCGCTCAAACTTGAACAGGGTGGTAAAGATGATACCGTTTGCCTCACGCCCGGCAAGCAGGGCTTTCAGATGCTCCTTGCTTTCCGCCTGCACGGGAGTCTGACGGAGGAAGCCGGCGCATTTGCAGAATTGCGCGTAAAGCTGATCGTCAAGGTCGATGCGGTCGGTCATGACGACGATGGTCGGGCTATGTAAGACTTCCTGCAACAGGTGGGCATAAAAGACCATCGAAAGCGATTTTCCGCTCCCCTGCGTGTGCCAAAAAACGCCGCCTTTGCCGTCAGTTTTGGTTGCGACAACGGCTCTTTCCACGGCTTTGCGCACGGCGAAATACTGGTGGTAGCCCGCTAAAATCTTGATTGGCTTCTGCGCGTCACCCGAGAAGCAGATGAAATTTTTCAGAATGTCGAGCAGACGGGCTTTCGGGAACATCCCCTCGTAAAAGGTGTCAAACTGCGCATAGGCGGTGTTTTCGTATCTGCCGTCCTTGGTTTTCCACTCCATAAAGCGGTCAAATCCGGAGGTAATCGTGCCCGCGCGGTTGGTGGAAAGGTCGCTGATCACGCAGACGGCGTTGTAGATGAACAGGGACGGGATGTCCTGCATATAGTTGCGCAGCTGGTTATAGGCATCCTCTGCGCCCGCGTCCTCTTTGGCGGGGCTTTTGAGTTCCATCAGTACGAGCGGCAGACCGTTGACAAACAGGATGATGTCGGGGCGGCGGTTGTTGCCGTTTTCGATGTAGGTATATTGATTGACCACCGCAAAATCGTTGTTTTCCGGCTTCTCGAAGTCCAAAAGACGCACGAGTGCCGCGCGGGTCTCGCCACCCACGGTATAGTTGACCTCCACGCCGTCCTGCAAATATCCCGTAAAGATGCGGTTTTTCTCCACGAGACTGCCGCCCTCAAAATTGCGGATTTTGGAGAGTGCCTCACCGATCGCCTCCACCGGCAAGCCGCGATTGATGCGAACCAGCGCGTCACGCAAAACACCACCCATCAGCGGGTCGGAAAAGTCATCCCGCCCCATGTCCGGCGCGTAGATATGCGTGTAGCCCATCGATTCAAACAGTTGTATGACCGCGTTTTCGTAGGTGGATTCGGTGAACATACTATGCCTCCTTACAAAATTGATGTTCTATATATTATTTCAGTATCAAGCGAGTGTACATTTCAAACAGTGAAAGTAAAAATAAATCTTCCATTGTATCAATAACTTCTCCTGCATAAGAACCCGGAGAGCCATAGTCCTTGTCGCATTCATCCAGACGGTTTTCATAAACAGCTATAAATTCTGCTACTGTTGTTACCATCTGACAAGCTTCTATTTCACTGCTTGATTCAAAAAAATACATCTCTGATATTGTTTCTATCGGCTTTGCATTGATATCATTTGAACCAAAAGCATCAGCTAAAATGTCTGTCAACTTATCCTCGTATGAAAAATCGGTGTCCGGAATAAATTCCTTGCCATACTTGGTAAGACTGCGTTCGATATATTTGCCGCCATCATAAAATATATTTTTGTCATTAGGAAAGCGTTCGCACCTAATTTCATCAATTCTCTTGACACATTTGGAAAAAATATCTTTTTCATTTGATATGCGAAGATCAAATTCACAGTATTCTAAAATCTTATTCTGCACTTCAAGCGTGTAACAGCAAAAGTCACGATACATCTTCCTTGAATAGCAAAATAATTCGTTGTACATTACAGCCATTGCGCACAAAGGCACTAAGCCTCTATCTTCATAATATTTTGAAACAAAAGAAACAGCCTGAGCTTTAATTTCTTCAGCATGCCTTCTCTCGTCTCGCTCGTCCTGCCTTCGTTCAAACTTTTCCATACGATTGCTTTGTTTAATCTGTAAAATTGCGATAATTACAGTTACAACCAACGAAAGTGCCGCACAAATGATTCCTATCCAGTCTGAAGTATTCATTTTCCCCTCCTTCAAATTATTAAATCGTCACCAATTCTTTTCTGCGACTCTCACACGCTTTTTCAATTTGCGTTACAATTTCTGATACAATTTTCTGCGCTATATTTTTTATTGAAATTCTATCGCCACCATAAGAATTTCTCTGAATGGCATCAACAATAGCTAACCGCATCTTACTTAGAACATTATCTTTTCGATACCAATCAATCGACATATTGTCGTGAATTGCAGTATAACATTCATCAAATAAAATTGGATTTACTGATTTTTTGATTACTTCCCGAACAATCTTGTCAACCTCATCGTCTGTGATTTCAAAAAGTGGCACTGTCCGATCATCATCGACGGTCAGATCAACTTTTGTAAAGTGTCCAACAGAAGCGGCTACTTTATTAGATTGCAATTTTTTGATATATGTCATCTGATGCTCCAATTCAGGAAAGAGCGCACCTTCGTTGATATTGTAAAAATCCAACTCTTCTAATATAGCTTCTTTTTTGTCTGCCGGAATTCGGAAAACATTTACTTCAAATTCAGAAGCAACACTACCGTTTGCTTTTTGTATCACGCTTTTTCCGGGGTCAGATTGATTCCAAGCAATGTTGCATTGTCCACATAATAGAAAAGCGCCACTTTGTCGAATCAATCGTTCGTTATTCAGGTTTGATATTACAAAGCAATTACTTTGTATAATAGGAATTAAACTCTTGTAATTGCCTTTCCGACATTCGTCTGCTACCTTGTCCGTATATATGTAGCGCTCCTGCAATTCGCTCAATAATTGCTCCAGCGTAAAATCTCCGTCTATCTCCCGGTTTGCCAAATAGGAAAGTATTTTCACCTCAAGATCATCATATCCCTTACAATAATCGCGCTTGTATGATACGATTCCATCTGTAGGTTGCGATAGCTCCTGTCCGTTTTCGTTTTCTTTCACTTCTTGATTCGGCTGGCAAGCAAAATACAACGCAACCAACGGGTTCTGTGTTACATCCAATAGCCGTGTAGGAAGTCCGTAATGTTGAAGTTTTGTTAAACGCTCAAAATCTGTGGTCAAAATACGGAAATCCGCAGGATTACGCACAAAAGCAGATCGAATCAGTTCTGCCTCATGGGAAAGCATATTATTACGAAAGATTCCCGGAGTTACATCCCATTCATTACTGGCTTGTCCGCGAAAGAAAAAGTGTTTATTGTCTGCATCATCCCCTTCATCATGCTTGATTGCCTTGCGCAAATCAGAGATGGCAACCAAGTAGTCGTTCAGTTCGGATACGACTGTTTCGTTATCTTTATAGGTGGTATCTATAACTTGATTTTCTGCAGTATTCATGACTTTTCCTTTCATGGATGTTCGACTTATAGACGTATAAACGATAATTTAGTGGCTTAGAGCTGAACGTCGGAGACGTCGATCTCGCCGGACATGAGCTTCGGCAGCAGGGTATCACGCATTTGGGACAGTGCTTTCGATTGAACATCGTTTGCTTCCATAGCCTCATACATTGGCGCAACCAGGGATTCAAACTCTTCAAGGGCTGACGCGGAGGGAATGACAACTTCCATCGCATTCAATATATCCGTTGTCATGCTTGGAACGGCGGATCCAGCATTCATTGATGCGAGGTCTTTTGCCTTGACAAAGTGATATACAAACTTCGCTACATTCGGAAGTTTCATTTCGGTGTAGAACATGGTGTCAACAGACCAAAACGGCTGATTAACATACATGACATTATTCAAAGTCCCTTTTCTTGGAATCAGAACTGATTCTTTATCATACAGAGGGCGCTCAACATAGCGCATTATCCCACCAGAGCCATAGACGGGATAGATACCATCAGCTAATTTCTTGTGGTCTTTACCGTATTTTACGGTTATGAGATCAGATAGATGTCCATGCGACCATGCAGAATCAGGGTTATCAATGAACATTGAAGAGTAAATCGCCTGCGCCTGCCACTCCAAATTCTCATTTATCGCCCGATTTATTGCGATTTTTTCGTCCAGTGCGGAAAGAATGGCGGCGATTTTCTTTTGTTCGTCATAAGGCGGGAGGGGCAATTTCAAAGTTTCAAGAACATTTTGCTGTACTCTCTGTCTCCCTGACGATCCTACCATTGACTTTATTGCAGGTGCTCTAACAAAATCGCTTATGGTTAAATAATAAATAAAATCGGGATCGCTAACATTCGGAATGGCTCGCAACACTATATATTCCGTGGAACCAAATCCAACTTCGCCTTTGGTCAAAATATTGACTTTTGATACTTTCCCATTTTCCAAGCACGGCGTAATCCTTGCCATGATTGTATCGCCATTGCGAAATTTTGCTCCCCCATTATAAGGCTGTAACTCATACTGAAAAACATCTTTTGTAAACGGTTGAAGCATATCCATAGATATTTTTTTTGCGATAGCACCCTTGGAAAGCCGCTCTGTGGGATTGAACTCTACAATGTCACTTAATTTTTTCACTTGCCAATCAGACTTCATACCCAATCGCCCCCAGTTTCTCGCGTATCTCCTTTTCCAACTTGTGCGACTTCTCAAACAGCCCGGCGAGTTCTCCGGTCAGGCGCTTCATTTTGGCATCGAACGGTTCGCCGTCGTCCGCCTGCTCCTCAATGCCGACATACCGCCCCGGGGTGAGGATGTAGTCCTGCTTTGCGATGTCCTCCGTGGTCGCCACGGCGCAAAAGCCCTTTTGGTCGGTCAGCGTGCCGTCCGCAAAGGCGTTGTAGATGTCGGCAATCTTCCGGATGTCCGCGTCGGTCAGCTCGCGGTTCTTGCGCGAGACCATCGTGCCGAGCTTGCGCGCGTCGATAAACAGCGTTTTGCCCTTCTGCTTCTTGTTTTTGGAGAGAAACCACAGCGAGACCGGAATCTGCGTGGTATAGAACAACTGCGTCGGCATGGCAACGATGCAATCCACCAAATCCGCGTTGATGATGTTTTTGCGGATCTCCCCCTCCCCGCCCGACTGCGAGGACAGCGAGCCGTTCGCCAGCACCATGCCGATGCGACCGTTCGGCGCAAGGTGGTAGATCATGTGCTGAAGCCATGCAAAGTTGGCGTTGCCGGACGGCGGCATTCCGTATTGCCACCGCACATCGTCCGCCAGCTTGTCTGCGCCCCAGTCCGAGAGATTGAACGGCGGGTTTGCCATGATGAAATCCGCGCGCAGGGTCGGGTGGCAATCGTTAAAGAAAGTATCGGCGTTGAATTTGCCGAGGTCGGCATCAATGCCGCGAATGGCAAGGTTCATCTGCGCCATCTTCCATGTGGTCGGGTTGGAATCCTGCCCGTAGACCGAAATGTCGTTGATATTTCCGCTGTGGCTTTCGACAAATTTCGCCGACTGCACAAACATTCCGCCGCTCCCGCAGCAGGGGTCATACACCCGCCCGTGATAGGGTTGCAAAACCTCTACCAACGTGCGCACCACGCAGGACGGCGTGTAGAATTCGCCCGCCAGCTTGCCCTCCTGCTCGGCAAATTTGGAAAGGCAGTATTCGTAGGTTCTGCCGAGAATGTCCTTTTCGTCTCCGTGCTCGATCATGCGGATGTTGGTGAAAAGATCGACCACCTCACCCAGCCTCCGCTTGTCAAGTTCCGGGCGGGCAAAGTTTTTCGGCAGAATGTCCTTCAGGCGCTTGTTGTCCTTCTCAATCGCGCGCATGGCTTCGTCAATCGCCGTTCCGATTTCCGGTGTGTGCGCCTTGGCGGCAATGTCACCCCATCTTGCGCCTTGCGGCACAAAGAAAATCCCCTCGGAGGTGTATTCGTCGATGTCCTCCTCGAAGCCGTCGCCTTCCGCGACCAGCTCGCGGTGCTTCTCCTCGAAGCGGTCGGAGATGTATTTTAAGAAAATCAGCCCCAACACCACATTCTTGTATTCCGAGGCGTCCATATTCCCGCGCAATACGCACGCGGCGTCCCATATCTGTTTTTCAAAGCCGATGTCGGCGGTTGTTTTTTCAGCCATTGTTTTGTCCTCCGTCCTGTTCTCTGTGTTTGATCATCCCGTTCAGCTTGTCTGTATCGATTCTCTCATTTTATAGTATACCATATTATGGAACATTTTTCAAGACTTTCTGTTCTTTTCTCGGACAGCTTGTGACAATTCGACAACCTTTTCAAAAAGTTTTGACAAACAACAGGGATTGTTGAATACAGGAAGTAGCCCGATATGATTATACCCTATCGGGTATATAATTATAAAAAGCAATTGGATTATACCTTTTAGGGTATATCCGAATCGGTTGACAGGCAACGAAAAAATGATACAATATGGGTCTTGCGTGCGTCCACATAAAAAGCACGCGTTTGCCCATAATGAACGCAGGTCACCACCGCCTCCGCTCCGATGACCCTCCCATTTTCTTTGCTCTCTCTTTGTGTTTGCATTTCAAAATCCCTTTGTAGAAAAAGTCTCAAACATCCGAATCACTCAGCGGCGGGAACAGTGTGCACCCTCTCTTGCGGTACATCAAAATCACGCCGTCCAGATAATCGCACGTCCATCCCAACCGCTCCGCAAGACACGCTCTGCATAAATAGACCTTCGCGCTCTTGTCTATCAGCTTTCGGTATGCACCGATGTCGATGCTGTCAATCGGCTTTCCGCAGGCTTCGCAACCCATTGTTACGCCTGCTTCGCCAAGCGACACCGATACAGTCTGCATCCGTGCGGCTCGACGGTCACGTCAAACACGCCGTTGTGCAGGACGGGGCTTTCCCCGCTCCAGACCTCGCGCGGAATCAGCACACGTCCGCTTTCGGGCGAAATTCCCATCTCATCAAGCCCGAACACAAAGCGGTATGCGCCCTCGCCCATGTTGAACACGCCGACCGCAAAATCACCGTTTTCCAACAGGCGCACGAATACGGGCATCTCGTCCGGTCCGCGGTCAAGGGCAATGCGATAGACCTGATTGCAGGCGGAATCCTGATTGATGGCAAGCGCTTCCCGGTTCTTCAGAATCTCCAACGCTTCGGGCGACGCGCGGCGCAGGTCACAGCCGATCATCAGCGGGGACGCAAACAGACACCATGCCGAGAAATGCGTTCTCTGCTCGGTCAGCGTGCAGCCGTTCGTTCCGCGCTCGCCGTCGATGAAGCTGTCGCTGTTCATACCGACCACCAACATATCCATATCGTTGAAACACCCGCGCGAGACATACGGAATCAGCCTTGCCTGCTGTTCGATGATGCTTTTGATAGACGCCCAGCTGTTCTGGATGTCATGTGTGGAGCGCCAGAGGTGCGCGCCCGTGGTCTTGACCCACTCCTGTGTTTCCTCCATGCCCCACGAGCAGGCGCTAAACACGATGTCCCTGCCGCAGTTTGCCAATGCCGCACCCATGCGGCGATAGAAATACTTCCCCGCCAACATTCCCGTATGGTAGCAGAAATCGTATTTCAGATAGTCCACGCCCCATTCCGCAAAGGTTTCGGCATCGATATACTCATGCGCATAGCTTCCGGGATACGCCCCGCAGGTCAGGTTGCCGCAACAGGAGTAAATACCGAATTTCAGCCCTTTGGAGTGGATGTAATCAATCACGGGCTTGATGCCGTTCGGGAACTTCTTCCTGTCGGGAATCAGTCTGCCCGCGCCGTCGCGAACCTTTTCCGACCATCCGTCGTCAATCACTACGTAACGGTAGCCCGCCTCGGCAAGCCCCGCGTCCACAAGAAAGTCTGCCGTTTCACGGAGTAAGCTATCGCTGACATCCGGTCCGAAGGTGTTCCACGTATTCCACCCGAGCGGCGGTGTATTCTGTATCATGTTTTTTATCCTCTTTTCTGTATTTTTCCGGTAGATGATTTCGTAAAAGCTTGTATCACACAACAAGCCCTCGGAAAAATCCGAGGGCTTGTCGGTCAATCATTCAATCAACCTCAGAGGTGATCAGTCATGTTTTTTGCGGAATGCGAACGCGCCCGCCATTCCGATCATCATCAGAGAGACGAATCCGACAGAGATGCTGCTTCCGCAACCGTCCTTCTTTTCGTCCTCCCCGCTTGTGGGATTCTTGGCAATCTTATCAAACACCGCCGTATAGGTCGTGTCCTCGGTCGCGGCTACCAGCTCCTTATCCCAGCCGAGGAACTTGTAGGTGTAGTCATCGTCCTCCGCTTTGGTAGGCTTGCCCTTGTAGGAGGGCTTCACGCCTTCCAGATAGGTTTCCACAGTCTCAACGCCGTCTATCACCCACGTAATCCTGAGCTTCGCCTTTGTCTCATACTGCGCCGTGTAGGTCACATCCTCGGTTGCCTCGGAGATTTCCTTGTCCCACCCCTTGAAAGTGTAAACATGTCGCTCGTCCTGCTCCTTGAGCGTTTCACCCTTGAAGTTGGGCGTTTCACCCTTCTTGTAGTACTCCACAGTCTCCACGCCGTTCACGCTCCAGGTCACCTTTACCTTGTCAAACGTATCGTACTTTGCGGTGTAAGTCACGTTGGCAGTTACAGGCGCCAATTCGGGATCCCAACCCGTGAATACAAACAGCTGTGTGTCGGTCATCGGCTTGTCGGTGCTCCCCTTGAAGCTCGGAAGCGCGCCCTGCGGGTAAACCTCGGTAGTGGTAACGCCGTTCACGCTCCATGTCACCGTAAAGGATTGCAGTTCGCTGTACTTTGAGCCGTAGCATTGGCTGTTGAGGATGGCTTCATTGAATTCGTCCGTGCAGGCGTGATAAGTCCACGGTTTTCCGTCGTTGTCAAAATCCACGTCCGCGGCAACCGTAGAATCCATTTCGATCTTTGTCTCAAAAGCCGTACTGACGTTTTTCAAAGTCCATGTCGCGCCCATCGTAGGGTCATCCGAACCTTTGAAGCGGTAGAGACCGATCGGCTTAAGCGTGACGACCTCGTCCATAGAACCGCTCGGCTGAATTCTGGAAGCGGAGAGGTCAAAGATCGTGGGATGCGTTGCAAAGTTGCCTTCCGCATAGCCGATCAGACCGCCCTGATATGCGACTTCACTGTTGCCCTTGATCAGCATGACGCTTTCTTCAACCGTGGTGTTAGTAACCGAAAGATTCATGGTCTTACCCGATTTCCGCTCCGCCTCGCTCATTTCCCCGTCGTAAACGCCGATCAGCGCGCCCATCGCGCCCTTGCCGCCCTCGATGGAGGTAATGTAACCGTTTTTCAGCGTGCAGTTGTCCACGGTGATGTTCTTCTTTGCGTGTCCGATCAGACCGCCGATGCCCGCCTGCCCCCAGATAGGAGCGACAAGCGTGTTGGTACTGCACACAAAGAATCCGTCAACCGTCAGGTTCTTAATGGTCGCATTCATCGCATACGGAAAAATGCCGCAGGGAACATCGTTCATACGGAATGTTCCCTCCACAATCACGCCGCGCAGGGTGTGGTTGCCGCCGTCAAATGTGCCGTTGAACCATGCCCAAGTGTCCCGTGTGGTGGAAAGGCGCACCGCGTTCTCATTGGCAAACCAGTCTGCCGCCGTCGTGTCGTTCAGCGTGATGTCATGCAGCATGGTAATCGTCTTGCCCTCGTAGTTGTTCTTTTCGGTGTAGACCGAGTGGAAGAACGCGATGTAATCGTCCGCCGTGGAAATGGTGGGATTTGCGTCATTCGGGTTAAAGGTGTTGCTAACGGCATCCTCTGCCGCCGTCGGAACAATCAGCATTGCCAAAATCAGGGATAGCATCAGCAGAACAGCAAGAATTTTTTTCATGGTCTTCCTCCGTTTTTTGTTTGGTTTTTTCGGGAAATCACCGCACGATCTGGGAACATTCAACAGTGTGGAAACGGATATCGGCTTCGCATTGTCGCAGTTTGACCGATTCGCTCGGCTTATTTCCACTCTCATTATACCGCAATCCCGCAGGAAAGACAATAGCAAAATCCGTATGTTTAGTGGCATTTTTCGTTTTTCCCTTGACGAACCGTCCCCTGCGTGGTATAATGATTGTGGATATAAAAAACAGAAACGGGAAAAGGAAAATTATGTACATTTACGAATACGACCGGGACAGAAACAACATTTTCTATATTGCCGTTGAAACGCGCGTTGGCGTGACGATGCACTTTCACAACTGCATGGAACTGATCTATGTATTGGACGGCGAGGCGGTCGCGCACATCGACGACGTGACCTATCCCCTGACCTCGGGTCAGCTCTGCGCCGTCTCCTGCTTTTCCACGCACTACTACGAAAATCTTCGGGACGGGCAATACATGGTCTGTCTCGTTCCCCGCCGCTATTTCCGCGACTACGAGTCCATCTTCAATGTCAACAGTTTCCGCACCCCCATTGTGGACGACATCGGAGACAAACCGTTTCTGAACATTCTGCGCATCATGGAGAACATCATAAACGACCGCAACGTGTTCGGCGAGCCGATGAGCAACGTGACCGAGCGCTACCGCGAAACACAACTGTATTTTCTCAGTTCCTATCTTGTCAATCTGCTCATTAACCATTGCGGACTGCATGAGCGCCACCGCATTTCCTCGCTCGTTGCGGACGCGGTGCGCATCATCGAAAACAACTTCAAAGGAAATCTGACCACGGCTGATATCTGCAAGAAAACGGGATGCTACCAGAAGAACCTTTCCCACCATTTCAAAAAGACCATGAATATGTCGATCATCAACTATATCGAGCGGACACGTGCGCTTGAGGCGGCGAGACTTCTCAACACCAATCCCAAAATGACCGTTGAAACCGTCATGCTGGAATCGGGATTCAAAAGCAACCGCAGCTTCCTGCGCCATTTCAAAAATATTTACGGCTGTACGCCGACCGAATACAAGAACCGGCAAAACAGTCACCTCACAGACGCCGAAAGCCAAAAAGCCCCTCAATGAAGCAAACCCAACGCAACCTGATTCCCGTTTGCCCCAACCCATCCCCCGATTATTACTGCACGTGGCAAACGCAGCTTTACGCCACCTCTGACGGGAAACCCGAAGCGCAACGCCGCATTCTCGGAGAGAGAGACCGCCTATGAAATCACCGACGCGGTTCTGCGCGCGGGCGATCGACTCGTCATTCCCGGGCAGTGCGACCGCGAAATCGGCACAGAGGCACCCCCGCAAACGATACCTCCGAACCGGGCGTTGTAATCCGGATTGAAGAAAACCGACAAATCGACTCAAAGCCCTCCGAAGCCAAATGGCTTCGGAGGGCTTTTTGTGTTTTTATTTCAACTTGGTAATAAAGTCGTTCAGTTCCTGAATAATCGTTTCACGGTAAGAACCGATCGCCGTCGAAGCACTCGTGCCGGGCGTCAGACCGACAAAGATATACCGCACATCGACGTAGAAATCCGTCGTCCAACCGTACAGCAACCCCGTTTCAAAGCATCTGGTATCGCGGATGATGTTCAGCATCTCCACCGAATCGGGCGTTCCGAGCGACTTGTAGGACAGACTGCTGTCGTAGTACACGGGAAGCAGATCCTTGTAACTCAGATATGCCATCGTATCCAGAATTCTGCCGGTTGCTTCGCCTGCCTTGTTCGTATTGGGAATCACAAGCAGAGGCGCAAGATAGTTGACGTTGGAATAGTAGGTCTCCTGCTTGTCGTCGTACATCGGAACGGGAAGAATTCCGTAATGGATTCCCGCCGCACGGAACGCCGAAGTCGCCTTGATCTCGATTCCCGCAAACAGCGAACGCTTTGCCGCAAAGATGTCCTCATAGTGGAAGCCTTCCTCCTGCGCGTGAACCAGTTTTCCGGGAGTATGGAACGCCGTTGCGTAGCGCTCCACCACATCCAGAAACTTCTGCCCCTCCCCCGTGAAGGTGGGATTTCCGATATCATCCTTCTGCGTGAGGAAACAGCCCGCGCCGTTCAGTCCGGCTGCGGCATAGTTGTTGTAGGTCACAAAGCCGAGAATACAGTCCGTGTCCTCGGAGTAGGTGTAAGAACCGTCCGTATTGGACTGCATCCCGTCCTCCGCCATCTCAAACATCTTTTCCATTGTCCACTGTTTGCCCCTGACCAATTCGTAGGGGTTCTCCATATCCAGTGTGGAAATGCGATCCAGATTGACGGCAACGCACCATGTCAGCTCAAACGCCGTAACCGAAATGTCGCTCTGGGCGTAATACAACGTGGAAGAACCGCCGAACTGGGACGCCTCGCGAATTTTCTGCCCCCACCACGGCTCGTAAATCTGAACCTCATTCATTTCGGAAAAATCGTTGAGGAGTCCCTCCCCGATCAGCGTTGCCACCGAAGAGCCGACCACGTAAGCCGCGTCAACCGTGCTGTCCCCGCCGAAGCACTGGGTTCTGACGTACTCGCCGGTTTCGTAGATGTCCCGATTGATGCACTTGATGACCACGTTGTAGAGCGTTTCCACCTTGACGTTCCGCGAATACACCGCGTCGGATACCTCGTCGCCCGTCTCTCCCGCTTCGGGTGCGAGCGCAGTTTTCATGCCCCATCTGTTCTCGTCGCATTGCAGAAAGGTAAAGCCCTCGCCCTTGTAGTCCAGACTCCCGTAGTCGTAGCCATCGCTTGTGTCCAGTTCAATCGTTTCGCGCGGTTTGTCGCCGCGCCCTTTGCCCTTGCAGGCGGAAAGCGGCAGCAGACACGCAAGCAAAGCCAACAGCATTGCCAAAAGTTTGATTTTCATATCCATCCTCCGTTAAGTTTTTATGATACGACTGAAGCACCCGGTCGGATCAACAAATGAATTCCGTCGCGCTTACAGAAGCCGCACGGTCACGCTGTTGTCAGTCAGGCAGTCCCCACCGACGAAGACCTCAAATTCGCCCGTCTCCAGCACAGACTCGCCTGTTTTGCTGTAGTACATCAGTTCCCGTGTACCGACTTCAAAAACGACCGTTTTCCGCTCTCCAACACAGAGCGATACCCGCTGAAAGCCCTTCAGCTCCCGCAACGGGCGGCACATCCGCGCAACCTTGTCGTGAAGATAAAGCTGTACGACCTCCACCGCATCCCGTCCGCCGAGGTTTTCCACCTCTGCCGTGACCCGAAAGGCCTTTCCTGCTCTGACCTCCCGAACCGTCATGATTGGTGTCTCGCATTTCGGCGTGCCGTAACGCACGTCCGAATATGTCAGACCGAAGCCGAACGGATAATAGGGCGATGCAAGGCTGTCCCTGTAGCCCCCGGGCATACTCTCCCCGTAATAGGAATTGACCTCATGCCCGCTTGAATAGCAGTTATAATACAGCGGTAGATGCGTTGCCAGACGCGGGAAGGTTACGGGTGTTCTGCCCGAAGGGGAACGATCCCCGAAGAGCAGATCCGCCGCCGCATTTGCCGCTTCACAGCCGCCGTGCCACGCATACAGAATTGCATCGAACTGTTCCGCGATTCCCTGCATGGCAATCGGTCTGCCGTAGAAGAACACACCAACGATCTTTTTTCCAAGCGCTCTTGCACGCCGCAGAAGGAAACGCTCGTAATCGGAAATCGTAATATCGGAAATACAGGCGTTCTCCCCCGTGCTGTAGTGATCCTCGTAAAAGGCAAGCACCACAACATCAGCATCTGTCCGATTCGATTCGCAATTGCGGTCGTAGTGCAACTGTTCTGGGCGCGTCACCTTTTCCTGCATGGCTTCATAGAAATTTACGGTCTTGGACGCGTCCCCGTCCAGCGACCAGCTTCCGTGCAGTCCCCGACGCTCCTCTGCGCCTTCGCCGACCAGAAGCAGGCTTGTATCTTTTGCAAGCGGAAGCAGACCGCCCTCGTTTTTCAAAAGCACCGCCGCCTCCCCTGCAAGCGCACGGGCACTTTCGCGGTGCGCGCCGAGATCAAGCGTCCGACGCGCGCAATACGGCACTTCAAACAGCCCCTTGGCGAATTTGACCCGCAGAACCCGCCGCACGGCAAGGTCGACCGTGGCCTCCGAAAGCCGCCCCTCGCGAACCGCCCGCTCGCCCTCGTTCAGGTAGCAGAAGTCCGCCATATCCATGTCGACCCCCGCGTCAAGCGCCAGTGCCGCCGCCTCGCAGTCGTCCGCCGCCACACCGTTGCGGATCAGCTGATGAATTGCAGCGTAATCGGAAACAACCATTCCCTCAAAGCCGAGCTTTTCCCGCAGAATTTCGGTCAGGCAGTGACGGTTCGCGCTGACAGGCTCGCCGTTGAGGTCGTTGAAGGAGGACATCACTGTGGTCACGCCCGCTTCAATCGCCTCACGGAATGCGGGCAGATAGAAATTGTACAGCCCGTAATCCGAAATTTCCGTGTGGCAGTAGTCGCGTCCGCCCTCCGCCGCGCCGTAGCCGACAAAATGCTTTGCACAGGCAAGCACGCTGCCTGCACAGTCAGTCCCATCCCCCTGAAAGCCTTCCACAACAGCTCTTGCCATCTGTGCGCCGACATACGGGTCCTCGCCGCCCCCCTCGATAATCCGTCCCCAGCGCGGGTCGCGGGAAAGGTCCAGCATGGGAGCAAAGGACTGATGCACGCTATCGTTTGCTGCCTCCTCCGCAATTTCGCGGTAGCAATGCTTTACCAGCTCGGGGTCAAAGGCTGCTGCCATCGCAAGCGGAATTGGGTAAACCGTCCTGTGCCCATGGATTACATCCCTGCCGAAGAGCAACGGAATTCCGTGTGGGCTTTCCTCCACTGCAATCCGTTGTAACTCGTTGTAGAAAGAGACATCAATCTCCCCCTGTGGCGTGTTTCCCGCCGTAGAGCCGACCGACATCAGAATCGAGCCGATCTCGCCGCGACGAACCGCCTCGCGCAATTCCTCAGCGCGGTCTGCCTTCACAGTCTCTGCCTGTGTCAATTGCCCTAACTTCTCCCGCAGGGTCATCCGCTCCAGGAGTTCGCTGATACGATCTTCCCATTCAAGCCGCATCCCGTCAGCTCCTCCCCAGCATATGCCGCATGACCTTGACGGCGAACGCGGCTGTCTCAATCTCAAAGCCGCTCCCGAAATGCCGCAGGTTCAGCTCCATGTTGTAGATTCCGTTGTAGCCGATATCCTCCAGCGCCCGCATGGTGTCCGCCCAATCAATCGTTCCCGTCATGGGGATTTTATGTTGGTCAGTCAGCGTATCGTTATCGTTGAGGTGCAGAACCGTGATGTCTGCCCCCAGTCGACGGATTGCCTCGGGCGGCTTAGGGAAGCCGAAACGGCTTGCCTTGTTGGTGTGCCCCGTGTCCATGCAGATGGTGAACCATTCGCGGTACGCGCTCGCCTGCCGGATGCGTTCGTTGACCTTCATGAATTCGTCCAGATTTCCGAAGAAGTCCACGCAATCGTACTGTACCGCGTCCCCGAACGTCTCGGTTGCAAGCTTCACACGGTACTTTGCCGCGTATGGCAGCATCCGCGTGAACTGGTCAAAGCTCAGCTCCCGCATCATCACGGGGTCGGGGTCCGGTCCGTGATGAATTGAGGTCGGGTTGTGAATCACACAGACGTTTGCGCCGAGCGCGCTTGCCGCCAGCAGATCCAACCGCGCGTTCTCCACCTGTGCATCATCCGCTTCCTTGTTGCCGAGGAAACCCTCGCCGCGCCCGTGGGTTTGCCCGACGATCAGCCCCAGCGATTCAGCGTATTTGCGCAGATCGGTGAAGTACGCCACAACCGCCTCGTCCCCCTGCGCATAGATTGAGGTCGGCTCGCGGTAGTCCCAGACCCGCTTATCAAAACGGTGCGTTGCGAAGTCCACCGAGTCCGCACCGATATGGGCGGCAATCTCCAACGCTTTTCTGTCTCCGTAAATTTCCTGTAAAATCCCGATTGAGATCCCGATTTTCCTGTTGCTCATGCTTTCGTTCCGTTTCTGCCATCAATTTAATTTTACAAGACAAATACCGGTCAGATCAAACGCCAGATCCTTCGCCCACGCGCCCGTAATCGTCAGGCGGATCTGTGGCTGTTCCAACAGGTTGGCGGCAACACTGAAATCCAGACTGCCCGCCGTCCACTCTGTGCCGACCGTAACGCTCCCGGACTTCAGGGTGACCGTCTCCAAGCCGTAGCCGATCGTCACCGTGAGCGGTACACTCTGATCGGACTTTGCCTTGAAGGTCACGCGGTAAGTGCCCGCACCGTACTTTTTAACCGCCTCGTTCAGCAGACAATGAATACCGGTCACATCGGTCTTTCCCGCATTTGCCGTGACATGAATCACCGTTGCGCCGTTCTCCTGCTTCGCCGTCAGTTCCATATGCCCCGGGCGGATCTCGGTGAACTGCGAAAGAATTCCCGCATCGGGCAGGAGCAGATTGCCGTCCGTATCGTTCGGGGTCAGAATCAGGCGGTTGCCGTCGGTCGCGACCTTCTTTGCCATGCCCGAGGAGACCAGCGAGGAAGCGGAGACATACGGAATACCGTTTCGCTCGACCGTTTCCGCCGTCTTGCCTGTGCGCAGTTCGCGTTGCGTCTGTTCAAACGGCAACAGAATGTCGCTTCCTTCGCGGAGCACAGGAGCGGCATAGAATACCTGCCATGCGCCGATCAGAACATTCAGGTCGTTTTGGTAGTTGACCACCGATCTGTGCCTTTTGATCCCCGCTTTGAAATCGTCGGTCGTGCTGTAAGTGAATTCATGCGTGTCGGGATACCCGATCCAACCCCAATTGCGGTCGGGGAAAACATATCCCGCATAATTTCCCGCATACGTGTTCCGGGTCGGAGCGATCGACGAAACAGGAATGCCGTCAACCGAAACGTTTACCAAATTCACCCGGTAGTTCCCCGTTGCAAGGTTCTGGTAGAACACCGTCCGGATGCCGTCAATGTCGGGCAGATACACGTTTTTCAGGGTAAATCCGCCGTTGGCAGGAACTGCATTCTTGACGTTCTCAATGGTCAGAAAGCTGCGCGTATAGGTCACGTCCAAGGCGTACAGGTTGGTCACGGTGCTGTTATCAATCAGCGTTTGGTTGTCGGAACCGTTCATCTCGCAGTTAATGATGTGCTCATCCGCGCGGAATACATAAATATTTTCGAGCGAGGAATTGCGGACGTCGGTCTGCGGATAAAGTGCATTGCAGGTTGTTCCGACCAGAATATCCTTGTAGTGAACCTCGTCCTCATACACCAACGCGTTGTCGCCGCAATACACAAAGCAGTGTTCCGCCAACGTATTCCGGTTGTAATAGTTGAAGGACAACCCGTCGCTCGTCATCTGCGAGGAAAGCAGCTTGGTGTTGGTTATCCGGTTGTTCTTGGCATAGGTTCGCCCCCAGATTCCCTGCACGAAAATGTTAAAGCCGCGGGAATTCAGCAAATGCACGCCGTCCACCTTCACGTTGTTCGCGTTCCGGATGTACAGCATCCCGCTGAGATCGCCCAAATCCTTCTTGTCATAATGATAAATGTCGCCAAAGGGGTCAACGATTGCGCCGCGCCCGATCACGCGGCAATCGTCAGCAGTAATCCGAATGCGTGCGTTGAGCACCGCCCCCGGCTTGATGTAAAGCGTAGTCCCCTTTTGGTTCAGCTCCAGAACGCCATCTTCCTCTTCACGCCAACCGTCCACAACAATCGTGTTTGCCCCTTTGACGGGAATCTCGCTCTCCGGCTCGTCGGCAAACACGGCAAGCAGGGTGCTGTCTTTGTCGTTGAGGCGAATCATGAAGTAGTCAGGCTTGTCGAGGTAGACCGAAATCACACCCTTATAAAATTCGTTTCTGAACTTCTTTGCGGACGGGATCACCGAATAGCTTTCAAAATCGGTGTTGACCCGAATGTCCACACGCACGCCCCCGCCGTTCGCGTCGAAGGCAAAGGTGGAGAAGCGACGGTATTCGTCCGCCGAGGTGTCAAGCGGACTCCGCGTGGTGCGGCTCGCCATCGTGTGGTTATAAACCGGCAGGGTTGCGGTCTTGTCTCCCTGCGTCACGCTGACCGTGTAGAGATAATCCCGCTCAATCCGCTCGTCAAACTCGGGATAAACAATCAGCGTGGACGGCTCTGCGCCTCCGTTTCCGTCGTCTGTTCCGTCGGTGTATCCGCGCGGCTTGGTTTCGGTTTCGCCCGGATTATCCGCTCCGCCGCGGCAACCGACCAAGGCGCAGGAGATCAGCGTCAGCATTCCGAGCAGGAACGCGATTGCTCTTACCGTTTGCAATTTCATGGCAATTCCTCCGTTTTCGGGGTTCAGTTGATTTTTGTCAGGGACAGGTGCTTTACGTCGAATTCTTCCACCGCGCATTCACCGTTCCCGTTGATGATAATCGCGATCTTCGGCTCGTCGAGATCTTCCTCGCGCACCGCGACATCCAAGGAACAGGCGCTCCATGCCGCCGTCAGCGGGAAGCATCGCTCTGCGGCGACACGGTTGCTGTAATCAATCGCCGCGCGGATTGGCTTTTCCTCTGGCGAGCGCACGTCAAAGTCCAGACGGTAAGTCCCCGCGCCGTATTTCCGCACCTCTTCCCCGATCAGGCGGAAGAGTCCGACGCTCTTGTGGTGAAACGTGTTGATCACGCGGAAAACCGTTTCCCCATTCTCGCGCAGGGTCACCAGATGCGAGGCATAGCAGATGTACTCGGTGTACTTCGAAACAATCCCGCTGTCGGGCAGGAGCAGATTGCCGCGAGGAACATTCGGAGTCAGAATCAGACGGTTCTCCGCCCGTTCAACCGACTTCGCCATGCCGCTCCCCGTAAGATCGGAAACGCGGACGTAAGCAATCCCATCGCGCAGGACGGTCTCCGCCATGCATGCGGCGCGAAGTTCACGCCACAGAGTCTCTGCAGGCAGGAGAATCTCTCCCCCCTCAAACCGGATCGGTTCGGGGAAGAAGATCTGCCAATGCCCGACACAGACATTCAACGTATTCCGGTAATCCGCCGTTTCCCGCGCGGACGGAATGCAGGGATCAAAATCCCCCTCGGTCAGGTAGCGGAAGCTGTGCCCGGCAGGAACTACCGCACCGCCGACCGTTTCGGGCGTAATGTCCCGCAACAGAATGCCGTCCACGGAGCAGTTTTTCAGCGTGACCTTATAGTCCCCCGCCGCAATGTTCCGATAGAAATCGCAGGTCAGCGTGTCGGAGAGTTTCCGCAACCAGACGTTTTCCACCGTCAGCCCCTCGCCGATTGTGACCGCAGGGTTCGACTTCGGAAGCTCCACGAACAGGAAATACGGCGTAAAGGTGATATCCACCGCAGAGAAATTGCGGATGGTATGGTCCTGCGAGCGTGTGATCCCGTTCTCTCCGCCCATGGTAACGTTTATCAATCCCTCGTCGGCGCGGAATACGTAGATATCCTCCGCCGAAGAATCCACAACATCGGTCTGCGGATAAAGTGCATTGCAGGTTGTGCCGACGGTGATATCCCGATAATGCGCATACTCCTCGTAGACCAACGCGTTGTCGCCGCAATAGACGAAGCAATGCTCCGCGCGGGAATTCTTCGCGTAGTAACAGAAGGTAATGCCGTCGCTCGACATCTGTGTGGAAAGGATTTTGACATTCCGCACCAGATTGTCGGTTGCCCAGATCTCCTCCCATGTGCCGATGACCTCAAGGTTGAACGCCTTTGCATCCAGAAGGTGAACGCCGTCAACCAACGTGCGGTTGACGCTCTTTATCAGTATCACCCCTCCCGTGTCAAGCTCGGCGGCGCTGTAGCGGTAGATGTCCCCCACGGGATCTACAATCGCGCCGCGCCCGATGATGCGGCAGTCGTCTGCAAGTACCTGTATCCGCGCGTTCAGAACCGCACCTGCAGGGATGTAAACGGTGGTGTGAGGCTCGGTGAGCGTCAGAACGCCTCCCTCTACCTCCTGCCAACGGTCAACCACAATCGTCTTTTCGTCCGCGCGAGGAAGCTCGGTCTCGGGCGCGTCCGCAAAAACGGCAAGGTTGGTGTGATCCCCGCCGTCCAGACGAATCACAAAATAGTCGGGACGATCCAGATAAACCGAGATAACCCCGTCCTTAAAACTGTGACGGAAGCGCTTCCGCGCAGGCATGACCGCGTAGTCATGAAAATCACGTCCGACCCGAATGTCCACGCGCACCCCCTCTCCCGCAAATGCGAAGGTGGAGAACCGACGGAATTCATCGGCGCGTCTGCCGTCGATCGGGTTGCGGTTGACGCGGCTGTCTTCGGTATGGTTGTAAACCGGAAGTGTTTCGGTGCGCGTCCCCTGCGTTACGCTGACATGATAGAGGTAGTCCCGTTCAATGCGCTCATCGAATTCGGGATAAATAATCAGTTGGTTTTCCATTGGTTTCTCCTGTTTCGGATATTTACGGCAAATCAAAGAATTCATACATCATGCGTTCGTATGTTTTCCTTGAGTTGCGGGAAATAGATGCTATAGGAATTCATTCAGGACGTTCGGTGGAACAAATTTATCCCCCCTCATCAGTCGCTAACGCGACAGCTTCCCCCCGAGGGGAAGCCTTTTGTCAAGGCGCTTTTCGTTTTCCAAAACAACCTGAATCGAGAAAAAACAGGAATCATATTTAGAGTACAGCACTCTGCATAGCAGGCTTCCCCTTGGGGGGAAGCTGTCACGCGAGTGACTGATGAGGGGGGATATATTTTATCCCACCATTATTCATCATTGATTTCTTCTTACTACGGAAAATCCCCGCCGCTCCGCTCCACTCGAATAATCCGACGGAGCGGCGGGAAACTTAAGGTCAGTTGCCGAACAGGTCGTTGAACGCCGCCTTGTCCTCCTTCAACTCATCAAATGCCCTTACGGAAACAGAGGTCGCAATGATGTCATCAATTTCCATCGTGACAACATTCATTTCGGCTTTTGCATACAGTTTTTTCATTTCGGTACTCCTTTCCAATCAGGACGCCGCGCGGGTGTGCGTGTAAGCGCCCGCAGTCGTAGCGCAGACCTTTCCGTCCACGGTTGTGCAAGCCTTCACGGTAAATGCCGTGCCATCCGCAACATCGGTTACAACAAAGGTGAAGAAATAGTATCCCTCGGGAGCTGCTTTGTCTTTCCCGTTTTCCTTGATGGACTCATAGAGCCACGTGCACTTGATCGCATCCGTGCCGACGGTTTTGTCGCCAACGGTGATTTCAAAGCCGAGCGCGGTAATCAGGTTAAGGTCGACCTTTTTAATCAGACCCACAAAGCGGAGATCGTTGCTGCCGTCCGTTGCGGGCTGTACGCCAACGAGTTTCACGGTCGGAATTGCGGATGCGCCGTAGCAACCGCTGTTAATAATCGCTTGATTATAAGATTCTGTATAATCGGCAAAGGCAAAGTGGTTATCTCCCAATGGATTCGTTACAGTGGTAACGGTATTCATGGGAACGCCTTGTTTGTACCCGTTACTTGAATTTTCAACATACCAAGTTGCGCCTTGCTCAGGATCATTTGCTCCCTTGAAGCGATAGATTCCAAGCGGCTTCAATGTGACTGCCGCATCCATAGACCCACTCGCCTGAAGAACAGACCCGGTAACATCTATGAAAGAAGGATGAGCCGCAAATCCGCCTTCAATATAACCGATCAATCCACTCGTAAAAGCACAATCGCTTGCACCTTTCAAGACCCGAACGCTTTCTTCAATCGTACAGTTATTGATAGACAGCTTTGCATTCTTAACACCATCGTTGGCATATGCACCAATTAACGCTCCGAGAGCGCCTTTTCCACCCTCGGCACAGGTAACAATACCGTTTTTCATGGTAATGTTATCTATTGTAAGGTTTTCTTTGACACACCCAATCAGACCTCCAATGCCCGCTCTTGCAAAGATGGGGTCATTCGCGGTATTTGTTCCGCGAACATAGAAGCCGTCAACGGTAAGATTTTTGATAGATGCGCCAAATGCCGCATACGGAAACAGCCCCGCCTGACCGTCACGGAAAGAGCCGTCCACGATAACGCCCTTCAGCGTGTGATTGCCACCTTCAAAAGTTCCTTTGAACCACAGCCAGTTGGTATTGGAATAATTCAATTTAACTGCGTTTTCTTGTTTGTACCAATCCGCCACTGTTGTATCATTGAACGTGATATCATGCAACAGCGTAACGGTTCTTCCTTCAAACTGTCCGGCTACTCCGGTTTTGAAGGCCGCTTCAAAGAACGCCATATAATCCGCCGCCGTGGAAATCGTCGGATTTGTATCGTTGACATTAAACGTATTGGCAACGGCTTCCTCGCCATCCGCCAACACAGGGAGCGCGGGGATCAGGGTTGCCAGAAGCAGAACGGCAGCCAATAAAAAGCTAATTCTCTTTTTCATGTTTCCCTCCGTCATCATGTTTTGTGATTTATGAAACGCTTTGCGGAATCAACTGCGGGTCGGGCGCTTCGAGTGGATTCGGTCTCCCGCCCACAGCCGCTATCCCCCGCAAAGTTTTCAACAAGTGTAGGTGTGTGATAGGATCGGATTGTCCGTGCAGCACACCCTCGTCCGACGTATCACGACGCGCATCAGGTTTTCTCCGGCTTCTGCATCAGCATATAGGTTTCGGGATTGCCCGAACTGCCTGCGTGCGTGGTGTTCTGCTTGAAAATAATCCGCTTGGTCACATTCGAACCAATACTGTTATAGAACGCCATCACGCCGGACGGAGTCGCGACATAATCCCCCATTCCCGCCGAGTCGATGTAGACATCACAGGATATCCGCTTGGCGAAATTCACGCTGTCGTAGTACTCCAGAGCCTCGGTATAGGCGGGCATATAGGTGCTTGCCTGTCTGCCGTCCGCACCGCAACCGCCGATGTCACAGAGCCACGGGCAGTAGAGGGTCATCAGCGTAATCCCCGGTTCAAGTGCCGCAACCGCCGCAGACTGGAAACCGCCCTGACTGCCGCCCGAGACCGTCAGCGTCTTTTTTTCGCTCCATAGCCCCCGGAAGCGCTCGTCAGATCCGTTCTCACCGAAATACAGCTTCAGAAACCGCATTCCCTGAATATCCCGCAGAATCATTTCGCGGAAGTAGACCGTTTCACGCGCGGCATTGTATTCCTCGTTGAAGCCGTACCGTTTCAGCTTGCCGTTTGCCAGATTCGTATAGTACCACGACGGCTGATTCAGTTCCATACTGTGCGCCGCCACATTCAACGACACCTTGCCCGCGCGGCATTCCTTGGTCAGATCCCCGACTCCCGCGCCGTTGTAGTTGACGTGCAGTCCGAGCGAACCCGCCTTGGCATTTTTCGGCACAGAGAGATACGCCGAGACATAATTGCCCCACGTATTCTCCGCGCAGAAGCGGATTTTCACGGCATAAACCGTAAACGCGGGGTTGGGAGACTGCACCTCCTTTGCCTCCAGCAGATCGGGCGCAGTTCCCTCCAATTTTGCCAATTGGGACTGCCAGAATGCATCAAAGTCGGCAGGTTCTGCCTTGTTTTTCCGGATTTCGGAAACGCCCGCGCCTGCGCCGCCGTTGAACTGCTCCACGCCGTCAATCGGCTTGCCGTCCTTGTCGCAAGCGGTCACCTGAAGGCTCACGAAACCCGCAACGCCGATTTTGGTTGTCAGCGTAAACACGCCGGTTTTGCCGTCGGCGTACCCTGTCTCGGTTGTCCTGCCGTCGTCCGCCGCAAGCACATATTGGAATTTCGGACAGGAAGCCGTTTTGCCGTCGGCAGTCAGACGGACGGTGAATTTCATGTCCTCGCCCACCGCATAGGAAAGCGCGTTCTTGTCGGTCACGCCCACAAACAGCTTTTTGTCCGCCTTGACCGTTTCAATGTCCACCTTCGGGATCACCTCTTCCTTTTTTCCATCCGTTGTCGTTTCGCCGCCCGCCTGCGTTGTCTCGGGCGGCCCTTCCGTGTATGCCCGCGGGCGGGTTTCGGCCGTCCCTGTGGGCGGTTCGGTTGCTCCTCCGCACCCCGTGAGAAGAACCGCGCCCAAAAGGCAAAGCAATCCCGCGCGGAGCAGTTTGTTGTTCCATTGCTTCATAGAAAGCTCCTTTCCGCCTCGGTTCAGTTTTTCGTAACCGTGCCGTTCAGCGTAAACTTATCGGTTTTCCCGATCGGGAAATGCGAATGCGATTGATTCTGCACATAGGTGATCCGGCGAACAATGCCCGGATTCAGGCTGTTCCAGAATACTGTCACGCCCGTTGTGGTCGCAATGTCATCGCCCAAGCCCTCGATGCCGATGTAGGTCGGACAGGTCAGCCGCTTTGCGAAATTCACGGTGTCGTAATACTCCAACGCGGGTGTGTAGGTTGGCATAAAGGTGCTTTCCATCCGCCCGTTTGTCCCGCAACCGCCGATGTCGCAAAGCCACGGGTAGTTGATATCGAGCATCGAAACGCCCGATTCCAACGCCGCAACCGCCACCGCCTGAAAGCCGCCCTGACTGCCGCCCGAGAGGATCAGCTGTTGTTTGGAATTCCAAAGCCCGCGAAACCGTTCGTCAGCCCCGCTCTCGCCGAAATACTGCTTCATAAACCGCACCGCCTGAATGTCCCGCAGAACCATTTCGCGGAAGTAGACCGTATCCCGCGTGGCGTTGTGGGCATGGGGATAATCCCGCAGGGTGCTGTTCATCAGCCCGCCGTAATAGGAGCTGTCCCGCCCGAGCTCCATGCTGTGCGCCGAGACCGTCAGCATAGCCTGTCCCTTCGTGCACCGCTTATTCAGGTCGGAAACACCCGCGCCCTGATAGTTCACGTTCAGAACCAGCGAGCCGACTTTCGCGTTCTTCGGCACAGAGAGGTACGCCGAGACGTAATTCCCCCACGTGTTCTGCTCGGTGAAGCGGATTTTCACGGCATAAACCGTAAACACGGCATCTGGCGAGGTCACCTCTCTGATTTCCATCAGCTCGGGCGTGACCCCCTCCAGTTTTTCCAGTTGGGAGTGCCAGAAGGCATCAAAGTCGTCGGGTTCTGCTTTCGCTTTCTGAAGTTTCTCAATCTCAACGCCCGCGCCGCCCTTGAAGTAGTTCACGCCGCTCAGCGCGTTGCCGTCCTTGTTGCATGCAATGACCTGCAGATTTACAAACCCCGGAATGTCAAGCTTGGTTGTCAGCGTGAATACGCCGGTTTTGCCGTCCGCAAAGCCCTCCTCGGGCTGTCTGCCGTCGTCCGCCTTCAGGATATATTTGAATTTCGCGCAGGATGCCAATTCGCCGTCGGCGCGGAGGCTGACCGTGAATTTTATTTCCTCGCCCGCTTGATAGGAGACCGCATTTTTGTCGGTTGTTCCCGAAAAATATTTCTGCGCGGCATTGCTCTTTTCAATATCCACCTTGGGTAACTCCTCCTGTTTTTCGCCGCTCGTCGTCGGCGCTTCGGTAACCCTGCCACTGTCAGTTTCCGACACGGTCGACTCCGGCGGTCCTTCCGTATATGCCCGTGGACGGGTTTCCGTCGTCCCTGCGGGCGGCTCGCTTCCCGTGGCGCATCCGCCGAGCAGCAACGCACTCAACAGGCAAAAAATGCCGACTCTGCAAAATCTTTTTCGTTTCCGTTCCATAACATCCTCCCCAAGGCAACATGAAATTGAAGCAAAAATCACGCTTATACTGTTTTTATTTTATTTCATTCGCACAAAAAAGTCAACGGCAAAATCCGTATATTTAGTGGCACTTTACGCACGCGGTTAGCGGGTAGAAAAAGGAGACGTGTATATGTAGAACGGCTCTATTTGCACGCGGCAGTATTTGATGCTCGTCAAAATCACACCGAAACAGCACTTGTATATTTCAAAAAAGGCTTTGATCATATAAAACTTTATCAGTCCATACGTTGTACCGGTGAATATCAATATTCTTCTCCGCTCGTAGCTAACGACTTCTCTTACGCAAGAAAATTTTCTCTTTTGCGATCAAGCGAAAAAGTAGGGATCTGCATATTTTATGCCCTTTTTTTGTATTTACAAGCCGCCTGATTTTTGCTATAATATAATCACAACAAATCCATTTTGTGAGGTATCGCAAATGAAAAGCGCTTCTTCTCCCTTCAACCCCGGGGAACGGCTGACCGTTCCGTTCGCTTCCTATCCCCTGCGATCCTGCGGCGGGATGGATTCCCTTGATCTGCAGAAGCCCGGGAACGCCATCCGGATGCTGAAGGAAATGGGAGTCGGTCAGACCTTTCTCGCAGTCGAAGCGCCGTGGGGAGACCCCGTCGCGGCCGCCAAGGAGAAGGCGATCCTGTGCCGCCACATCGAGACCTTCCACCGCGCGGGTATTCGCGCCGGGGTCTGGTTCTGGCCGGGCATTTATCCAACAGGCGAGCTGAAATTGACCCGTCAGGTGCTTGCCGACGGCTCGGTGCTTGCGAAATGCTGCCCGTTGGACGAGAACTACCTATCCGCATTGGAAACATACACCGCCTCGCTCGCGGAAACCGGCGCAGACGCTCTGATGATTGACGACGGCTTCCGCTACGGCTTTGAAAACCGGAATTTCGGTTGCTTCTGCCCGCTCCACCTTCGCGCGGTCTCGGAACGGGTCGGGCACGAGGTCAGCGCCGCGGATCTGCGTCGCGCCACGCTCTCGGGCGGAGAGAACACGATCCGCTCCGCGTTTCTGAAGGTCAATGCCGAGTCCCTTGTCGGCTTTGCCCGGCGGATGCGCGCGGCGGTGGATCGCGTGAACCCATCGGTTCGTATAGCGGTCTGCTCCGCTCCCTCCTCGTGGGAGACGGACGGAACAGACCCCGAAACGGTCAGCCGTGCGTTTGCCGGCAACACCAAGCCGTTCCTGCGCACAAGCGGCGCGCCCTACTGGGCGGATCACCGCTCGTTCGGCTGTCGGATGGAGGATATCATCGAGTTTGAGCGCTTCCAGACTGCGGCATTCGCGAAACCCGACATGGAAGTGATGTGGGAGGGTGACGCTTATCCCCGCCCGCGCTGGAACTGCGCCGCTTCCTATATGGAGTGCTTTGACCTCGCCCGCGCGATTGCCGACCCCGCCGTTCACAATCTGAAATACCTGTTCGAATACTCCACCGAACCGGAAAACGAACAGGGCTATTTCAAACGGCATATGCGGAATCTGCCGCTCTACCGCGCGATTGCCGAACATTTTGACGACAAGTGCCCCTGTGGAATCCGTGTATTCGAAGTTCCGCACAAGTATGACAGAATGGACATTCCGGAGCGCTTTGAGAACAAAAGCTACGATCTGCAACTGACCTGCTTCAACCCGTCCTCCAAAATTCTCTCCCCCGTCGGGCTGCCGACGGTCTTTGCGGGAGACGGCACGGGAATCGCGGTGTTCGGGGAGAATGCGAAATACCTGCCCGAGACGGACTTTGGCAAGGGTCTGCTTCTGGACGCCCGCGCGGCGGAAATTCTGAGTGCGCGCGGCTTGGATGTGGGTCTGCGCGGCGAAGGCAAGGGCTTTGCGGCAGACATGGAACATTACCTTGCGGACGGCTTCCACATCTGCGCCTTTGATCAGCCAATCCGGAATTTCACAACGGACGCGTCCGCGATTCCCGAAACGACCGCCCTCTCCCCCGACGGAGTCACCGTTGCCACCTCCTACCGCTATGAAAACGCGGCGGGGCAACGCTTCTTTGTCCTCTGCTCTGAGGCTTATGGCTCGGTTGAACGCTACCACCGCGTTTACGGGCGCTCGCGCCTGCTCGCCCGCGCTGCGGAATGGGTCTCCGGCAGGAAATTGCCCGCGTGGACCTCGGGGTCTCCCGATCTTTACCTGATGTGCAAGGAGAACGACGGCGCACTGGCGGTCGGGCTGTTCAACCTGTTCGAGGACGAAGCGCTCGACACGGAAATTCATCTCGGCGACAGCTACCGCTCCGTCACCTTCTTCTCCGGAAGCGGGCGGCTTGACGGTGACCGCGTTCTGCTTGACGATATCCCCCCGTTCGGCGTTATCACCTTTGAGGTCACACGCTGAAGGATCACGGAAAAGGCGCGAGTGAGTGTGTCAATCGTGAATTGCGCGGGGATGCCTAAAGTACGACAAAGGGCACAGAACATACGTTCTGTGCCCTTTGTCAGTGGTCCGAGGGCGCGCAAAAGCCCCCTGAATATCGGTTTTTAATTGCAAAATAATTTCGTTATTCTCTCCCAACCATCCGCAGATAGTCGTCGTAGGTCAACAGCACCCGCAGGGCGGCAAGAAAGGCGTTCGGGGTCATGCCCGCGGGCAGTCCCAAGCGCTCCGCAAAGACGTCCCGCCGCGCGGCGCTGTCGGGGCATCCCGTCAGACCGTCCTCAAACAGATCCGCCTTGCAAAGCGGGTTTTCTGCGGCGCGCAGAACCGCCGCCTCGTCCGCGTAGGGTGCGAGCAGGTCATACAACAGGGATTGCTCCATCCCCTCCACGCCGAGCGTTCCCTCTGCGGAGGGATGCTCTTTGCGCCGCTCCGTTCCCGCGATCTTCGGGATATACAGCTGAATCAGCCGCCCCGCAGGCAGGCAGGAGGTCAGGTGCGAGCGGATCAGCTTTCCCGCGCCGTCGCTGTCCGTCAGCAGGATCAGCGGCGTTTTTTGCGCCAGTGCGCGGAAAAGCTGCGTTTTCTCCCGCGCATTGAAAACGCCGAAGCCGTCGGTTGTGAGAATCTGTCCCTCCATCACGCATTCCAGGCGCAATTTGTCATACTTCCCTTCCACGATTACGGGAAAAGGAATTTTCAGCCGCTCGCGGGTCATTTATTTCACCAACCCGAAATACAGAAGCACCAGTGCGCCGAGCGCGATGCGGTAGTAACCGAACGCCGAAAAGCTGTGGCGCTTGACAAAGTCCATCAGGAATCGGATGACCACCATCGACACGGCAAACGACACCACGCAACCGATGGCAAGCGCGCCCCATGCCACGGCGGGCAGGCTCGTGCCGCTCTCCGAGAGGTAGGAGGCAAATCCCAGAACCTTTACGCCGCTCGCCCCCACCATGACGGGAATCGCCATGAAAAAGGAGAACTCTGCGGCGGCGGTGCGGGACAGCCCCAGCAGCATTGCGCCGAGAATGGTAGAACCGGAACGCGACGTGCCCGGGATGATCGAGAGCATCTGAAACAGTCCGATGAGCAGCGCTGTCCGGCAGTCCAGTTCCGCCGTGCTGTGAATCCGCTCGGAATCCGGCTTTTTCAGCTTTTCGATCAGAATAAACGCCACGCCGTAAACGATCAGCGCGATTGCAACGACAACCGCGTTATACAGCCAACCGTCGATGCTCTTTCCGCTGATCTTTTCGAGAATCATATCCCCGATCACGCCGACAAGCCCTGCCGGAACGCAACCGATGACCACCTTGAGCCAGAGCGACCACGTCTGCTTTTTTTCAATCGATGTCTTACGGCTTCCGAACGGCCACAGACGATTCCAGAAGAGGATCACCACGGCAAGGATTGCGCCAAGCTGGATGACCACCTCAAACATTTGCCAGAATTCCGCCGCCAATTCCGCGTTGTCGGTAAACCGGAACGGCAACCACTCGTTCAGCAGAATCAGATGCCCGGTGGAACTGATGGGCAACCACTCGGTAATGCCCTCCACGATGCCGTAAAGCAAGGCTTTCAGAAATTCGATAATCATGTCCGGTTGCTGTCTCCTTTCAGTCGATCCTTGGCGCGCACTTCAAGCCCGCGCCCCTCGGCGGCACGCAGAATATCGCCCGCCCGGACTTGGAACGGAACGCGACACCAATAGATCATGGACGGATGCGGCGTGGATTCCAACCGCTCCCCTTCCGCTCCGTACAACTCCCGCACCGGGAACGCGCGCCCGACCTCCCCCGGGGAGATCAGCTCCGCGCCCTCTCCGACCGACAGCTTGTTGCGCTGAATGAAGCGGTAAAGTCTGCCGTCCGCCGTTTCCGCGGGGATGCCCGCCGCGACAAGGGCGGCAAGTTCTTCTTCATGATATTCGGTGGCGGTGGAGAAATATGCCTTTTCGCGGATGTACCCGCAGGTGGAAACCAGTGCGGGATCTTCCATCGGCTTGGAGAAGAAGAACCCCGTTCCGTATTCGCGGTGCGACACGCTCTCGAGTTCCTCCAACCAGCGCGGGTCAAAACGGTAACCCGTCGGATCTGCGCAATATGCGTCGATTGCCATGCGGTAGGCGTTTGTGACCACCGCCGTGTAGTAGGCGCTCTTCATTCTGCCCTCGATCTTGAGGGAGGCAATGCCGCTTTCGCACAGTTCGGGAATGTGCTCGATCATGCACAGATCCTTGGACGACATGATGAAAGTTCCGAGGTTGGTTTCTTCAATCGGAATGCGGCTGTCGGGGCGCTTTTCCTCAATCAGCGTATAGTTCCAACGGCAGGGCTGCGTGCAGGTTCCGCGGTTGCCGTCCCGCCCGTTGAGCGCGTTGGCAAGCAGACACCGCCCGCTGTAGGACACGCACATCGAGCCGTGAATGAAAACTTCCAACTCAATTGCGGAATCCAGATGTTCGCGGATGGCGCGGATCTCGTTCAGCGTCAGTTCCCGCGCCAACACCACACGTTTTGCCCCAAGTGCGGCATAGGCGCGTGCAGCGGCGGAACTGACGATGCTTGCCTGCGTGGAGATGTGGATTTCCGTCTCGGGCAGGATCTCCCGCACTGTTGCGATCGTGCCGAGATCCGCAACGATCATCGCGTCGATCGCGCATCCGCGCAGGGACGTCAGATACTCGCGCAGGGCGGGATATTCGTCCTCATGCGGCATGGTATTGACCGTGAGGTAAACCTTCTTCCCTCTCGCGTGCGCGTCGTCGACGGCGGCGTACAGTTCCTCCACCGAAAAATTGTCGGCGGCGGAGCGCATCCCGAAGGCGCGCCCCGCCAGATAGACCGCGTCCGCGCCGTATTCCAGCGCGGCGGTCATTTTTTCGTAGTTGCCCGCAGGGGACAACAGTTCGGGTTTGTTCATACGGACTTACGGGGTCAGCCGGTTCGGTCCGCGGAACAGGAACTCCGCTTCCTTGATCGACAGCCCGAGGAAAAGCATGGTCAGGCGATCCACGCCGAGTCCGAAGCCTCCGTGCGGCGGGCAGCCATAGCGGAAGAACTGGAGGTAGAATTCCACGTCCTTTGCCAGTCCCTTTTCGTCCGCCTGCTTTTTCAGAACCTCGTACCGATGCTCGCGAACCGCGCCCGTGGTGATTTCGCACCCGCGCCAGATCAGGTCGTAGCCCATCGGAACGCCTCTCTCGTCGCGCATATGGTAGAAGGCGCGCTCCTTTGCGTCGTAGTCGGTGACAAACAGGAATTCGCTCCCGTATTTCTCCATCGAGAACTTCGCGCAGAGATGCTCCGCGTCGGTGGTCAGGTCGCCCTTTGCATCGTCCGAGACCTTGTAGCCGTAGCGCGCTTCCAACTCGTTGTAGAGATCCTTCAGCTTCATGCGCGGGAACGGCATCGTGGGAACGATGACCTCCTTGCCGAACAGGCGCTTGATGTCCTCGCCGCAGGCTTCCGCAACCTTGCCGAACGCATAGGTCAGAAGTTCCTCCTCCATGTGCATAACCTCCTCCACGGAGTACACATAGCTGAACTCCAGATCGAAGCCCGTGAACTCGGTTGCGTGCTTGTTGGTGTAGGACTTTTCGGCGCGGAATACAGGACCTGTTTCAAAGATGCGATCCAGTCCCGCCGCCATTGCCATCTGCTTATAGAACTGCGGCGACTGCGCAAGGTACGCCTTGGTGTCGAAGTACTTGACCTCGAACACCTCAGAACCCGATTCGCTCGCGGCGGCAATCAGCTTCGGCGTGTGGATTTCCACAAAGTGACGATCCAGAAGGAACTCCCGCATCGCGCCCGTGAGAACCGTCTGCATCTTCAGCATCAGCTGATTGCCCTCGCGGCGCAGGTCGATCCAACGGTAGTCCATACGCGAATCGATCTCGGAATCGTCCTTGATCGGAAGCGCATCGGCAATCGACTCGATCTCCAGTTTCTCGGGCAGCATCTCCATGCCGCCCATCTTGACGTATTCGTTGGCAACCACAGGTCCTTCAACCGACACGACCGAATGAATGGTCAGTTGGTCGACCAGTGCCGCCAGTTCGGGGTTCTTCTCCTTCTCGAGCGTGACCTGCAGTTTGCCGCTGATGTCGCGGATGACGAGAAACGCCATGGTTCGTTTGTTGCGCAGGTTTTCAACGAAGCCCGAGATGCGGCAGGTCGCGCCCGGGGTGATATCCGAAATATAGGTTCTGTTCATGATGTATGCCCTCTTTCTCTCATTCTTTCACATACGCGGTGGGATTCGGGTTTTCGCCGATGACGTTGGCTTCGCTGTCGAACAGCGGAATTTTTCCGAGGTGAATCAGGTTCGGGAACTTCTCGTCCGCATCGCCCTCAACCAGAATGGTTGCCTCGCCGCAGATGATACCGCCTGCCTCTTTGACCAGCGTTTCCAGAGCGTGAAGCGATTCGCCCGTGGACACCACGTCGTCCACAATCAGAATGCGTTTGCCCCGCATCAGTTCCGCGTCGGTCACGTCCAGATACAGATGCTGTGCCTGCGAAGTGGTGATGGACTTGACCTCCACGCCGAACACGCCCGTCATATAGAGTTTTGGCGCTTTGCGTGCAAGCACATAGCGGCGGTTGCCGTCCAGACGTGCCATTTCATGCACAAGCGGAATCCCCTTTGCCTCAGCGCTGATAGCGTAGTCGTATTCAGGCACACGTGCGTTCAGTTCCGCCGCGCAGGCGGTGGTCAGTTCGGGATCGCCGAAAATGACGAAGCCCGCAATCTGCAGCTTGTCGTTCAGCGGGCAGATCGGCAGATCGCGCTCCAGACCCGCAACGGTCATATGATAGTATTTCTGTTTCCTGTTCTCCATGGTTTCTGTCCTTTCCTTCCGAATCTTTCAGAATTCGATGCGGATGCGCTGTACATAAGCGCCCGCGATGGCTTCCTCTACAAGGGCTTCAAAATTCAGTCGGTTCTGCTGTTCCAGAACCTTGTCAAGCTCGGGGCGGGTTTTCGGGTGTTTCGGCGTAAAGACCGTGCAACAGTCCTCATACGGTTGAATCGAAGTCTCAAACGTTCCGATCTTCCGCGCCACGCGGATGATCTCCTCTTTATCCAACCCGATGCACGGGCGGAACACCGGCAGCGTGGTTGCGGGGTCGGTTACCCCGAGCGCCTGCATGGTCTGCGACGCGACCTGCCCGAGGCTCTCCCCCGTGACCAGTCCCCCACAGCCGAGACTGTGCGCCAGTCGGTCGGCAATCGTCATCATATACCGCCGCAGAACCAGTGTGAAGTAATCCTCCTCACAGTTTTTGACCAGCAGTTCCTGAATATGCGTCAGCGACACGACGTGCAGGTTGATGCTCCCCGTATACTGCGCCATGATGCGCGCCAGTTCGAACACCTTTTCCCGTGCGCGTTCGCTCGTGTACGGGAAGGACTCGAAGTGAACTGCCTCAATCTCCACGCCGCGCTTGGCGATCATGTAGCCCGCCACGGGAGAATCGATTCCGCCCGAGAGCAGAAGCATGGCTTTGCCGTTTGTTCCCACAGGCAGTCCGCCCGCCGCGGGAAGCTGCCCCGCATGGATATAAGCACCGAGCTCGCGGATTTCCACGTGAACCGTAATTTCGGGGTCGTGGACATCCACTTTGATGCGCGGAACGACCGACAGAATTTCTCCGCCGATCTCCCGTCCGATCTCCATGGAATCCAGAGGAAACCGCTTGTCCGAGCGTTTTGCCGCCACCTTGAAGCTCTTTTTGCCCTCCAGAAACTGCGGCACATAGGAGCGCACCGTTTCGCGGATGGCGTCCATATTCTTTTCGCAGACCGCGCAACGGCTGATGCCGACAATGCCGAACACCTTCATTGCGGTTTCGAACATCCCGTCGAGATCCGCCGCGTCGTCCTGCGGCTCGATGACAATGGTGCTCTGCGAACGCGTAATCAGGAACTTTCCGTAATGCTTCGCGCGGAAACGCAGGGTTTTGCAGAGCATATCCTCAAAATATTTCCGGTTCGCGCCCTTGAGGACGATCTCCCCGTACTTGCACAGCAGAATTTCTTTCATGTCAATCCTCCGCGTCCGGCTCTTCGTCCGCGCCGTTGTCATCCTCCACGGGCGTACCGTTGCGGTAAGCGTCCAGAACCGCCACAGCGTCATCGTATTTTTCCTCGGGCACTGAAATATCCGTTCCGTACATCGAGTAGCCCGCGATCACGCGCACCGCGCCGCCGCTTCCGCGATCCTTGGTGAGATACGGGATGCCCTCGTCCTCCAGAATGCCGCAGACGATCGCCATCTCCGCGTCGTCATGCACCGTGGTGAGCAGCTTCATGCCCTCGTCCGTGCAGGCCTGATCCAGACCGAAAATCGAATCCATCCTTCTTCCTCCTCAGTCCTCGTAATAGTGCGGGAAGAGCGCCTCCCAGACCTTCATGCACCCGATGGTATCGGCGATGGAGGTATGCGCCACGCCGTCCCATGCAATGCCGAGGCACTGCATCGCGTCGCTCAGCGACGTGTGCGACAGTTCGGGGTGATGCTCCTGCATGAAGCGGCTGTACTCGGTCGCGGCGCAACGAACTTTTTTATGAAGCGCAGCGCGCTCCTCCTCGGTATCGTAAATCTTTTTGATATGGCTGAAATCGGTTGACACCCCATAGGCGATGAGGTTGTCCGCATTTGCGAAAATCTCCTTGATCTGCGGGGTCAGCTCGGCAAGCGTTGGGGAACCGGCAACCATCTCGGGAGTGATGCCGTGAATCTTCTCGGTCTTTTTCCATTTTTTGTTATGTACGGGGCGGACGTAGGTATCCATGATGACCTTTCCCGTTGCGTCCAGAATCGAGATGGAAATAATTTCGTCGTGATCGTAAACGCCCGTCAGTTCCAGATCGAAGAACAGAACCCGCTCGCGTTTCATGTGGTAGTAAGCGGCTCTGTGCGCGTCCCCTTCTCTTCGCCGCGCGGCAAGATCGCGCTCAAAGCAGGCTTTGCACAGCTTGCGCATATAGCGGACGTCCTTTCCGCACTCCACGCAAAGCCGCGGCTGGCGGGTTGCCTCCCGCTTGGAGAACAGATAAACAATCTTTCCCTCTTTGCGCCGTGCGTAGGCAACCGGCTCGGCGGTGATATCGTAGTGCATCTGGGAGAGGCGTTCGGCGGTATAGTAGCCGAGCGCAGCCGCCCGTTTGATATTCAGTCTGCCGATCTCCTTGCCGGACTCCAGTGTGATCGGGTCTGTCAGCGGGAGCTTGCGCGGGCTGTACCAACTTTCGGGCGGAGCTTCCGAGACGCGCATGGGGTCATAGTAGTAAACCGAAGTTCCGTCCGGCAGTTCGGAATAAGCGACGGGATCTCCTTTCGGCATCAGGTGCATCCGGTCGAGCGTTTCCTGCGACAGGTATTTCCGCGTTTCCGCCTGATCGGGGCTGAGACAGGGAATCCCCTCGCCGGAACGGGTTTTGAACACTTCTTTCAATGGGGTAACCGTACCTTTCTTATGACTTCGGCGCAGGAAATCGGAACGATTCCCAACGTCCAAAAAGAACATACCATAAAATTATATCACATTTTTCCCCGCAATGCAAGACCCCTGTGACGATTCCCTTCCTCTTTCCGCTTTTTTTTTTCAGTCTTTTTCTCCTTTTTTAGACAAAGAACTGATTTTGTTCTTATTTTCCGGGCGTTTTGCCTTCATTTCGCGCAGAATTGCAAGGGCGCGATCCAGTCCGCCGACCTCGTCGATGATGCCATACGCAACCGCTTCTTCCGCCTCCAGAATTGTCCCGCAGTCGGTTGCCATCTGGTCGGGGCGCATCATCAGTTCGTTGATCTTTTCCGCCTTTGCCCGTGAGTGCGAGCAAATGAAACGGACGATGCGATCCTGCATTTCCCGCATATAACGGAAGGACTGCTCCACCCCGATAATCATGCCGTTGACCCGAACGGGGTGCAGGGTCATGGTGGCGCTCGGCACGATCAGCGAGCGCTTTGCCGCCGCCGCGAGCGGAACACCGATGGAATGACTGCCGCCCAGTACCAACGACACGCTGGGCTTTGTCATGGAAGCAATGATCTCCGCAATGGCAAGTCCCGCCTCCACATCCCCGCCCATGGTGTTGAGCATGACCAGAAGCCCGTCGATCCCGTCATCCTCTTCGATGGAAACAAGGAGCGGGATGAGATGCTCGTATTTTGTCGCCTTCTGCCCGTCCGGCAACAGGTAGTGCCCCTCCACCTGCCCGATGACCGAGATGCACTGAAAATGTTCCCGCCGGTTCTCCGCAACCGCCGTTCCGTATCCGCAGATATCCGAGAGCGCCGCGTGGGTTCGCTCCTGCGCCGTTTCTGCCCGTTCCGGTTCTTTTCCGGTTTCTTTTTCCGTTTCTTCCATTTTTTCCTCCGCCTTTTGCGACTCTTTTATTATTATGAACAGAAAAAAGTTTGCTTATGTAAGCGAGATTATGAAAAAAAGGGCTTTACATTCGGGTCGAAAAATGGTATAATAAGTGTGTATGGGCTTTATGCCCGTGATTTCCTCTGTGTTCATAAAAACGTAAACAAGGAAGGTTTAAAAGATGGAAAACAAGGTTTTGGTTGAAACCTCCGCGCGCCATATCCACCTGACCGCAGAAGCGGTTGAGGTGCTTTACGGCAAGGGCGCGGAACTGACCGTCAGAAAGCCGCTGAGCCAGCCCGGGCAGTTTGCCGCCGGAAACGACAAGATTACGCTTGTCGGTCCGAAGGGAACGCTCGCTGTCAGCGTGTTGGGTCCGTGCAGAAGCGCAAATCAGGTCGAGCTGTCCTACACCGACATGCGGGCGCTGGGTCTGCGTGACGTACCGGTGAGAGAGAGCGGCGACCTTGCGGGAACACCCGGCTTGAAAATGGTCGGTCCTGCGGGCGAGATTGAGCTGACCGAAGGCGTCATCATCGCAAAGCGGCACATTCATTTCAGCCCCGCCGACGCAGAAGCGTTCGGTGTGAAGGACAAGCAGGTTGTCAGCGTGAAAATGCTGACCGACCGCCCCGTGATCTTTGAGGACGTGGTTTGCCGCGTCAGCCCGAGCTACGCGCTTGCAATGCACATCGACACCGATGAGTGCAACGCCGCCGCCGCGTTCGGAACTGTTTACGGCGAAGTCATCCTCTGATTTTCCGCTATCAATAAAAAGGAGATAAAACAATGAGCAACGTCAGTGAATGCCCTTACGCAATGAGTGCAGAAGTTCAGCACCAGTGCAAGGTCACAAAGGGCTGTGACCACGGTCCGGCTCCCCTGCCCGAAGAAGGCAAGTGGATTCAGGCAAAACAGATCACCGATATTTCGGGTTACACCCACGGTATCGGTTGGTGCGCGCCGCAGCAGGGCGCCTGCAAACTCTCGCTGAACATCAAGAACGGCGTGATTGAAGAGGCGCTTGTGGAAACCGTCGGCTGCTCGGGTATGACCCACTCTGCGGCTATGGCGGCGGAGATTCTGCCCGGCAAGACCATTCTGGAAGCGCTGAACACCGACCTTGTGTGCGACGCAATCAACACCGCAATGCGCGAGCTGTTCCTGCAGATCGTCTACGGCAGAAGCCAGTCGGCGTTCTCCGAGGGCGGTCTGGTCATCGGCGCGGGCATGGAAGATCTCGGCAAGGGCGCGCGCTCCATGGTTGGCACGATGTACGGCACCCGGGAAAAGGGCGTCCGTTACCTCGAAATGACCGAGGGCTACTGCACGCGGATGGCACTGGACGCGAACAACGAAGTCATCGGCTATGAGTTCGTGTCGCTGGGCAAAATGACCGACTTCATCAAGAAGGGCATGGAGCCGAACGAAGCCTACAAGAAGGCGATGGGTCACTACGGTCGTTTCAATCCCGAGGACGGTGCTGTGAAGTACATCGATCCCCGCAAGGACTAAGGAGGTAGAACCAAATGGCACAGTTTGAAGGATATGAGAGACGCGAGGCAAAGATTCTCGGCGTTCTGAAGGAATACGGCATTTCGTCCATCGACGAATGCAAGGACATCTGCGACAAGAAGGGCGTTGACGCTTACACCATCGTCCAGGAGACCCAGCCGATCTGCTTTGAAAACGCAAAGTGGGCTTACACGGTCGGCGCGGCGATCGCCATCAAAGAGGCGGAGCGCACGGGTGACAAGAGCGCGGCTACGGCGGCGGCAAACATCGGTATCGGTCTGCAGAGCTTCTGCATCCCCGGCTCGGTTGCGGAGAACCGCAAGGTCGGTCTGGGACACGGCAACCTCGGCAAAATGCTTCTCTCCGAGGAGACCGAGTGCTTCTGCTTCCTCGCGGGACACGAGTCCTTTGCGGCGGCAGAGGGCGCGATCAAGATCGCGCTGAATGCGAACAAGGTGCGCAAGAAGCCCCTGCGCGTGATTCTGAACGGTCTTGGCAAGGATGCGGCTTACATCATCTCCCGCATCAACGGTTTCACCTACTGCAAGACCGAGTTCGACCCCTACACCGAGACGGTCAAGGTCGTGGAGACCAAGGCGTTCTCGAACGGTCCTCGCGCGGCGGTCAAGTGCTACGGTGCGGACAACGTTCCAGAGGGCGTTGCGATCATGAAGCTGGAGAACGTCGGCGTTTCGATTACCGGTAACTCCACCAACCCCACCAGATTCCAGCATCCAGTTGCCGGCACATACAAGAAGTGGTGCGTTGAGAACGGCGTGAAGTACTTCTCCGTCGCATCGGGCGGAGGAACGGGCCGTACCCTGCATCCCGACAACATGGCTGCAGGTCCTTCTTCCTACGGTATGACCGACACGATGGGCAGAATGCATTCCGACGCGCAGTTCGCAGGTTCTTCCTCCGTTCCCGCGCACGTCGAAATGATGGGTCTGATCGGTGCCGGCAACAACCCGATGGTCGGTATGACCGTCGCCTGCGCTGTTGCTGCTTCCCAGGCCAACGCTTGATTTGAACTGAATCATTAGGCTTTTCGCCGCCCGCTCCGCCATGGAGCGGGCGGTTTTTTTGTGTGCGGCAAAACAGCGCCTTTTTTGCCTTTTCCCTTGCTTTACGTCACATCTTGCTCTATAATAAAATGGAGTATATGTAAATTTTAGTTGGGAGTAGTTACCAATGCCCAAAATCGACATCGACAATTACATAGAGCAGAGCGGCATGCGCAAGGCGCGCTTTGGCGGCTATGAGCCGGAGGACGTGCATCAGGCCATGGAGGACCTCTGCGCCGATTATGAGCAGCACCTGACCGCCATGACGTCGGAGCTGCGCACGCTCCGGCAGGAGAACGACGCCCTGCGCCGCCACGCACAGGGACTGGTCATGCAGAACCAGACCCTCTCGACCCAGAACGCCACGCTGGCCGGGCAGGTGGATAAGCTGCAAAGCTACCGCGCCAATCTCGAAACGCAGTTCTCCACCGTGAAGGAGCGCAGCCATTCGCTGACGAACCAGGTCGATATGCTGCGCCTGAAAAACAGCGACCTGACGCGGGAAAATAAGGAGCTGACCGAGCGCTGCGAGGAGGCAAACTCCGCGCTGCGCGTCAAGGGCCGCGCCCATGACCAGGCCCGCCAGCAGGTCATCGCGGACCGTGATAAGGTCATTGCCGACGCCGAGGCCGAGGCTGCGCGCATCCGCCAGCAGGCCCGGGACGATGCGGACCAAATTTTGAAGGACACGAACCTCAAGGCCGAAGCCATCGACCAGCTTGCGCGTGAGCAGGCCATTGCCCAGGCCCGCAAGATGGTGCAGTCCGCCACCGACGAAACGCGCGAGATCCAGAACGCCCACCGTCTGCGGCTGCAGGATCTAAAGAGCCGTATCTCGGAGATGGAAAAGACCCGCGGCGAGATGATGGACTATCTGGCAAAAATGATCGAGGAACTGCAAAAAACGCAGGAGTACGCCAGCCAGAACGCCCCGCTGGTCCCCCATAAGGAGGAGCTGGCCGAGGCGGATGCCGAACCGCGGCTGGATCTGTCGGCCAACAAGGTCGATGCAGCGGCATCTGCGCTGCGCGGCAGCGAGGAAGCTCCCGCGGAGGAGCCGCCCGCCCCGGACGCGAACCGCGTTGTAGCGCCCGGCCTGGACGACGAGGAGCCGCGGACGAACACGGTCGTCACGCCGTCGCCGGATTATTTTGACACCACCCCAAACCCCCAGCCCGGCGACGCCCATGAGGAAGTGGAGATTCCCGGCGCGATCTTCTCCTACCCGATCCTGCGCCAGCAGGGAGAGCCGATTCTGGACGAGGGCACGCCGCCCCCGCCCACCCCGCACCGCCCCCTGATGCCAAGCATCACGCTGGCCGACGAGGACGACGAGGAGAGCGGCAGTGTGGTCCCCGCGCCGATGACCCGCCCGACGGCCCCGGCGGCCCCCGCCCCGCAAAAAACCGCAAAGGCCCAAACGAAGCGCCGCCGCAAGGCCATCATGGCGCTGCGCGCCCTGCATAGAAAAATCGGTGATTGACCACACGAGGGGAGGACCCCATGAGACAGCATAAACTCTGGCTCTGCACGCTGCTGGTGCTGCTGCTGGCAGCGCTGGGCGCGTTCGGCGTGGCGGCGGAAACTACCGTCGGCATGTCGGGCGCGGGCAGCTTCAAGATGGAGCAGGTCTATGTCAATGTGCCGGAGCTGGACGTCTACTTTTACGCATTGGACGGGGACGGCAACTCCTACTCACCCATCAAGGTGCAGGCGGCAGGCCCGGAGCTGACGCTCGGGGACCGCAGGCTGGAGGTCCGCTCTGTGGCGGCGGCTAGTGACCCGATCTGCTACATTCTGGCGCTGGACAACAGCAAAAGCATCGCACCATCGGAGTTTTATACGATGCTCGGCGGAGTGCGCAAGCTCATCAACGCGATGGGCGACGATGACCAGCTGATGCTGTACACGACGGCAGGCAGTACCGAGTGCGTGCTGCCGGCAACGTCGGACAAGAACCTGATGTACAAGACGCTGGGCAGCATCAAGCAGGTCGAGGGCAGCATGGACACGGCCCGGCTGATTTCGGCGGTCTACAGTGAGCTGCAAAGCGACTATCAGGCGCTGGCCCCCCGCAAGGCGGCCATGATCGTGACCGACGCCGGGCAGGTGCTGACGAATATGACCCTGTTTGCAACGCTGGCCAGCGACGTGAGCAATCAGATCGGTATGGCGGCGTACATCTACCTGATGACCGACAGGCCGGGCGCGTTTGAGACGCTGGAAAGCGCCGCCGACGGCAGGCTGGTTTTGTGCGAAGCCTCGACACTGGGCGACGAGCTGAAGAAAAAGCAGGAATACCTCGCCACAGCGCTGGAAATCAAGACCGAGGTGCCCGAAAGCCTCTACGGTGAGCGCCTCGAAACACTGACGCTGGCCATGCCGCAGCTGGGCAGCGCCATCAGGAGCAGCCAGACCGTCTACATGGGCTACCGTCTGGCCAAGCCCCAGGTGACGAAGGTCGAAACGCTGCGCCGCGACAAGCTGCGCCTGACCTTCAACCAGCCCATCAACGAGAACGCGAACAAACCGCAGCTTTATGAGGTGCGGAGCAAAGATATATGGAACTGGCGCGTGCAGGTCAAATCCGTGACGATCAGCGAGGATGCCCGCACGGCGGAGCTGGAAATCGAGCCGCTCTACAAAGGCGACTACACGGTAGCGCTGAACCGGGTGTCCGGCAAGATGAGCGCGGCCAACGTCAGCAGCAGCCGCGACACGGCCACGTTCAAGGTATTCGTCTGGCCGCGGGACAGAGCCTTTTATTTTGCCCGGTTCCGGGTGCCGCTGCTGATTGCGGCGGTGCTGCTGCTGGTGCTGCTGGGCAGTTGGTGGGGCGTGCGACGCCGGGACCGCGCCGCCGAGCAGGAGGCCGAGGCCGAGCATCTGCTGGCCGGTGCGGGGGAACCGAACGCCTTGCCCCGCCGCTGGGTCACGCTGTTCTGGAGCCAGCGCTCCTCGATTGCCGAGAGCCGCTGGGCCGGCATGGTGGAAAGCAGCTTGATTATCGGCAGCGACGCCGCGCAGTGTGACCTCTGTCTGCCGGACCGCAAGGTCTCCCCGCAGCATTGTGTGTTGGCCGCACAGGGGGACGCGCTGCTCGTGCAGCCGCTCTCTGACCGGGCCAAGGTCTACGTCAACGGTGAGCGCATCGACGGCGAGCACCGTTTGCAGAACAATGATACGCTGCGGATCGGCAAGACTACGGTCAGGCTGGTGCTGTGAGAGGAACGGCAGTCTCCCGGAAGGTTGTTCTTTCTTTTGGCAGCAAAAGAAAGAACCAAAGAAAACTGCCGCTGTT